>JBEARP010000077.1:0-20006 GCA_041163105.1 Pseudomonadota bacterium
TCGACGTCGAGGTGGGATGATTTCGTCAGGTCGAGGATGTCCGCCTTCAAGGAGTCGCGCCGCCGACGGTCGAGGCCCGCTGCAAGGTAATACTCATCGACGAGGGCTTCGAGGTCCTTCAGGGGACCATAGGTCTCGGCACGCGTCAGTGGTGGCGTCAGGTGATCGATGATGACCGCGCCGGTGCGTCGCTTGGCCTGAGTTCCCTCGCCGGGGTCATTCACGATAAAGGGATAAAGTTGCGGCAACGGCCCGAGGACCACTTCAGGCAGGCATTCATCAGTCAGCGCGTTTGCTTTGCCCGGCAGCCATTCAAGATTGCCGTGCTTGCCATTGTGGATGACCACATCGGCCCTGAAGCAGTGACGGAGCCAGAAGTAGAACGCGAGATAGCCGTGAGGCGGCAGCAGCGCCGGATCGTGATAGGTGGCCTTCGGGTCGATGTTGTAGCCGCGCGCCGGCTGAATTGCCACGGCTGCATTGCCAAAGAGGCGGACGGGAAGATGAAAGGCGTCCGAGGCGAAGAATGGGTCGCGTGATGGGTCCCCCCAGCGGTCGGTGATCCGGCAGCGGAGGGCCTCTGGAAGCGTGTTGAAGTGGGTCAGATAGTCGGCGAGAGGCAGGCGTGCGCCATTTGCACCACCGCTCTCACCTTGCATGGTGTTGTTCCGAGAGCCTGCCTTGTCCGCAGTAGAAAAGGAAAGCCGGGTCAAGTCCTGCGGGTTTGAAACAACGGGGGAACCGTGCGTGGACGGAGCATTGGTTGGGCCGCGCTGCAAATCCTCGACAATACCGTTGCCGGTCAGCGGGTAGCCGTCGGTCGCGTATCCTGCCGCCTTCATGGCATCGAGGATGGCCACCGTGCTTGCGGGCGTGTCATAGCCGACACCATTCGCGATGCGACCATCCTTGTTGGGATAATTGGCCAGGATGACCGCAACCCTGCGCTCCGGTGCCGGCGTGCGGCGCAGCTTTGCCCAATTGGCGGCGAGTTCGGCAACGAAGGCGACCCGGTCTGGCACTTCGCGGTAGGTAACAATTCGACACTCGGTTGCCGCGTGCCACAGGCTGTCGGCCTTGAATGAAATGGCGCGCGACATGATGCGGCCGTCCAGTTCAGGGAGGACCACATTCATTGCCAGGTCACGGGCGTTGAGGCCCTGCGAGGACTGGCGCCAGCTGTCCTCCGAGGAACCGGAAAGAACGACCTGAAGGACCGGGCAGTCATGCACGGCAAGTGGATCGACATTGCCCCCGGAAGCGACCGCGAAACTGGTGGCGTTCAGGATCACATCGGGGTCCGACAGGCCCTTCTGCAACATGTCGACACTGGCGTGGTCCTTCAGGCTAGCGACATAAAAGGCCTTGCTGCCGATGCCCCGCGCGGCGAGTGCCTCGACCAGGGCGTCGATGGGTGCCGTCTGCGCGCCCTCGAGGACCGAGCGGTAGAAGACGATGGCGGCCAGCGGAGAGGCGGGTTGCGAGGTGTCGCGATAGAGGCCCGCCTTGGGCAGTTCGCGGGCCGTGAGCGGCGCCGGACTGCCGTCGAAGAGGTGGCGGCAATAGGCAAGGAAGGCGCTCGCATTTTCAGTCCCACCCATCACCAGATATTGGCGCAGGCGTTCGCAGTGGTGCGGGTTGAGCGTAGAGCGGCCCGTAAGATCAGGATCGGGTTGTGCGTCTCCCGGCAGGACACACAGCATGGTACCGCGTTCCCGTGCCATGGCCTCAATCTGGTCAAGACCGTAACTCCAGTATGAAGTGCCACCCAGCACGCGCAGAACAATCAGCCTGGCGCGCGAAAGCGTCTTCTCAATATAGAGATCAACCGATAGTGGGTGCTGCAATTGCAGCAGATTGGCGAGCCTGAGAGAGCAGGGCGCGCCATCATGGGCACGCGCGAGGCTGGCGAGTTCGCTGTCAGCGGCGGAAAGAACAATGAGGTCGGCAGGAGATTGCGCGAGATCGACGGCTTCCGCGGCGCCATCGATCACGCCCGATGTGGTGGCGAGGAGATGCATCAGCCCCGCAGCATGGCGGTGATCGCCTCGCGGTCCATGTGCTTCTCACCGATGACCACGAGTTGTGTGCTGCGCGCTTCACCGGCCTTCCAGGGGCGGTCAAAATAGCTGTTGAGGCGCGGGCCCACGGCCTGAACCAGCAGGCGGGAGGGCGAACCCTTTGCATCGACAAAGCCCTTGAGACGCAGAATGTCATGCTTGGCGATCGTATTCTCGATGCGGCTGAGCAGCGCTGCCCTGTCGGCCACTTCGCCGAGCGCGACGATGAAGGTGACGAAGTCGTCGTGATCGTGCTGCTCCTCGCCTTCCATCTCGTGGTGTGAGAGGCGGTTGTGCAGATCGTCTTCGGCTGAGGCGCCGACGCCAAGCAATGCCGCCACGTCGATCTGACCGTGACGGGCAGCCACGAGCCTGGTTCCGGCGCGCACCTTCTTCCTTAGTTCCGCGGTCACGGCTTCATTCTCGCCACCGACGAGCAGGTCTGTTTTGTTGAGGATCACCATGTCGGCGCAATTCAACTGGTCCTCGAACAGTTCCTCGATCGGGTTTTCGTGATCGAGGTTGGGATCCGCTTCGCGTTGCGCTTGAACGGCATCTTCATCATCGGCGAAGCGACCCTCCGCCAGGGCCTTGGCATCGACCACCGTAATGACGCCGTCGACTGTCACCCGCGACTTGATTTCCGGCCAGTTGAAGGCCCTTACCAGGGGTTGGGGCAGAGCCAGGCCCGAGGTTTCGATCACGATGTGCTGCGGCGGATCTTTGCGGTCCAGCAACTTGCGCATGGTGGGCACGAAGTCATCCGCCACGGTGCAGCAGATGCACCCGTTGGCGAGTTCGATCACGTCCTCGTCGCGACAGCTGTCAACCCCGCAGCTTCTCAGGATTTCGCCATCGACGCCGACGTCGCCGAACTCGTTGATGATCAGCGCGATGCGGCGGCCCTGGGCGTTCTCCAGCATGTTGCGGATCAGCGTGGTCTTGCCGGCTCCGAGAAAGCCGGTGATGACTGTGGCTGGGATCTTTTCTGTGCTCATGTGGCGTAGATGTCCTTGGCGGTTCGGTCCAGCACGAGCCCGAGGAACAGGCCGATGGTGCACCAGAATATGGCGTTGGCGGCAATTGAGTTGGCAACGAAGCGGGCGACCAGTTCGGCTGGCACCATGCCCTCGCTATGCGGCGCCACGGGCGCGCCGATGAGATGAGGTGCCATGATCAGGACCGCAGCAAGAACGAGTGTCCAAAGGCGTGTCTGGGTGGCAACGAGGTAGATGCCGGCGGCGGTTGATGCGATGGTTCCCACCCACCAGACCTGACGGGCGAGAAGATCCGCCGCAGCCATGCCAGGCAGTTCCGGCGGCAAGCCCACTGCTGGGGCCAGCGTCACGGCAAGAAACCCACAGAGACCCCACATGATCCCGTTTCGCCGGGTGATTGGCAGTCCGACGAGCAGTGACACGGCGGCCAGCATGGCAGCAAAGCCAGCTCCCGTCATGGCGGCGCTCACGGTGGTGGCCAGCGTACGCTGCCAGCCATCTTGAGGGGCCCAGCCCTCGCCGTGGTCGTGGTCGTGACCGCCGGATCCGCTTTCTCCGCTCGTGGAGGCTCCGGCATCTGGTGTTGTGGCATGGGAGTGGGAGGCGGGGTCCCCCGCCCGTTCAAAAGCTTCCGCTTCAAGAATCAGGGGCGTCAGCCGCACATGCTGGATTGCGCCCATGACGATCCCGGCCGCGATCCCTGCCAGGAGCACGGCGAGTATGACCCGCCCGATCATGAAAGTTGTCGTCTGCTCAGTGGCAGGGGAAGCCGATGGCGTGGCGCGTGTCATGTGCCGCGTTGTGCGCCACGGCCATGTTGGAAAGGCCAACCGCGAAGGTCAGGGTTGCGCCGATGAACAGCAGTGCGAAGCCTGCGGCAATGCGCTTGGAAGCCGTGAGCGAGATGGTGGAAGAAATCGTGCGAGCGGTCATGAACACCCTCCGTGGTGACCTGTTAACGTCCTGTTGTGTGGCAGGTCTCCTGACTTGCGGGTCGCTGAGTTTCGGCGGCCTTCCCGGTTGCCCAGTGGCCAGTCGTGCCGAAACCCTCTCCGCTCACAGTTGCGGGGGCAGCCACGGATTCGGCCCCGATTGGGTCATCCTCACCGTGTTCCCTGTTAGGCCCGAAGTCCGTTTGGCTCCGGGCACCACACGCTGACTGTTGTGACAGGTTGACACGGCGCCGTCAACTCGCGAGCGCCGCCGTAGAGTCCAGAAACGACACAGTGACGGACAGACTGTTTACCGCCTGTCAACTTTCTAAGCCCCTTTCGGAAATAGGTTTTTAACCACGCCGATCCGATACTCCGTCTCATGAGCATCCGCACCGCCTTACTCGCCTCCGTCTTCACCGTGGTTCTTGCCGCCAGCGCCGCACCGGCCTGGTCCGCTGCTTCCACGCCGGAAACCCAACTCGCGGCAGAAGCCTACAAAGCTTTGCAGGCGGGCGACGCTGAATCGGCGGTAGCCGATTATACCAAGGCCATCGACTCCCGCGCTCTGCCGCCCGATGTGCTGGCCAATGCACTTCTCAACCGCGGCTTGGCCTATCAACGGCTGAACGAGCACGAATTCGCCATCGACGATTACACGGCGGCTCTGCGGGTGGATGCCCTGTCCGGTAAGGTTCGCGCCTTGGCGCTCTATAATCGGGGGTTGTCCTATCAGCGGTTGCAGCGGAACGCGCTTGCCATGGAGGATTTCACCTCGGCGTTGTTCCTCGACGCCGGGTTCAGCCATGCCTATTACAGCCGCGGCACGCTGCTGCGCGACTCGGGCCAGTATCTTTTCGCACTGGCAGATTTCGACAAGGCGTTGCGCTACGACTATCCCGATCCGGCCCGGCTTTACTTGGCCGAGGCGGCGACTTACGAGAAGCTCAACCGCACAGCCGATGCACGCGCATCGCTCAACAAGGCGCTTGCCGCCAAGCCCGGCTACGAGCCGGCACAGCAGCGGCTGGCTGCTCTCGACGGCGCACCGGTGACGGTGCAGGTCGGTGATTCGATCCAGACTGCCGAGGTGAGCCCTGCGAGCGATCTGCCCGTTGCCAAGGCACCCTCCGCCATCTTGATGGGCGAAGAATCCCAGGCTGCCGAGACCGCCGGAAAGCTCTACACCGACCGCGTTCCGCAGGAGCAGGTGCGCGTTGCCTCGGCAGAGCCGATCGCAGACGCGCAGCCCACCGCCGCCGCTCCGGAAGAGAAGGTTCTGGCCGTCGAAGATGTGCCGGACGAAGGTCAGGTTGCTGCCGTGGCAGAGCCTGTGGCCGATGAAACCCATACCGCCTCGCTTGATGCCGCACCTGCCGATGAGCCCGCACCGGTAAAGAAGATCACTGGCTGGTCCGTGCAGCTCGCCTCGGCGACAACCGAAGACTCAGCCTGGTCCACTTGGAAGAAAATGCAGGCCCGCAACAAGGCGCTGGCCTCCCAGGAGCCGGTTGTGGTGCGTGCTGATCTCGGTGCGAAGGGCGTGTTCTATCGCGTTCGCCTGGTGGGGTTCGAATCTCAGGGCGATGCCAACCGCACCTGCTCGAAGCTCAAGGCCAAGGGTGTGAAGTGTTTCATCAGCAAGGCGTCCTCCTGATCTGAACGCTGGCGTTGCATGTGGAGCCCGGAGCTGGCGTTAGGCTGGCTCCGGGTCTCTTTGTTTATAAGCCAGTGTTAAGGCTTCGAAACTACCATAGCGTCATGTTCTTGTTGGGTGACTTTCAGCGCCTCATGCAATCCGGCCATGACGAGCCATCTCGCTCGGATGCGCTGGACGGCTTCGCTGGCGGCATTACCGAAGAGGGCTGCGCGGCGCTTACCGCGCTGGTCAACGCGTCGAACGCCGTCCTCCACCGAGAGCTGATCGGTCGCATTCATGCGCAGTCACCAGAGTTTTTTGAGCGCATGGTGATCGATGTGCTGCTGGCCATGGGGTATGGCAGCGATCGCGCCGAGATGGCGCGGTGCCTTGGGCGTTCGGGGGACGGCGGCATCGACGGAATTGTCACGCTGGATGAGCTTGGCTTCGATTCGATTTGCATCCAGGCCAAGCGCTTGAAGCCGGGTACGGCGGTTCCCATTGGCGATGTTCGCGATTTTGCGGGAAGTCTGGAGGCTCGAAGGGCCGGCAAAGGCGTGTTCGTGACGACCACCCATTTCTCGGCCGGGGCCGCGGAGTTCTGCGCCCAGCTCGTGCGCCGGGTTGTGCTGATCGACGGCAACCGGCTGGCTGAGCTGATGCTTCGCCACGGCATCGGCGTCCGTGTACAGCACCGTTTCGAAATCAGGTCGCTTGACCCTAGTTATTTCGCGCCAGTTGCGGGGAAAGGGGCTGTTTAGCCCATCGCTGGGGAAAACCCGGCACTTGGCGGTTCTCTCCTGTGCCCCCTTTCCCTATGATCAGTGAATGGCCCTGAACATTCTCAAGCTCTGCGTCGGCGTTTCCGAAATCGAGGAACTCGAATCCTGGGTCAAGGATTGCAAGGCGGGCCGCGATACGCTGGACCACGTCACCCGCATGTTTCCCAAGCGCAAGGACGAGATCTTGCCCGGTGGGTCATTGTATTGGGTGCTCCGCGGCATGATCCTGTGCCGGCAGCCCATCGCCGCGCTTGAGCCGGTCACCGGGGCTGATGGCATCGAGCGCTGCCGCATCGTGTTCAAGCCGCAAATCGTTCCGGTGAGGCCCGTGCCCAAGCGAGCCTTCCAGGGCTGGCGCTATCTGGAAGAATCCGATGCGCCGCCTGACCTGCCGAAGTCTTCGAAGGTCGAAGGCATGCCGGAGAAACTCCGCCGTGAACTGGCTGAGCTTGGACTGCTGTAGGAAGAGTCAGACCGCTACGTTGTCGATGAGGCGTGTCTTTCCAAGCCAAGCGGCAACGATGACACGCAGCGGTTCATCCCGATGCTGGGGAGGGGCCAACGTCTCGGCGTTGCGGACGGTGACGTAGTCGACCTTGAAACCTAAAGCCATAAGCGTG
This sequence comes from Pseudomonadota bacterium, assembly GCA_041163105.1. Taxonomy (GTDB): domain Bacteria; phylum Pseudomonadota; class Alphaproteobacteria; order Rhizobiales; family Aestuariivirgaceae; genus Aestuariivirga. The sequence goes on from JBEARP010000077.1 coordinate 7,032, forward strand.
CGCGTGGCGAGGGTTGTGGCAGACTGGACGTCGAGGCCGGCGCGGATGCGTTCAGCCGCGTGGCTGATGCTCGAATAGATCGCCAGCGCCTGCTGTCGCTCCTGCTTGGAGAGGTAGACGTTACGCGATGATTTCGCGAGTCCGTCCTCCTCCCGAACCGTCGGCACGCCCACCACTTCGATCGGAATGTCGAGATCGCGTGCCAAGCGCATGACGACCTTCAGTTGCTGGTAGTCCTTCTCACCGAACATTGCGTAGTCGGCACCCGTCTGTGTAAATAGCTTGGCGACAACGGTCGCCACGCCATCGAAAAACTGCGGGCGGAACTTGTCCTCCAGGCCCGCCTTTGCGGGGCCCGTGAGTGTCACCGTGGTGCAGAAGCCCGGTGGATAGATCTCGGCGGACTCTGGCAGATAGATCAATTGGCAGCCAGCCTTGCCAAGCTTGATCACATCGCCATCCTCGTCGCGCGGATATTTATCGAGGTCCTCATTGGCGGCGAACTGCGTCGGATTGACGAAGATCGTGGTGATCACCCGATCGGCGCGCTTCAAGCCTTCCGCAACCAGTTCCATGTGGCCGGAATGGATCGCTCCCATGGTGGGCACCACGGCGTAGCTCAGGCTCTCGTTTCGCCACTTGGCGGTTTCGCGGCGGAGGGCGGCAAGGGTGCGGACGAGTTTGGGCTTCATGATCTGAGAATCTGATCTTCCTTCAGGGATCTTGCTTTAACCCGACTCTCGCCGTGGCGGAAAGGGTCAGTCGTCCGAGCCAAAATTGATGCCCCGGTTCACTGCGGCACGGCCGAACTTGTCGCGGATGCGGTCAACGGCCAATTCTGCCTTGGCGCGGGCGGCGGTGGTGACGTCGAGTGTCTCCGTCTCCTGCTCGGGCCTTGCCTCCACCAGGCCGGAGATGCCGATGCCGATGAGCCGGAACGCGGTGCCCGTCGCCTCGCGCTGCAGCAGCGGCAGTGCGGCATCATAGATGCGGTTGGCGAGCAGGGTGGGGTCTGCAAGGGAGACGTTGCGAGTCCTCAGCTTGAAGTCTGACGTCTTGAGCTTCAGCACCACGGTGTGGCCCGCCACACCCTCTGCCTTGGCGCGGCGAGAAACCTTCTCGGCCAGCGGCCACAAGATGCGTTCCAGCTCTGCACGTCCGGCAATATCGGTATTGAACGTGGTTTCGGCGCTGATCGATTTTGAGTGGTCGTCGGTGGAAACGATGCGCTGGTCCTCGCCGCGCGACAGGTGGTAGAGCCTTGCGCCCATGGAGCCATAGCGGCGCATCAACTCGTTCTTCTCCATCTGCTGGAGTTGGGAGATCATCGTGATGCCGCCCTTCGCGAGTTCTTCCTGCATCGCCTTGCCGACACCCCAGATAAATCCCACCGGCTTCGCGGCGAGAAAGCTGAGTGTCTCAGCCTTGCCCAACACCGAGAAGCCACGTGGCTTTTCGAGGTCAGAGGCGAGCTTCGCGAGGAACTTGTTGTGTGACAGGCCGACAGAGGCAGAAATCCCCACCCTCTCGGAAATGCGTGCAATGAGGTGGGCCAGTGTCAGGGCCGGGCTCATGCCATGCAGCCGAGCCGTGCCGGTGAGATCGAGGAACGCTTCGTCGATGGACAAGGGTTCGACCAGAGGCGTCACCTCCAGCATCAACTCACGCACCTGCATTCCTGCAGCTGCGTATTTCGTCATGTCAGGCGGGATGACGGTGGCGTGGGGGCATAGCTTCAACGCCTTGAACATGGGCATTGCCGACTTCACGCCGTGGATGCGCGCAATATAGCAGGCGGTGGAGACCACTCCGCGCGTGCCGCCACCGATGATCACCGGCTTGTCGGCAAGTTCCGGCCGGTCGCGCTTTTCAACGGCTGCATAGAAGGCATCGCAGTCGATGTGCGCAATGGAGAGTTGATGCAACTCGGGGTGCCGAAGCAGGCGCGGGCTGCCGCAGGCCCGGCAGCGACGATCAGCGCCCGAAACCGCTGAAAAGCAGTCGCGGCAAAAGCCCGCCGTCGCGCCATGATCTTGCATGCCGAACATACTAGCGCGACTTGGCGAAATGGGGAACACTGCGCGAGGGGCCCGACAGCCAGCAGGAGAACGCGATGTACAAGCTCTACAATGTCAAGACATGGGGATCGCTGGCAATTCACTGCCTGCTGGAGGAACTCGAGGCGCCCTATACCAACATCTGGATGACGCGCGAACAGGTGCGGGAGCCGGGCTTCCGCGCCATCAGCCCGATCGGCATGATTCCGGCGCTGGGGCTTGCCGATGGTCGGACGCTCTATGAGTCGGCCGCAATCGTGTCCTTTCTCGTTGCTGCCCATCCGGAAAGGCACATGTCGCCGCCTATTGGTTCTGCGGACTACGGCGAGTTCATGACGCTGCTTCATCTGATGAGCACCGAGATCTATGGGTTCGGCAATGTCGGCGTTTCGGTCGATGATTTTGTTGCAGGTGATGCCGAACGCCAGGCGATGAGGACGAAGATCAGCCATAAGGTAGATGGCTACTGGAAGATCGTCGAGGAGCGACTGGCGGGCTCTGGCCCATGGCTGATGGGCCGCGATTTCTCGGCGCTCGATCTGTATGCCTTCATGTTGTCGATCTGGGGACCACCCAACGAGCAGGGACTGCACCACAAGTACCCCGCAATCGCAAAGCTGGCTGCCGCTGTGCGTGCGCGACCGAAGCTTAAGGCCGTGCTGGAGTCGCATGGCGTGATGGAGCCGGGAGGGTACCTCGGCTAGCTGATCGCTGCGGGTCTATTCGAGTGTCCAGTGGATGGCGCGGCACTCCACGGCCAGTTGCCGTGCGGTCTCGGTCAGGTTCACGTTGAGGCGGCGGAGCATCCGATAGGTGAGGTTGGAGGTGGACCGCGTACCATCCTTGTCGATCCCCGCGCCGCGGTATTTGCGCATTTCCTTGGTAAAGGCGCCCAGCCGACCGCAATCGAAGGCCTTCTTGTCGGCGAAGTAATCACTGACGAGGCGGTTGTACTCGGCGATGAAGCCCTTGGCGTCGGTCATGATCTGGTTCCGGTCGAAGCGATTTTCCTGGATGCTTGGATGTTCCATCCACGCATCGTCGGTCAGAGAATAGTGACCAATTCCGGCTTGCGTTTCCTGCGAGGGGCTCTTCACCGCATAGAATTGTGGCTCCAGCGGCACGCCGCGCAGCAGCAGGGTGCCCTCGTAAACGGCCTCGAGATAATCTGTGTAGGTTTTGAGCAGGGCGTTGAGCTGCTTGACGTCACCTTTGTAGTTCGATGTGTCGAGGAAGACACGCACGCTCAGGTCGGCATTGTCGTCATACTCGTAAGATACCGTGCTGCCCCTGATCTCCACGTTCTTGATGGCCAGGTCCGGCATTTTGAGATCAGCAAAGAGGTCGGTCACGATCTCGAGCGTGCGGGCACGAACGTCCGGCCGCAGCTTGTCGCCGTCCCAGAGCCGCGGGTCGAGCACGGTCGGGAAGGTGGTGATCTGGTCGATTGCCGCCGAGATGTCCTGATCGCTGCTGGTGATGAGTGGTGCGACGGCGATGTAGGGTGCACTGTTCCAGCGGCCCGGTTCGTTTGCCCCAGCGAAGCTTGCTCCGCCGAGAAGGCCCGCCGCCAGCATCCCCGTGAACAGCATCGCCTTCAGCATTTTCGGGTTCCTCTCATGTTGCGGCACGCCTTTGGTTTCCATGCCTGAAGCCACCTCATGGGCGCCTTGCAGCATTCAGGCAAGGTGCCCGTCAATTGGTAGAATTCCCGTGTGCCGTGCAGATTGAAGCCTTTGGAGATTCCTCGGGGCGCGCGTGGACGGCGAATAACAATTTCTACGGATGAAATGAGGTGCTTACGGATTTGGTCCCTGATCATGGCCCGATAACCGGTCTGGTGTTGCAGATCCGCCGGGCTGCTCCACGCGGGTTTCTGATAGAGTGGGATCGGAATACATGTTGAGAAATTGCCTCCGGGCCTTTGCGGCTCTGTCCTTGTTGCTCTGGCCCTGCGCAGCTCAGGCGGCACCGCCTGTCTACACGGCAATCGTTGATGCCGGCAGCGGCGGCACGCGGCTTTTCCTCTACAAGGTGACTCCCGGTCCCTATCCGGTGAGCGAGCTCATCCTGCAGTCAGCCGCCGCCGACGTACCTGGCACGCCTTACGAGGAAGATGACGGCATCGATAACTATGCCTGCTTCCCGGGTGGCGATCCTTCCGTCCAGGCCTTCTACGCGGCCGAGAACGTCAATCCCTTCGTCATGGTGCCATTGTGGGAAGCGATGAAGGGCAAGCTTGCCGTGCTGTCGCCACCCGTGGCCGAGTCCGACGTGGTGGTGAAGGTCTTCGCCACGGCAGGCATGCGCACCGCTGCGGAAATCTGCGGCCAGGCGGCAGTCGATAACGTCTACACGGTAATCCGGGATGGCATGGTGGAGAGCGGACTCACCAATCAAGAAAACGAGGTGCGCACGATCGATGGCGGCAGTGAGGAGGGCCTCTGGAGCTTCATCAACGCCAACGATGAGTATGTTAATGCGTTCGGGCGGCCTGCCGCCGAGAAGCTTCCAAAGCCTCCGGTGGGCATCATCGAGGTGGGTGGATCCTCGGTGCAGCTCGTCTACCCGATCCCGCAGGCCGGTTCAGACCCGTTTGCAGAGCGGATCGAGATCAACAATCGGGTGATGACAGTGCACGCCCAGTCATGGCTCCATCTCGGCCAGGACGACATGCGCAAGGTCCTGCGCACCAACCGTGGCCCCGACGGCAACCTGATGGCTCACCGGTGCTGGGTGCGCGGCTTCGACAAGGCGAATGACGCAGGCGATGTGGGGTTCCCGTCGCTTGAGGCCAATGGCGCGTTTAATGCGCTCAATGCTGCCTGTGGAAATTTCATGGTCAGCCATATTCGGAACTACATGGGTACCCCGCCCGACCTCTCGGCGGTCACTGCCAAGTTCGTCGGCCTTGGAGGCCTGAAGTACACCCTCGACGCCTTTGGTCGTCTTGCTGGTCCTCTTACCGGGGTGAACGGGTTCCGTGCCGCTGTAAACGTGCAATGCCGGAAAGGCGCAGGCACTTGGCCGGAGATCAACACCAGCGCCAACGCCCAGCGGGCATGCCCGCACGGGGTCTACATCTCGACGCTTCTCAGCAACCCGCAATACGGCATCTTCCGCCGCAACCCGCAGCAGTTCGACCGCGCGCTGGTGGCAAAGGACGTTGACGGCAAGAGCCTGTCGTGGATTGCTGGCTACCTGCTGCTGACCTATTCGCGCTGACGGGGCCCCACGGCACGCTGTACGACGGTGTCCGGCGACCTTCGCATGGCCGCCGAATGGCACTTCAACCGGCGATCAGCTGCAGGATATAGGGTCGCGCCTCGTCCCAGTGTGCGGTGCGCAGCGACACGTAGCTGATAGGCTCGATATGCTGCGCAAAGCGGTCGTCGTGGAGGAAGTGTATCAGCTGCACCTCAGGCGCGAATTCGTGGGCCGATGCGAGGTAGGACGGATTGTCGTCGATGAAAACCACCGGCTTGCCGCCGCGATCGCACAGGTTGCGGATGGCCGGGCCCTTCGGGCCGGAGTTGGTCACCACGGGGTAAGGCAGCCCGTGGCTCTTGAGGTTCTCGCGGCGGTGGTCTCCCGCCGTATGGGGCAGGTTGGTGAGCAACACCACGTCCGCCTTTTCACCGATCTTCAGCAGAGACGAAACTGCCCCGTCGATTTCCTGCATATGACGCGTCCGCTCATCGAAAAAGCTGCCGATGAGCTCGGCCACCTGCGCCTCGGGCGCGGGCGTATTGCTTTCGCGGTGGCGGATGTTGCCGTTGAGCGCGAAGCTCGATGTGTCGAGCCACAGCCCATGCAGCCCGATATAGTCCTCGAAATCACGGGTGAAGTGAACGATCACCTCGTCAACGTCACAGATGACGAGGGGCCGATTGGTGAAGTTCAGCGTGGCCAACTGGCCCTGGGTAATTTCAGAAATCAACGGCGGCTCCCGGCAGCTTGCGGCGCAACTGGGCGATGCGCTCCGGCCTCATCGCCTGTTCCTCGGCGAAGATCAACAAAAGGCTTTCATCGGCGAGCAGATGATCGAGTATGCCGCCCAGAAATGCTGGGTTGGCCGCCCCGGCGCGGATCGCCGCCACGTCCAGGCCGGACAGGTCCATAAATCGCTGAAAACGTTCACTGTCTGCGGCCAGGAAGCCTAGGGCATTGATGGCGAGGATTTCGGCCTCTTCGGAGCTGGACTGAGGCTTGGGGTGCATCATGAATCGCAATTAACCACCCCTGAACCCCGTTGAACAGCCGCCGTCCCCGGTTAAGCTGTTGGTTACCTGAAATGGTCCAGAAATGGATCAACAGGCGGGGACGCGCGGCGGGATCCCCCGGGGCGAGTAGCTCCTGACGTGAGCCGAGCCAGATGGGTGCAAATGTGTCAGGATCGGCCGGTGTGATGAGAACGCCAGACATGGTGCCGGCGATGCCGAAAAAAGTACTCGTGGTCGAGGACAACGAGTTGAACATGAAACTGTTCAACGACCTTCTCGAAGCCAATGGCTATCAGGTGATCCAGACGCGCGACGGGCTTTCCGCGCTCGAACTGGCGCGCAAGCACCGCCCTGACCTGATCCTCATGGATATCCAGCTTCCCGAAGTCTCCGGCATCGAAGTCACCAAGTGGCTGAAGGAGGATGACGACCTGCGCGCCATCCCGGTCATCGCCGTCACGGCCTTCGCCATGAAGGGGGACGAACAGAAGATCCGCGAAGGGGGCTGCGAAGCCTACATCTCGAAGCCGATTTCGGTCGTGAGCTTCCTGCAGACCATCGACAGCTACTTGAAGAAGCCGCAATGACGGCCCGCGTCCTTGTCGTCGACGACATTCTTGCCAATGTTCGCCTGCTCGAAGCCAAGCTCGCGGCGGAGTATTTCGAGGTTGTCACCGCCATGAACGGCGCGGATGCGCTGGAAGCGGTGCAGCGCACCCGTCCTGACATCGTCCTGCTCGACGTGATGATGCCGGGGATCGATGGCATCGAGGTCTGCCGTCGCATCAAGGGCAATCCGGCCACCCAGCACATTCCCGTCATCATGGTCACCGCGCTTGATCAGCCGGAGGATCGGGTGAGGGGGCTCGAGGCCGGTGCCGATGATTTTCTGACCAAGCCAGTCAACGATGTTGCGTTGTTCTGCCGCGTCAAGGGACTCGTTCGCCTCAAGATGCTGACGGATGAACTCCGTGCGCGCACGGGAGCCGACCCTTTGGGTCTTGCCACCGGCGAGCTTGCTGTCGATGCCGCAACCGGTCGCATTCTGGTCCTCGACAACCGCATCGCCCCGGCGGAGCGTATCCGGAACCTGCTGACGCCCAAACATGAAGTCACGCTTGTTTCCGATCCGCAGAAGGCCTTCGAGGCCTTTGGTGCTGCCGAGGGCGGCTTCGACCTGATCATCGTCAATCTTGATCTGGAGGGCGTTGACGGCCTGCGCATCTGCTCGCAGCTGAAGTCTGTTGAGACGACGCGCCAGACCCCGGTGCTCATTCTCGTCGATCCGGAGGATCACCAGCGGCTGCTGCGCGCGCTCGACATGGGCGTGAACGACTATCTGATCCGTCCCATCGACCGGCAGGAACTTCTCGCCCGCGTCGCCACGCAGATCCGGCGTCACCGCTACACCGAGCAGTTGCGGCTGACTGTCCGCGCCTCGATGGAGATGGCCGTTACCGATGCGCTCACCGGCCTCTACAACCGTCGCTATCTCGAGACCCAACTCTCCCAACTCATCGAGCAGTCGGTGGACCGGGGCAAGGTTCTCTCGTTGCTCACCCTCGACATCGACTTTTTCAAGTCGGTCAACGACACCTATGGCCACGATGCGGGTGACCGCGTGCTGCAGGAAGTGGCTGGCCGCATCCGCGGCTCCGTCCGCAATGTTGACCTTGCCTGTCGAACCGGCGGCGAGGAGTTTGTCGTGGTACTGCCGGGGGCCGACCTGCCCATCGCCGAAAAAGTGGGCGAACGGATCCGCAAGGCCATCGCCGCCAAGCCCTTCCTCCTGGGACCGGGATCGCACCTCACCGTCACCGCCTCACTCGGGGTGTCCAGCCTCGCCTCGGCGCAGGACACAGTGGAAGACGTCCTGAAGCGGGCTGACCGTGCGCTGTACCGGGCCAAGCGCGAGGGGCGCAACCGGGTGGTGCCTGCTGCGGCGTGATGTCATTTTCTCCGGAGCCGATCTGTTGTAGACCCCGGGCACCATGAGGTCTGCCGAACCATCCCCTGAAAGACAGAGTGACAGCCGCCGCTGGGGCACCCGCGGGACGGCGGCTGCCACGTTTGCCGGCCAGTTGTCCTTCGAGAACGTGTCGCGCCGCTTCGGCAGGACGGCCGCGGTCGAGGACGTCAGCTTTACCTTGAACCCAGGCGAGATCGCCTGCCTTCTCGGCCCGTCCGGCTGCGGCAAGACCACGTTGCTGCGCATCGCCGCCGGCATCGACAAGCCGGACTCGGGTCGCCTGCTGTTTGACGGCCAGGAGGTGGCAGGGCCGGACCGCTTCGTGCCGCCTGAAAGGCGCAACATCGGGCTGATGTTCCAGGACTTTGCCCTGTTCCCGCATTTGCCGATCATCGACAATGTTGCCTTCGGCCTCAATTCGCTGCCCCGAGACGAGGCCCGCGGCATTGCCCTGCACGCGCTGGAGCGGGTTGGCCTCGCGCAGTATGCGGCAAGCTATCCCCACAGCCTTTCCGGGGGCGAGCAGCAACGGGTGGCGCTGGCGCGAGCCCTCGTGCCCCGCCCGCAAGTCCTGCTGATGGACGAGCCCTTCTCCGGCCTCGACCAGCGCCTTCGTGAATCCGTGCGTGCCGAGACTTTGACGCTGCTGCGTGAGACCCGTGCGTCCTGTCTTCTGGTGACCCACGATCCGGTCGAGGCCATGGGACTGGCCGACCGCATCTTCCTGATGCGGCAGGGGCGCCTGATCCAGGCCGGCACGCCGGAAGAGCTCTACCGCCACCCGGCGGACGCTCCTGCAGCCCGGTTCTTTTCGGATACCGACGAGATCCGGGGCGTGGTGCGGGATGGACAGGTTGTCACAGCACTTGGCACCTTTGCCTGCCCGGGGCGGGTCAGTGGCCCTGATGCCCTTGTCCTCATCCGCCCGCAGGGCATCCGCCGCGCGGAGGGCGGTGGTGGCACGGAGGGTTTGATCACCGAGACACGCTTTCAGGGTGACGACGTCAAATGCCGGATCCTTTTCAAGGGGGTGGAGGAGCCGCTGACAGCTCTGCTCGACTCGCGCGCCGCCCCCCAGCGCGGCGAAACGGCACTGTTCCGGGTCGATCCTGACCATGTTTTCGTCTTTGAAACGGCCACTTCGCAACCTATGTAAATCCTGTTTCGCCTCGGTTGCGGCGCGCCGGGGTTTCTGCTTTAGTGCCGCATAACGCGAGGAGGGAGTTGCCTCTCTCCGGATAAAGGGAGTTTGTCTCATGGGTTCGCTGTCGATCTGGCACTGGGTTCTCGTCATTCTGGTCGTTGTGCTGCTGTTCGGCCGCGGCAAGGTGTCCGACCTGATGGGTGACGTTGCCAAGGGCATCAAGAGCTTCAAGAAGGGCCTCGCCGAAGACGAGACCACCACCACTGCGGCGGATCCCAAGCCGATCGAGCAGCAGACAGCGGTCAAGTCGGAAGCCGAAAAGGCGCAGAGCTGAAGGCAAGCCGGCGCGCCATAGCCGGATACACACATGTTCGATTTCGGATTCGGCTATAGCGAGATGTTCGTCGTTGCCGTGGTGGCGATCATCGTCATCGGGCCGAAGGATCTCCCGAAGGTACTGCGCGCATTTGGCAAGACGATTGCCAAGATGCGCGGCATGGCGCGTGAGTTCCAGGGCCATCTTGACCAGGCCATGAAGGAAACTGGCTTCGAAGATGTGAAGAAGGAATTCGACAACATCAAGAACCCGGCGAACTTCATTGAACCCACGATGGCCAAGAAGGCCGCCGAGGACGCTTCCAAGAAGCAGGTCGATGATTTCAACAAGCTGTTCGGTGAGGCGCCGCCGGCAGATGCCCCGAAAGCTTCGCCCGAAACGCCCGCGGCTGCCTCATGAGCAAAGACGAGATTGACGCCTCCGAAGCACCGCTGATCGAGCACCTGATCGAGCTGCGTACGAGGCTTATCTATTGCGTCGTCGGCTTCTTGGCCGCCTTCATTATCAGTTTCTTCTTCTCTTCTGACATTCTGGGTCTGCTGGTGCTGCCGTTCAAATGGGGCACCGGAGAAGACGTATCGCTGATCTCGATCAAGTTGCTCGGCGTGTTTCTGGTCAAGCTGAAGATCGCCTTCTTCGGCGGACTTTTCATTGGCTTCCCGCTGATTGCCACGCAGATCTACCGTTTCGTTGCTCCCGGTCTCTACAAGCACGAAAAGGCGGCCTTCCTGCCCTATTTGGTTGCCACGCCGGTGTTCTTCATCCTTGGCGCGTCACTGGTCTATTTCTTCCTGCTTCCGGTCGCGATCCACTTCTTCACGGCACTCGCCGGAACCTCCGATGTTGCGCTGATGCCCGATATCGAGGCCTATCTCGACTTCGTGATGATGCTGATCCTCGCCTTTGGCCTGTGCTTCCAGCTGCCAGTTATCCTGACGCTGCTTGGCCAGATAGGCGTCCTGAGTTACGACCAGCTGCGGAGCGGACGGAAATTCGCCATCGTTGGTGTCTTCGTGGTCGCCGCGGTGCTCACGCCGCCGGACCCGATTTCCCAGATAGCCATGGCCGTGCCGCTGATGGCTCTCTACGAGGTGTCCGTCCAGGCCGTCCGTTTCCTCGAGTCGCGCCGCAGGAAGCGTGAGGCGGCCAAGGGCGACGTTTAGGCAAACATCTTTCCGTCCCGCGTCCGGCGTCCTATAGGAGGGCGCTCAAAGGGATTCACGACATGCATGATATCAAGGCGATCCGCGACAATCCGGCTGCATTCGACACGGGGCTGGCCCGCCGCGGGCTAGATCCCATGGCCGCCGCACTGCTGATGATCGACGCCGAACGCCGCGACCATGTCCAGAAGCTGCAGGATGCGCAGGCCCGCCGCAATGCCGCCTCCAAGGAAATCGGCGATGCCATGAAGTCGGGCGACAAGGCCAGGGCTGAGGCGCTGAAGGCCGAGATGGGTGCGATCAAGGATCTCATCGCTTCCGGAGAGGCGGTTGAGCGCGACATCGACCAGCGTCTTGGCGCAGCGCTCGCCGTCATTCCGAACATCCCGCTCGATGACGTGCCGGACGGCAAGGACGAGTCCGGCAATGTCGAGGTGCGGCGCTGGGGCACGCCCGGCACATTTGCCTATGAGCCACGCCAGCATTTCGACATCGGCGAATGGCTGGGGCTTATGGATTTCGAGGCTGCCGCTAAGATTTCGGGCGCCCGCTTCGTGGTGATGAAGGGCCAACTCGCCAGGCTTGAGCGCGCCGTGGCGCAGTTCATGCTCGACCACCAGACCGGCGTGAACGGCTACACCGAGCACTACGTGCCCTTCATGGTCAATGATTCGGCCATGTATGGCACGGGCCAGTTGCCGAAGTTCGCCGAGGACCTGTTCCGCACCACCGATGGCCGCTGGCTGATCCCCACGGCGGAAGTTTCTCTCACCAACCTCGTGCGCGACACGATCCTGGATGAAAAGGACCTTCCGCTGCGCTTGACCGCCTATACGCCGTGCTTCCGTGCCGAGGCAGGGGCCGCGGGCAGGGATACGCGGGGCATGATCCGGCAGCACCAGTTCTCCAAGGTCGAACTCGTTTCGATTACCACGCCCGAACAATCGCGCGAGGAGTTGGAGCGCATGACGGGTGCCGCCGAGAGCGTGCTGCAGGCGCTGAAGCTGCCTTACCGCGTGCTGCGCCTGTGCACCGGCGACATGGGCTTCGGCAGCCGCATGACCTATGACCTCGAGGTCTGGCTTCCCGGCCAGAATGCCTATCGCGAGATTTCGTCTTGTTCGGTGTGTGGCGACTTCCAGGCGCGGCGCATGGATGCGCGCTTCAAGCCGGCGGATGGCAAGGGCACTCGCTATGTTCACACGCTCAATGGCTCGGGCCTCGCAGTGGGCCGCACCATGGTGGCGATCCTCGAGAACTACCAGAACGCTGACGGCTCGGTGACGATCCCCGAAGCGCTCCGACCCTACATGGGTGGTGCCGACAAGATCACGAGGGGTTGAACCACATGCGCATTCTGGTCACCAACGACGACGGCATCCACGCGCCCGGTCTCGAGACGATGGAGCGCATCGCGCGCACCATCTCGGATGACGTGTGGATCGTTGCTCCCGCCGAGGAAAACTCCGGGGCAGGGCACTCTCTGTCGCTGGCTGAGCCGATTCGCTATCGCAAGATCGCCGACAAGCGTTTTGAGGTGGCGGGCACGCCAACCGACTGCGTGGTGATGGCTGCGCGCAAGATCCTGCCCGGCGATCCGGACCTCGTGCTGTCCGGTGTCAACCGCGGCCAGAACATCGCCGATGACGTCACCTATTCCGGCACCATCGCCGCGGCAATGGAGGGCACGCAACTCGGCTACAAGTCGATTGCCATGAGCCAGGTGACTGGCATCCACGGCAATGGCTTCTCCTATGAGGTGGCGGAGCATCATGGCCCTTCCATCGTCGCGAAGCTGTTGAAGATGAGCTTCGGCCCCGGGGTTCTGATGAACGTGAACTTCCCCGACTGCCGCCCGGACGATGTGCAGGGCGTCGAAGTGACCCGCCAGGGCAAGCGCGACGTGAACCTTCTCACCGTCGACGAGCGCGTCGACATGCGCGGCAACAACTACTACTGGCTCGGCTTCAAGCGCGAGCGTGGCAACCCGCCGGTTGGCACCGATCTCTGGGCCGCCTTCAACCGCCGCATCTCGGTCACGCCGCTGCACATGAACCTCACCCAGCTCGAGGCGATGGATGC
>JBEARP010000078.1:0-5656 GCA_041163105.1 Pseudomonadota bacterium
ATGGCATTCAAGAGGTCGGCGGTTCGATTCCGCCTGGCTCCACCATCTTCCGGCGGCAATGGCTGCATCTTTCCCTGACCATCAGCAACATGACCCGACGCGCTCACTCTCAACACACTCCTGAGTGGCATGCCCTGCACACGACATGAGTGGCATGCGGGCCACGCTGACAGCGAGATCATGAGGGCATGTGTTTTGGCGCTTGGCTTCACAGATAGATCATGGTTTTTTAGGCTCTTTGGAAACGTTCCCTTCCGGCAGGCGAGGCCCTCCTGACCATCATCGACCGCTATGTGCTGCGCCAGTGCCTGATCCCGATCGTCGCGACGATCTTGATCGGCCTGCTGGTGCTGTCGGCAGCGCGCTTCCTCATCGTCTTCGACCTGGTGCTTGGCAATGACCAGGGGCTGCTGATCGTAGCGCGGCTGCTGGGCGCCTTCATGCCGCATTACCTCGCCTTCATGCTGCCGCTGGCGCTGTACTGGGGCAGTTACACCACGGCGCGCCAGCTGACGGTGGGATCGGAAGTCAACATCCTGCAGGCCACCGGTTCTTCGATCGCGCGCACCTTCTCGGTGCTGATCGTGCTGGGCGTGGTCTTCGCCTGCCTCAATGTGGCGGTGGTGGGCTGGCTGCAGCCGCTCGGTCGCTACAGCTACCGCGCCCTCACGCATCACCTGGAAAATTCGGACTTCTACCTGCGGGTGCGCGACAGCACCTTCATGAACGTCGACAGCCGCACCATCTTCGTGGAGAAGATCAACGAGGATCGCCACAGCTTCGAGAAGATCCTGATCTTCGAGCCGCTCGCGAAGGGCGGCACCATGACCATCCTGGCGCCGCGCGGCCAGATCACCAAGCTGAACGCACAGCTGAACCTCAGGCTGTTCGAGGGCCAGCGCATCCTGATGGAGGATGCCTCCGACCCAGACAATGTGCAGATGATGGACTTCGCGGTCCTCGACATTCCGGTGGGCAATGCCTCAGCACCATTCCGGGCGCGCGGCGACGACGAGCAGGAGCTGCTGCTGCCGGAACTCCTCACACAGAATACAGCCACTGCCGATGCCACGGTGCGCGACCTTTCCAAGGCCATTCACAAAAAGCTGGTGATCGCCATGTCCTGCCTGTTCCTGCCCATGCTGGGGGTGGCGCTGGGGGTGCAGAGTTCGCGCAAGAGGAACCTTTACCAGTCGATCTTCGCTGCGCTTCTCATCATCATTTACCATCAGCTGGTGGAATTCGCAGGCGACGTCGGCACCCGCGGCGGTCCTGGCCCGGCGGTTCTGCTGTGGTCGGTGTTCGCGGTGTTCTTCGTCGCCTCGCTGGTGCTGTTCTACAAGACGACGACGGGGGTGGGCCCGCTGATGGACCGGATCTCTTCTGCCCTCGATCGAATCGGGCTAAACCTTGATCCCTTCACCTGGTGGCGGGGCAAGGCGCAGACGCCCTGATCACCCGCGGCCTTCCGCTTGCCTCGCAGAGATCAGAGGTTCTTCTCAAGCTCGCGCACGAAGACCACGAGCGTTGCGCCCTTCTCGGTTGTCGAGAAGTGCTGCGTGCCGGTTTTCAGCAGCACGAAGTCACCGGCCTTGTAGACATAGCCGTCATTGTCGGTGACCTCGCCCTCGATGACGAAGAACTGCTCGTGGCAAGTGTGTTCATGCGGCTGGCTCGATGAGCCGGGCGCCATGCGATAGAGCGTGAAGCCCGCGCCCTCGGGAAAGGTATCGTCGAACTGCACGAAGGACTGGCCCGGGATCTCGCGGCCGTCAGCGTCGATATAGCTCTTGTAAGGCGCTGTCTTGTAATTGTGGACCATGCGCTCGTTGGGGGTGATGGACTTCATGTTCTGCGCGCTCCCTGTTTCACGTGATTATAAAGCAGAAACGGGGCCCCTGCGAAGGGGCCCCGTAGGATGGTGTCAAGGAGGCGTGCCAGGTCAGCCCGGCAGCACGAAGAACCAGTTGGCCCACAGCACCACGGCCAGGCCGAGCGCTAGTGCAAGATAGGGCAGCATGCCCGCCTTGCGTTCGCCCAACCCCTCGCCGACGATGCCGAGGTCTTCCAGTGCCTCCTTGGGGAACTTGCCGCCGTCCTGAATGTAATGGCGGTAGATGAACACCGGCAGGATGAGCGCGGCCATCGCGAAGCCGACCCACAGGGCGCTCGAATAGCCCCAGACCTTGGCGCCAGCGCCGAGGAACAGGGCGTTGACGAAGGCCAGGACGGTGTTCACGCCGATGAGCCAGGTGGGTGCCTTCCACGCCCTTGCAACGTGACCTGAGTCAATGCGGTGCATCCAGCCCGCGTTGAGGTTCAGGAAGTTGAAGATGATGTAGCCAACGTTGGAAATGGCGAGCACGTAGAAGTAACCCGCGATGTCAGACGCCAGCGCCAGCAGGAAGAGGTTGAAGGCGAAGTCCGTCCACATGGCGCGGGTGGGTGCGCCGTGCTTGTTGACGTGGCCCAGGTAGCGCGGCAGCCAGCCGTCCCTCGAACCCTGGTAGAGGGTGCGCGAGGAACCGGCCATCGCGGTCATGATGGCGAGGAACAGCGCCAGGATCATCAGGATCACGAAGATCTGGGTGACGACCTTGCCGCCGCCCACCATGTTGCCGAGCGCTTCACCCACGCCCGTGCCGTCCACGATGCCCGGTGCCAGCATGCCGGCGTGGCCGAGAACACCCTGGAAGGAGAAGGGCACGAGGAAGAAGAACACGCAGCACAGGAGGCCGGAGTAGAAGATGGCCCGGAAGGTGTCGGTCTTGGGGTTCTTGAGTTCGCGGGTGTAGCACACCGCGGTCTCGAAGCCGTAGGTCGACCAGGCGGCGATGTAGAGGCCTCCGAGGAAGAGCGTCCAGCCGCCGATGTTCCAGCTGCCCTCGTCCGCCGAATAGGCGGCGGCAGGCGGCATCAGGTTGGTAACGTTGGAATAGTCGATCTGGCCCGTCACGATCGGCACGATGCCCACCAGGAACAGCGGCACCAGAACGATGATGGCCAGCACCTTCTGCGCGCTCGCCGTCGAGGCGATGCCGCGATGCTGGATCGCGAAGATAATCAGCATCAGCACGGCGCCGATCACGAAGGTGGCGTTGAAGTGCATCGCGCCGAGGCCGGGAATGTTGAAGGTATAGGCTTCCCAGCTGCGTACGAAGGGCGTGAGCGCCGCCACTGCATCAGTGGTGGCAACGGCCTTGATGGCATCGGCGGGCGCCGTGCCGGCGTTGGCGGCGATGTAGTCGACGACCGACTGAGTGGTCTCGGTGTAGTTCGCCATGTTGGCGGCGACCCAGTCCAGCACCAGCTGCGAGTCAGCGGCGGGAATGGGGAACAGCGAGTTGAGGATGTAGCCCGCTGCGATGGCGCAGCCCAGCGAGAGCACCGGGCTCCAGGCGAACCAGTTGCACCACACCGAGAGCGGTGCGACGAACTTGGAATAGCGCAGCCACGCGGTTGCTCCGTACACGGAGGCGCCGCCCGACTTGTTGCCGAACATGCCGGCGATTTCGGCATAGGTGAAGGACTGCAGGAAACCCATGATCATCGAGATGATCCACACCAGGAAGGCAAGCTTGCCCGTGGTGCCGGCGATGCCGCCGATGGAGAAGAGCACGAGGGGCGGCACGCCGGCCGCGACCCAGAAGGCGCCCTTCCAGTCCAGTGCCCGGACGAGTTCGCCCGAGTTCGTTTGTTGTGACATTGTGGTCGTTTCCTCAGTTGTTCCCTTTGCCCATTCCCGACGGCATGCCACCTCTTGCGGGTGGGTCGTCATCCATCGGGCAAAGAATAAGGCAGCGGACCGCAGCCGCTGTTCCCCCCTATCCCTCAGGAAATAATTTTGAATGGCGTTATATCGACGGTCAAGCGAAACTCACCTATAGTTTCGAAACTCGTAGAAGACGTACCCCTAGGGAAGGGTGACCGATGCTGGATTTATTGCGACGCAACACACCGCCACCGCCAAGCCGCATCCTGCGGCCGGGCGTTCGGACGCTGCCTGAGAGGGTGGAGCGCTACCCCGTGCCGGGGGCGGGTTCGGTGGTGGTCGAGGTCAAGGCGGGCGATATGCTGCGCCTCACCGACGTCGAGGGCGGACAGGCTTGCGAAGTGTTGTTCTGCGGGCCTGATGGCGCGTTCGACGTTGCTGCACTCGGCACGAAGCCCGATGGCACCGGTGAGGGACTGAAGTCCTTGCTGTCACGCGGCAGCGAGAGTGTGGCGCGCACGCTTGGCGCCTTGCGCCGCCGCGGCATCGACCTTGCCGGGGCTCGCTCCGCCGGCCTGTTCGGGCTTGAGAGCCGGGCCGGCAGCAATGCTGAACTCAAGGTGGCACGCGACGGCATTCTGATCGTGGCGGTGCCGGGCGCCGACATGAGCCCTGAGGCGCAGGACACGGCAACCGACATCGAATTGCGAATCACCCGCGCCGCGCCGCCCGCGGGAAAGCGGCTGGACATTCTGCCAGAGCCGCTGGCGGATCCCATCCACGACATCCGCATCAAGGCAGCGACGGCCAACGCCTATCTGGTGCGTGCCGGCGAGTGGATCCAGGTGATCGACGTGTCTGGCCGTCAGTGCACGGACTTCCAGGCGCTGGCCGCACGCAAGGTGGACAAGGGCCTCGACTATGCCCTCGATTCCACCGTCACCCGAACGCTGCTGGGCCGCAGCTATCCGACACCGGGCCTGCCGTCCAAGGCCTTCGACCGCGAGTTCGAGCCGCTGGTCGAGATCGTGCAGGACACGGTGGGCCGGCATGACGCTTTCGCCACCGCCTGCAACAGCCGCTACTACGATGACATGGGCTATCCGGGGCACGTGAACTGCACCGAGAACTTCAACCAGGCGCTGGCGCCCTATGGGGTTGCTCCCCGCAAGGGCTGGGAAGCCATCAACTACTTCTACAACACCAACATCGACCACCAGAACCAGCTCTACCTCGACGAGCCGTGGTCGCGCCCCGGCGACTATGTGCTGATGCGGGCGCTCACCGACATCGTCTGCGTCTCGTCATCCTGCCCTGACGACATCGACGCAGCGAACGCGTGGGACCCCACCGACATTCACATCCGCACCTATGCGGCCAAGGAAACCTTCTCGAGAGCAGTGGCTTATCGCATGACACCCGACGCCGACGCGCAGTTGACCAAGCAGACCGCCTTCCACGAGCGCTTCTCTGCGCTCACCCGCAACTTCACCGAATATCGCGGCTACTGGCTGCCCACCCGCTTCAACAATGACGGGCCGATCGAGGAATACTGGGCGGCACGCGAGAAATGCGTGGTGACGGACCTCTCCCCCTTACGCAAGTTCGAGGTGACGGGGCCCGACGCAGAGGCGCTGATGCAGTATTGCGTGACGCGCGACATGCGCAAGCTGGCCACCGGCCAGGTCGTCTACACTGCCATGTGCTACGAGAACGGCGGCATGATCGATGACGGCACGGTGTTCCGTCTCGGCCCCAACAACTTCCGCTGGATCGGCGGTGATGACTACTCCGGCATCTGGCTGCGCGAGGTCGCAGAAAAGATGGGCTACAAGGCCTGGGTGCGCTCCTCCACAGACCAGCTGCACAACATCGCGGTGCAGGGCCCGAACAGCCGCGAGTTGCTGAAGGAAATCATCTGGACGCCGCCCGCCCAGCCGTCGA
>JBEARP010000079.1:0-4156 GCA_041163105.1 Pseudomonadota bacterium
CGTCCGCCGTCTTCAGGAAGGGCGCATCGCCATATTCGATGTCGAGCAGCTGGTAAGGCTGGTAGGGCGAGTCATCGAGGTGGATGTTGAACACCTGCACCTTGCGGCCATCGACCATGATCTCGACGCCCGTGTCGTTGGGCGTGGCCTTGCCGATGGGATAGCGGCTGAGAATGGCGTTGGCCCAGAGCGCGTCGTTCTGCTTGGTCTGGTCATAGTAGTGGTAGCCAAGCGCCGCGGCGAGCTTGGGGGCAACGCTGTCGCCCGCCGCCGGACAGACGTCGGCGGTGCAGGGATCGCTCTCCAGCCGCGTTTCCTGAATGCCGATGATGTCGGGGTTCACCGCCTTGATGACGGCGACCGTCTCGTCCACCGGCTTCTGTTCATTGGCACCGCCGCCCCATACGTTGAAGCTCATGACGGTGAGGTCGGTTGCCTGGGCCGCGGTGGCACCGGCAGCGACAAGAAGAGCGGCAAGCAGCGAACGTCTCATGGTGGTCCCCCAAGGTGATGCGCAACCTTGAAGAGACTATGTGACGGTCGATTTACAACCGCAAGCCCCGCACCTCGCCCACCTCGATCTTGCGCCAGTTGGCGAGGTCGTGGTGGCGGAAGCGCTCCAGCGTGGCCTTTTCCTCCGGCGTCCACACGTCGAGACCCGCGAGCACCGCCGCGATGCCCACTTCGGCAGCGCGCCCCGCACCGTCGTCGACCTTGAGCGCGATGCCGAGGCCCGCATGCGGAATGCAGGCACAATAGACGCCCTCTGCCCCGGTCTTGATGAACAGGCGCGGCACGGCTTCCATGATGAGGGTGTCGAAGTCACCCGTGCCCGCCACCATGAAGGGATGCTTGCGAACCGCCGCGATGATGCGCTGGGCGGGCTTGTTCTCGGGGTCAGAGAAGCGGGCGAAGGCAAGCGCGAGGTTCTTCAGCGGAATGGCCCAGGTCGGCACCGAGCAGCCGTCGATGCCGACGGGCTGCTGCGTAAGGTCGATGTCACAGAGCGCACCAATGCGCTTGGCGATGGCCTGCTGCACCGGATGGTCGGGCTGCACATAGCCATGAGGGTCGGCGTTGAGCTGGCGCGCCAGCGCCAGCATGCCGGCGTGCTTGCCGGAGCAGTTGTTGTGGACGGCTGCACAAGGCTGGTTGTGGCGGACGAGATCGAAGCGCGCCTCTTCGAAATAGGGCCAATGAGCGCCACACTCATAAAGGTTCTCGGCATTGCCGCCCTTGGCCAGCATGGCACGCGCCACACGCACATGCTCAGGCTCGCCATTGTGCGATGAGCAGCACAGCGCGATCTCCTCGTCGGTGAAGCCGAAATGGTCCGCCGCACCGCTCTCGATCACCGGCAGGCACTGGAAGGCCTTGATCGCCGAGCGCGGATAGACGGCTGCTGCGATGCCGCCTTCGGCGGCCACCACGTGGCCTGCACGGTCGACCACGGCATAGGCGCCGCGATGGCGGCTCTCGATGATGTCGCCACGGGTGACTTCAGCGATCACGGGGTTGGTCATGCACGCGTCTCCACGATCTTCTTGTGCGGCGAGG
The DNA here is from genome assembly GCA_041163105.1 of Pseudomonadota bacterium. Lineage (GTDB taxonomy): Bacteria > Pseudomonadota > Alphaproteobacteria > Rhizobiales > Aestuariivirgaceae > Aestuariivirga. The sequence goes on from JBEARP010000079.1 coordinate 1,558, forward strand.
CCGCGAGGTACCATCCATAGGCCAGCAGCTGCGCGGCGAGGAAGATGCCGATGGCCCAGCTGTAGCCTTGCGGGCTGTAGCCCGTCCCGCTCGCCGGGAACAGCCCGATGATGATGCCCACCAGGTATTGCGAGGCGAAGGCCGCGACGAACATGGTGAAATTGATCGTTGCGTTTGCGCGGCCTGCCAGTTCCTTGCCGATGTGCGCGGCAAACCACGGGAAGGCCAGCACCGCCACCTGCCCGAAGGCGGCAACGAACAGCCAGGCGGGGAACATCAGTCCCTCCACCCGCAGCACGATCACCGCCTGGGCGGCGAAGTAGAGCAGGTTGAAGCCCAGCATCACCTGCATCGGCCCGATGCCGCGCCGGGCCAGACGGTCGGCGATGACGCCAACCGACAGGATGCCCACCATGAAGGCAACTGCCATGAACAGCAGGTGGCGGGCCACCTCCTCGCGCGTGAAGCCCATCACGTCGCGCATCCAGGGGCCCGCCCACAGCGTCTGGATGCCGATCTGCACACCCGAGGTGAGGCCCAGCAGCGGGGCGATGCGCCAGAACAGCGGAGCCTTCATGATGGCGATCATCTGGCCGAACTGCTGCTTCAGTGGCGCGGGCGTGGTGAGCGTGTCCTTGCGCGGTGCGGCGGCGAGGATGAACCCGGCGGCGAGCAGGATCAGCCCGGCAAAGACCAGGAAGGCATTGCGCCAGCCGATGAGTCCGACCAGCCATTCGGTGGGCTCCGTCGCCACCACCACGCCCAGCGCGCCCATGGACATGATGGCCGTGTTGGCAAGCGACCGGCGCTCTGCCGGAACCCAGGTGGCGGAGGATTTGTAGCTGGCCATCAGCCCGGCCGAGAAGCCGAGGCCGATCACCGCACGGGCCACGAACAGCCCGATGAAATCCGGCGCGAAGGCGAACCCCACGCAACCGAGCGCCGCCACGCAAAGGAGCCCCGCCTGCACCTTGCGCGGGCCATAGCGGTCCAGCAGCACGCCCAGCGGCAGCTGGAACAGCGCGAAGGCGCCGAGATAGGCCGCCGTCAGCAGCCCCAACTCGCCCGGCGAGAGGCCGAGGTCCTTCACGAGGTCCGGCGCCACCACGGCATTCACGGCGCGCAGCAGGTAGGACATGAAGTAGCCCGCCGCGAAGGGCAGCAGGGCGGTGAAGACCAGGCGAAGCAGTGTCATGACTGCAACACTCTCGTCGTAATCCGGTGTTAAGGCAACGCTGGGAAAAAAAGTGCTTGTGAATTGCGCAGGATTCCTTATGTGCGCGCCTTCACAGTGTCATTACCTCTTCGAAGGACCTCGCCCGTGATCCGTCGCGCCCTTGCCTTTCAGCACATGGATGACGAACCGCCTGGCCTGTTCGGCCGCTTCCTTGCCGAACAGGGTGCGGAGATCGATGTGGTGATGCTGCACAGGGGTGAGGCGGTTCCGTCACTCGCCCCTTATGATTTTCTGCTGGTCATGGGCGGCGCCATGGACGTGTGGGAAACGGACGCCCACCCGTGGCTGAAAGACGAGATCGCCGCCATCCGCGAATGGACCTTCCAGCGCAACCGCCCCTACATGGGCGTCTGCCTCGGGCTGCAACTGCTGGCCGTGGCATTGGGCGGCGAAGTTGGCCTCGCCCGCGCGGCCGAGGTCGGGTTTGGCAAGGTGGAACTCAACGCGCTGGGCCATGCCCACCCGCTGACCCGCGGCCTGCCCTCATCCTTCAAGATCATGCAGTGGCACCACGCCGAGGTGACCAGGCTTCCGGCCGGTGCCGAGGTGCTCGCCTCCTCCGCCGTGAGCCCGGTTCAGGTGATGTCGATCGGCCACGAGATCATGGCCACGCAGTTCCATGGCGAACTGACCCCGGAGCTCATCGACCGCTGGGCGCAAATTCCGCAGTACCTCGAATGGCTCGACCAGGCGATGGGTCCGGGGGCCTACAGCCGCGTCAAGAATCAGTCCCGCCTGCAGTTGACGCGAACGGAACGGGTGAGCCGCGCCATGTTCCACAATCTGCTGGCCTCCCGCCGCAGCTTGCGCAGGGCGGCTTGAGCGCATCTCGCCACTGAAAGCCTGCTCAACAGGCAGAATTTCATCATTCCTCATCGAAATTGATAGAGAAATGCCCACGCAGGAGCCTCGACGCTTGGCAAGGTGGCGGCCTGACGCCCCTCCCCTCAGCCTACGAAATACCAAGATTTTATTGTGTTCTTTTCCGTATTTACTCCAATCAACTCGGCATAAATACCTTCGCAAACGCGCGCATCGACAATAAACTTCACGCTTCGCAAGACTGAGAAATTTGAATTTCACGTTGTTTGCAATAGCCTCAAATCCACCAGAGGTTGGAGGAAGATAGCCAAAAAAACCTCTGAGATAAAATGGGGAAACGCAAACAATGACTAAGCTGACTTCGAAATCACGTGCCGAGAAGGATGTGCTGGACGCGGCAACAACCAGAACACGCCTTGAACTGATGTGGGGGAGAGCCTTCGACCCGGAAGCCATGGGAACCCACCGCCTTCACCCGGCGGAGACCGCGCGCTTCATTGCCGATCAGATGCGCAAGCTTCGCCTCGCGGCGCTGCGGTC
>JBEARP010000080.1:0-7415 GCA_041163105.1 Pseudomonadota bacterium
CATTTAGATTTAGTTTGCCGAGAAAGTATTGGCAGCTACCTAAGCAGAACTCAGCGCGGAGTAGACACTACCTACGCCAATCTCCAGCCGCTTTGAGATTTCCTTGATGCCCATGCCGCCATCGCGCAGGAGCTTCACAGAAGTTCTCACAGCATCATTCAGCTTGCTCGGGCGTCCAATCTTCACACCCTGAGCCCGAGCCCTCTTCTGCCCTGCCATGATGCGCTCACGAATGAGTTCACGTTCGTATTCGCCCAGAGCAGAGAAGATGCTGAAGATCATCCTGCCCGATGGTGTGGTGGTATCAATCGCTTGCTGCATCACGAACAGATCCACGCCCATCGCCTGAATGTCGTTCATGAAGCCAACGAGGTGCTGGATTGACCGTCCGAGCCTATCAATCGCCCAGACCATTATGAGATCAAACTCCCGTCTAGTTGCTCTCTTCAGGAGTTGATCAAAGGCTGGCCGCTGGTCTCTGCCCTTGGCACCTGAAATGCCTGAGTCAGATAGTTCAGCCACGATGTGCCAGCCATTCCGCTGAGCCACTTCACGCAGCTCCTGAAACTGGTTCTCAACTGTTTGGCTTGAGGTAGAAACACGGGCGTAAATCGCAACTCGCTTGGGCTTGGAATAGGTCATTGGACTTCTCCTTGGGGATCGTATTGGTCTCAATTTTGAGTCCTGACGTGCCAGTCCATTGGTGTATTTCTCGCCAAATTGAAGCAAGTGATTTTGGCGGTATTTTTGGCGGTATTTTTCAGCCTAAGCTTGGCACTCAGGTACCATGGAGTAATACAGGAGTATTACAGATTAAATATGTGTTGTTAAATTATTGTTTTCAAGTAATTTTTTGTTGTCTTTTCTATTCGTAATGCGGGGGTCAGGTGTTCGAGTCACCTAAGCGGCACCAGATATTCCCGGAAGATTTCCCCGATCGCTTCGTTCCGCGTTCATCGGCTCGCGCCCGATGCGATGACGATTGAATTTGCATGCATCCGCGACCGTCACCGATGCCCCGCTCGGGATGCCTTCGGCTAGAAGCTGAGACCCTCGAGAAGCTCGAAGGAACGGAACTTGGCGCGCTGGTCATAGATGGCGGAGGCGACCAAGAGCTCGTCGATGCCGGTGCGCGCCACGAACTCACGCAGCTGACCCTCGACGGTGGAGGGCGATCCCACGAAGGAGCAGGCAAGCATGCGCGAGGCGTGGACCTTTTCGGTGGCCGTCCAGTAGCTGTCGATGTTGTCGATCGGTGGCTGCAACAGGCCGCGCTCGTTGCGCACCATGCCGACGAAGCGCATCTGCACCGAGGTGAAGAGGCGATGCGCCTCTGCGTCGGTGTCGGCCACGACGACATTGGCGCCGGCCATGGCGTGGCACTTGCCGAGCTGATGCGAGGGCTGGAAGCGCTCGCGGTAAAGGGCCAGCGCCTGCTCCAGCGCATCGGGTGCGAAATGCGAGGCGAAGGCGTAGGGCAGTCCCAGAAGGGCGGCGAGCTGCGCGCCATAGAGGCTGGAGCCCAGGATCCACAGCGGCACCTCGGTGCCGGCACCCGGCACGGCGCGAATGGCCTGGCCCGGCTCTGCGGGCGCCAAGAAGGCCTGAAGCTCCAGCACGTCATCCGGAAAGCTTTCCGCTGCCATGGCGTCGCGGCGGAGCGCGCGCAGCGTGGCGCGGTCCGTGCCCGGTGCACGGCCAAGACCCAGGTCGATGCGGCCGGGAAACAGCGAGGCCAGCGTGCCGAACTGCTCGGCGATGACGAGGGGCGAATGGTTGGGCAGCATGACGCCGCCGGCGCCGACACGGATGGTGCTGGTATGCGCGGCAATGTGCCCGACGACCACAGCGGTGGCGGCACTGGCGATGCCTTCCATGTTGTGGTGCTCCGCCACCCAGAAGCGGGAATAGCCCAATGCTTCCACATGCCGCGCCAGCGCCGCACTTTCCTGCAGCGCCTCGCGGGCGGTGAGACCCTGGCGCACCGGCACGAGGTCGAGAACGGAGCGTGCCGTCACGGCGCTCACGGCAATGTCTTGAAGTACTCGATGGTGTGCACGAGGCCTTCGGCGAGCGGCACCTTGGGCTGCCAGCCGAGCGTGGCGCGGGCCAGCGAGATATCGGGCTGGCGCTGCCGGGGATCATCCTGCGGCAACGGCATGTGAACGATCTTCGAGCGTGAACCGGTGAGCTTGAGCACCTGTTCGGCAAGCTCGATCATGGTGAACTCGCCGGGGTTGCCGAGGTTGACGGGGCCGGTCACCTCGGGGCCAGAGTCCATCAGGCGCAGGAAGCCCTCGACGAGATCGTCGCGGTAGCAGAAGGAGCGCGTCTGGGTGCCATCGCCATAGACCGTCAGGTCCTCGCCGTTCAGCGCCTGGGTGATGAAGTTGGAGACGACGCGGCCATCCCTGGGGTGCATGCGCGGACCATAGGTGTTGAAGATGCGCGCCACCTTGATGTGGACACCGTGCTGGCGGTGATAGTCGAAGAACAGCGTTTCCGCACAGCGCTTGCCCTCGTCATAGCAGGAGCGCGTGCCGATGGGATTGACGTGGCCCCAGTAGTCCTCGCGTTGCGGATGGACTTCCGGGTCGCCATAGACCTCGCTGGTGGAGGCCTGGAAGATCCTGCAGCCAAGGCGCTTGGCGAGGCCCAGCATGTTGAGGGCACCCATCACCGAGGTCTTGGTGGTGAGCACGGGATTGTACTGGTAGTGCACGGGAGATGCCGGGCAGGCGAGGTTGTAGATCTCGTCCACCTCCAGCTTCACCGGATTGCACACGTCATGGCGGATGAACTCGAAGCGCGGGTGATTGTGCAGGTGCTCGATGTTGCGCTTGGTGCCGGTGAAGAGATTGTCGACACAGATGACCTCATGGCCCTGCTCGAGCAGCCTGTCGGACAGGTGCGAGCCCAGAAACCCCGCCCCGCCGGTGACCAGGATGCGCTTGCGGCTTTCATAAACACGCGCCATGCCGGATCACACCGCGCCGGACTTGAAGGGAATGACATCGGCCTTCTGGCCACCTTCAGGCACCACGCTGGACCGCCCGATCGAGTGATAGGCCATGCCGGAGGCCTTCGCATCCGCGATCGGAAACAGGTTGCGGAAGTCGACCAGCACCGGTTGGCGCATGTCGCGCGCCATGCGCCTCAGATCGAGGCCGCGGAACACGTTCCACTCGGTGAGGATGACCGCGGCATCGGCCCCGATGGCCGCCGAATAGGCATCCGCACACCACTGGACCGAGCTGAAGCTCTGCCGGCCATTGTCCATCGCCACCGGATCGAAGGCAGCAACCGAGGCGCCGCGGCGCTGCAATTCGGGAATGACGGTGAGCGAGGCGGCATCGCGGATATCGTCGGTTTCAGCCTTGAAGGCGATGCCGAGCAGCGCGATGCGCTTGCCCGCGAGCGTGCCGCCCACCGCCCGCTGGATGCGGTCGGCCAGGGCGAGTTTGCGCTGCTCGTTGGCGGCGATGACATTCTCGACGATGGAGAAGGGATGACCCTGCTGGCGCGCCGTGTGCACCAGGGCGCGCGTATCCTTGGGGAAGCACGAGCCCCCGAAGCCGGGGCCGGGCGAGAGGAACTGCAGGCCGATGCGCTTGTCGAGGCCCATGCCGCGGGCCACGTCCTCGATGTCGGCGCCCACCTTCTCGCAGAGATCGGCCAGCTGGTTGACGAAGGTGATGCGGGTGGCGAGGAAGGTGTTGGCAGCATATTTGATGATCTCGGCGGCCTCACACGAGGTGACGAGCAGCGGCACGTTCTTGGCGGTGAGTGGGCGGTAGAGCTGGCTCATCACCTTCTCGGCGCGTTCGGAATTGACGCCGACCACCACGCGGTCTGGCCGCAGGAAGTCCTCCACCGCCGAACCCTCGCGCATGAATTCCGGGTTGGACGCGACCTCGAAGTCGCCGTCAGGCCGCGCCCGGGAGATGATCTCGCGCAGCTTCGCCGCGGTGCCCACCGGCACCGTCGACTTGGTGACGATGACGGTGAAGCCCTGCATGGCCTTGGCGATTTCCTCGCCCGCCGCATAGACGAAGGACATATCTGCCGCGTCCTCGCCCTCGCGCGTGGGCGTGCCCACTGCGATCAGCACCACGTCGGCCTGGGCGACGGCCTCCTTCATGCGGTCGGTGAAGATGAGCCGGCCCGCTGCGCGGTTGGCGGCCACGATCGGCTCCAGCCCCTGCTCGTAAATCGGGATCCTGCCGCTTTCGAGAAGGGCGAGCTTGCGGGAATCACGGTCCACGCAGGTCACTTCAAAGCCGAAGTCGGAGAAGCAGGCAGCCGATACCAGACCCACATAGCCTGCGCCGATGACCGTGATCTTCATCGAATGTCCTCACCCACATGTCCCGCGCCCGAATGAATGGGTCTTTAGACCCTTCCCGACGGGCAGGGAATACCGTTTGCACGGTAGGCTTTACGCGGCGCTGGACAGTGAATGCCGGTGCAATTCGCTAAACCCAGGGGCGCAGGCGGCGTGCACCGTCACGCGATGCGGCGGCCGTCGGCGCCGAAGAGGTGAAGGTGGGCCGGATCGAGCGCCAGGCTGGCGCGATCGCCCGTGCCGAGCCCGGTTTCGCCGCGGATTTCGGCAATGGCCACGGCACCCGAGGGCAGCCTGAGGTGCACGTAACCCATCTCGCCCAGGCGCTCCACCAATTCGACCGTCGCATCGAGCCGGAGGCCGTCCGTGGCGCCCGCAATCCGCATATGCTCTGGCCGGACACCGAGCGTGACGGCACTGCCCGGGACGACGGCCGCCGGAAGCGGCAGGGCCAGCGCGCCGTCGGGGCCGAGGTCGATCCCCCCTGGCGTGACTTTGCCCGCGAAGAAGTTCATGGCCGGCGAGCCGATGAAGCCCGCAACGAAGACATTGGCGGGGCGATAGTAAAGGTCCAGCGGCTTGCCCTGCTGCTCCACACGGCCCTGGTTCATCACCACGATCTTGTCGGCCAGCGTCATCGCTTCCACCTGGTCGTGCGTTACATAGACGATGGTGGCGGCAAGAAGCTTGTGGAGCTTGGCGATCTCCACGCGGGTGTTGATGCGCAGCGCGGCATCGAGGTTCGACAGCGGTTCGTCAAACAGGAAGACCTGCGGCTTCCTAACGATGGCGCGGCCGATGGCAACGCGCTGGCGCTGGCCGCCGGACAACTCGCGCGGGCGGCGCTTCAACAGCGGCTCGAGCTGCAGGATGCGGGCGGCCTCGGCCACGCGTGCCGCGATCTCGGCCTTGGGGGTGCCCGCGAACTTGAGGCCGAAGCCCATGTTGGCCGCGACATCCATGTGCGGATAGAGCGCATAGGACTGGAACACCATGGCGATCTCGCGTTGCGCGGGTGCGAGATCATTCACCTTGCGGCCACCGATGGTGATGATGCCATCCGACACCGGCTCGAGCCCGGCAATCGACCGCAGCAGCGTTGACTTGCCGCAGCCCGACGGGCCGACCAGCACCACGAACGAGCCATCCTCGACCGTCAGATCGATGTCCTTCAGCACTTCGACGGCGCCGAAGGACTTTCTCAGCTTCTGGATGCGGACTTCGGCCATGGGCGCCTCACTTCACCGCGCCCGAGGTGAGACCCCGGATCAGCTGGCGGGAGAAAATGACATAAAGGACAAGGACCGGCACGATGGCCGTAGACAACGCGGCGAGGACGGCATTCCAGTCGGTGATGTATTGCCCGAGGAACTGCTGCACGCCGAGCGTGATGGTCTGCTTGCCGCCGGTGGGCGCCAGCAGCAGCGGGAACCACAGGTCGTTCCACACCGGGATCATGGTGAAGACGGCGACGGTTGCCATGGCGGGGCGGATCAGCGGCAGGATGATGTGGAAGAAGATATTGTATTCCGACAGCCCATCGCAGCGCGCCGCCTCGCGCAGGTCCCTGGGGATCTGGGCGATGAACTCCGAGAGAATGAACACGGCAAGCGGCAGGTTCTGCGCGGTGTAGACCAGGATCAGCGCCGTGAGGGTGTTGATGAGGTTCATTTCCGCCACGAGCTGGATGATGGCCACCGAGCCCAGCCGAATCGGCACCATGATGCCGATCGAGAGATAGAGCGCCAGCAGCGTGTTCCAGCGGAACTTGTATTCGCTCAGCGCCCAGGCGGCCATGGCGCCGGTCAGCAGTGTGAGGAAGATCGTGCCGACGGTGACCGTGATCGAGTTGAGATAATACAAGGGAAGCGAACTGTCGCCGAACACCCTCGAATAGCCGATTGGATCGAAGGTTTCGGGAAGCGGCGGGCGGAGCGGCGTGTTGAAGATGGCGCGCTTCGCCTTGAAGGAGTTCATGATCACCAGAACGATGGGGAAGATGGCCAGCAGCGTATAGAGCCCCAGTATGGCATGGACGGCGAAGGCTGAGGCCGGCTTGCGCATCAGAAGCTGTACCTCTGGATGCGGCGCTGAACGAGGAAGAGGTAGACCATGATGCCGATCAGGGTGATGAGGAACATCATGGTGGCAATGGTGGAGCCCATGGACGGGTCGCCCAGCTGCAGCTGGTTGCCGAAGAAGGTGCGATAGAACAGCGTGCCCATGATGTCGGTTGCGAAATTGGGCCCGGCAAGCGCCCCCTTCATCGCATAGATGAGATCAAAGGCATTGAAGTTGTTGACGAAGGTGAGGACGGAAACGAGCCCGATGGTGGGCCAAATCAAGGGCAGCTTCACCCAGAAGAACGCCTGGAACTGGTTGAGGCCGTCAACCGTGGCGGCATCGATCAGCTCATCGGGAATGGCAAGCAGCGCGGTGTAGATGAGGATCATCGGAATGCCGACGAACTGCCACACCGAGATCAGCGAGACGGTGATGAGGGCCGAGGATTCCTCGCCCAGCCATGGCGCGAAGAGGAAGCCGAGGCCGAAGGTTTGCAGGAACATCTTGGCGATGCCCCACAGCGGCGACAGGATCAACTGCCAGACGAAGCCGATGACCACGACGGACAGCATGGTGGGCATGAAGATCAGCGTGCGGTAGGTGGCGCGGAAGCGCAGCCTCGGCAGGCTGAGGAGCGCCGCCAGCATCAGCCCGACGGGATTCTGCACCAGCATGTGGATGAGGAAGAAGACGAAGTTGTTCTTCAGCGCGTTCCAGAACGGCGCCGACCATGTCGGGTCGAACAGCAGGGTGTGGAAATTGCCGAGGCCATTCCAGAGGAAGCTGCCATCCTTCTGATGGCTGTAGAGCGAATTGAGGATGGTGGCGAGCAGAGGGTAGATCGAGAAGACCGAATAGAGGACCAGCGCAGGCCCGAGGAAAAACACCAGAAGCCGCAGGTAAGTGCCCTGCGGCATGCCGACCAATCCGCTGTGCTGTTCGGACGCCATCAAGGGAGCCGGAAAGGCCGCACGCCCAAGGCGTGCGGCCCGGTGCGTGAGGTCAC
>JBEARP010000081.1:0-4027 GCA_041163105.1 Pseudomonadota bacterium
TTGGTGTGTCGAACGCAGCATGTCCAAAGATATGTTTGACGGTAGCTTTGGCAGACCGCGAACTACCAACCTCCTCGTGATACCAAATCGTTTCTGCAGGTCGGCCCGCGAGAGGGTCAGCATAGATCCGAAAATAGGGCGTCCAGTTCCCTTCGGTACGACGCCATTCTATTCTGATCCATTCTGTCTTAACCTTTTCTTCGCCCCACCTCCAACGCCCATCCGTGCCATCTGGCCTTCTTGGAAAGACTTCGCTGCCATCGGGTGCAGTCAACGGGAAGAACATGCTCGGACGCGCTTCTCTGGTGTCTTCTCCGCTTCCCATTGCGCGAAGAGGCTTCAGATAGTAGAGGCGATTGTTCTCGTCAGTGAGAGTATAGTGTTCCGCCACTTGCTCATTGTCATCAATGAGTCGTTGGAAAACGGTGTCAGTTGGTCGTTTGGCATATGCTAGAATAAAATCATTGCTAGATGAGAACGTGGCTGCGTCCATGCGTGGACTATCGGATTTTTCCCAAACGATAGTTCCAAGCGCGCAGTCTTCACCGAATATCTCATCCAGCATCAGCTTCGCGCGATATACCTCATTGTCATCAAGCGTGATCCAGATGCTCCCCGTCTCCGCCAGCAACTCATGCAGCAGCCGCAGGCGCGGCCACATCATGGCGCACCATTTGTCGTGGCGCAGACCGTCCTCGATGCCGATGGGGTTGGCGTCCAGCCACTCCTTGATCATCGGGGCGTTCACATTGTCGTTGTAGGCCCAGCCCTCGTTGCCGGTGTTGTAGGGGGGGTCGATGAAGATCACGTCCACCTTGCCCGCATGGGTGGGCAGCAGCGCCTTCAGCGCATGCAGGTTGTCGCCCCTGATGATCAGGTTTCCGTCCAGCCGGGGCGGCCCGATGCCCTTCTCGGCGTGTGGCACCAGCGGGCGGAAGGGCACGGCGAGGTGATGGTTCCAGACGAATTCTTTGCCCTTGAACACCAGTTCCGTCATCGCGCCGTACCTCACCTTGCTCCCACGAGGTTACGGACGATTTTGGTCGATTCGGCAACTTTAAATGGTAATGAGGGTGTGAAAACCGCCGCGCCGCGTGAGGGGCCCTCATCCGGCCTGTCGGCCACCTTCTCCCATTGGCTTTGCCAACGGGAGAAGGGACCCTTTCGCTTCCAGTCCCTTCTCCCGTCCGCAGGATGGGAGAAGGTGCCCGAAGGGCGGATGAGGGCTTCTCTCCCCGCAGCCTGCCGCTTTGGTGGAACGGTTTGTCCGCCGTGGCCGGAATATTTCGGAAGGCCTCTCCGCCATCATTGCCGGGCGTGACCCGGCAATCCTTTTCGCGGTTGTGATGAGGATGCGCCGGGTACATGCCGCCATCCCATCGGCATGAATTCGCCGCAGGATGAACATATTCCTGTTGCGGCCGGTGCAATTGGGATCGTTTTCACGGTCGCGTTCGGTTGCTCGGAAGAGCAACATGAAATGTCAACGGCGGCAACGCATTTTGCATCGGACAGCAACGCCGGATCATCGCGCGGCATGCGTTTTCCACGCAATGGCGGTGGGTGCTGAAAACCATCTCACCGACACGCGCGGTTGCATGGGTCTGGCGCAACCTGTGTCAACGGCGGCAACGCATTTTGCATCGAAACGCATGCTCCCGGCATTGCTTCGCAACGCAGAAGCATCATCCGGAAGCGCAACGGCCGCCTTGCGGGCGGCCGTTGAGGTGGCGTGTCACCACACCGCGTCCGGCGGCTCGGCGATGGCGTTGCCGGCACCCAGCACCTGCTGGTCGAAGTCGATGATCGAGCCGGTCATCAGGCCTGACTCCTCGCTGGACAGATATGCGGTGGCGCGGGCGACTTCCGTTGGCTTGAGCAGGCGGCCCACGGGGCGGGCGGCTTCGGCGGCCTTCAGCCAGTCGGGGTCGGCGTCATGATAGGTCTTCATGATGCGGTCCTCGCCGGGCGTGTCCATCCAGCCGATGTTGAGGCCGTTGACGCGAATGCGGTACTTCATGACCGAATAGGCGACGTTCTTCGTCATCGTGGCGAGCGCGCCCTTGGTGGTGGAATAGGCGGTGAGGAAGTCCTGCCCGCCATGGCCTGACATCGACAGGATGTTGACGATGGTGCCTGAGGTCTTCGACTTCTTCATCAGCTGCAGGGCATCCTGCATGAGGAAGAAGGGTGCCTTGACGTTGGCATCGAAGAGCTCGTCGTAGCGCGCCTCCGAGGTGTCCCATATGGTGCCGCGGTCGGTCAGCGCCGCGGCGTTGACCAGCGCATCGATGCGGCCGAAGGCCGCGTCGCAGGCCGCCACGATCTTGCGCACCTCGGCGAGCTTCACGAGGTCGGCCGGCACGAAGACGGTCTTCACCTTCTTCGCTTCCAGTGCCGCCTTCACCTTGGCCCCGCGCTCGGCGTTGCGGCCGGTGATGACCATTTGTGTGACGCCACGGTCGGCGAAGAGGTGGGCGATGGTTTCGCCCAGCCCTTGCGTGGAGCCCGTGATGACGGCCGTCTTACCGTCCATGGAGAGATGCTTGAGAGAGTCGATATTCACCTGATTCAGCTCACTTTCACGGGCTTGCCGGTCTGCCAGGACTCGGTTGCGGCATCGGCCAGCTTCTGGGCCTGCAGGCCATCGTGGCCGGAAGGGGTGACGGGCTTGTTGTTGGTGACGGCGTCGATGAAGGTGAGCACCTCGTTGGAATAGGCCTGGCCGTAGCGCTCGGTGAAGAAGTTGAGGATCGGGTCCTCGTGGAAGCCTTCCGCATTGGCCACTTCGACGGTCGTGTTGTGGACGTTGCCGGCGCGCAGCATGCCCTTCGATCCATGCACCTCGATCCTCTGGTCATAGCCGTAGGTGGCGCGGCGCGAGTTGGTGATCACCGCGATCTTGCCCGACGCCGTCTGCATCTGCACCGCCGCCGTGTCGCAATCGCCTTCATCGCCGATGGCCTTGTCGACCAGCGCGGCACCGAGTGCCTGCACCGTGACGAACTCCTCACCCACCAGGAAGCGGGCGAGGTCGAGGTCATGGATCATCATGTCGCGGAAGATGCCGCCGGAGCTTTTCACATAGGACGCGGGCGGCGGTGCGGGGTCGCGGCTGATGATGGTGGCCATTTCGATGGTGCCGATGGCACCGTCGCGCAGGCGCTTCTGGAGGGCGGCGAAGTTGGGGTCGAAGCGGCGGTTGAAGCCGATCATCAGGGTGGTCTTGTTCTTCGCCACCGTCTTCAGGCACTCCTCGATGCGGGCGACCGAGAGGCTCACCGGCTTCTCGCACAGCACGGCCTTGCCGGCGTTGGAGCCGGCCTCGATCTGCTCGGCGTGGAAGGGAGTTGGAGTGGCAATCAGGATGGCGTCAACGTCGCTGGCCTTGATGATGTCCTCAACGCTGGCGACCGAGGCTCCCACCTCTGCGGCGAGATCCTCTGCGGCCTTCGGCATGGCGTCTGCCAGATAGGCGACCCTGGCCTTGCCGGATGCGGCAATCGTTCTCGCGTGCACCTTGCCAATGCGGCCCGCCCCCAGGACTCCAAAACGCAGCATTCAATCTCTCCCTCGGTTGATGTCGTTCAATTCGGTTGTGCGGATGGTGCACCAGCGACGCATTTGCGTTGTTGTCCGTTGCATTTCGGTTGCTGTCCAGTGGTCCATGACATGCAACCGTTCCGAGTTGCGCAAGATTGTTGCGCGGGGATCTCGCTCCAAGAAATGGAATAAATATTCCGATTTGACTTAATTTTGGAATTGTTGTTTCGTGTTGTCAAGCCGGCAAACAGATTTTCGGAGTGCGACATGACAGCGGGATCGGGCACCGCACCGCGGTTGGACGTCATCACCATCGGGCGCTGCTCGGTGGACCTCTATGGCCAGCAGATCGGATCGCGGCTGGAGGACATCGCCTCCTTCGCCAAGTCGGTGGGGGGCTGCCCCTCCAACATCGCCATCGGCACGGCGCGCCTCGGCCTGAAGTCGGGCCTCATCACCCGGGTGGGCGACGAGCAGATGGGGC
>JBEARP010000082.1:0-17134 GCA_041163105.1 Pseudomonadota bacterium
TTTTTGATTTTTCTCCTCGAGTTACTCACTCAGCAAGCCGAAGCTTGACATAAGTCAACGACGAGCCTCCTCAACACGACGATTGCTGGCAACAGATGCGGTGAGTGCGCGAACGCAGCCCGCACGATCAATTGATGGGAGGGACAAACCAAAATGCGCGGATACAAACTCCTGCTGTCTGGGCTCTCAGCCCTGGGAGTGCTGATCGGTTCCGAAGCTCAGGCCTATGACCTGAACAACGGCCGCTTGCTTGCCTCCAACTGCACACAGTGCCATTCAACCAACGTGCTGCCAAAGTCGGGTGGATACGACAGCCTCGTGGGCGAGTCCTACAACGAAATCTACGTTGAACTGCGCGAATTCAAGCAGAAGTTCAACGCCGTCACCAAGACCTGCACTGAGAACGATCCGAAGGAATGCCTGATGGGTGTTCATGCCATGCCCTACACGGACCAGGAAATGCAGGACATCGCCTGGTACCTGTCTCAGCGCTAACACACCTCACCGGATCAAGGAGCCTCACATGCTTAGGCGCGAATTCGTCAAGTATCTCACAGCCGGTGCTGCCGGCCAGTTCATCCTGCCGATGGCAGGCGCGAATGCAGCCTCCACCCTGAACGTCTTCATCATTGGCGGCGGCATGGCCGGCGCCACGGCCGCCAAGTACCTTCGCGTCTGGGCGAAGCGCCTGGCCATCGACTCTCTGGTGAGCGTAACGATCATCGACAAGAGCGACAAGTACGTGTCCAACATCATGAGCAACATGGTGCTGACAGGCGAGAAGACGCTCACCAGCCTCACCTATGGCTACGCGAACCTGACCACGAAGTATGGTGTCAAGTTCATCAAGGCCGCGGTTTCTTCCGTCGATACCACCAATGGCTGGATCTATGGGAAGCTGAACAATACTGGCAGCGACATCCTGCTCAACGGAACACCCTTCAACCGGCTTGTTCTCGCCGCGGGCATCAGCTTCGACTATTCGCCGTCGAACTTCACACTGAACGTCCCCGGCACAGTCTATGGCAACCCCTATGATGCCATCCCGCACGCCTGGCAGGCCGGCCCCCAGACCACGTTGCTGCGCAATCAGCTCGTCAACCTGAAGGCCGGCAATCACGTGGCGATCACCATCCCGCCCGGGCCCTACCGCTGCCCGCCCGGACCCTATGAACGCGCCTGCGTTATCGCCGACTGGCTGCGCGTGAAGAAGCCGGGTTCCAAGCTCTACCTCATCGATCCGAGCCAGACGGCGGACGGGCGCCCGCCAGTGGAACCCAACAACTTCGGACATGCTTTCACGATCATTCACAAGAACCTTGTATATGTCCAAAACGCAAAGCTGACTGACGTGACGGCTTCACTGTCCGGCACCAAGAAGCTGAAGACGCTTTCGATTGCTCCGGTGAACGGAACCCCGGGGAATGCGATCAACGCACTTTCGGCAGCCACGGCGCTGACTGTGGAGGTTGCCAATGTCATCCCCAAGATGCAGGCTTCCGACCTGACCCGCAGCGTACTTGCCTCAGGTGGCCTCGATGCCGACAACCGCTGGGCGCTGGTGGACGAGAAGAGTTACAAGTCACCGGTCAGCGGCGTCTACGTCATCGGCGACTCCATCAAGTCGGCCAACCAGCCGAAGGCTGGCCATATCGGAAACCAGCAGGCCAAGGTCTGTGCCGATGCCATCCTGCGGGAGTTCAGCAACGTCGCGCTCTATGACGCTCCCGTAACCAACTCGGCCTGTTTCACGCCGGTGACGACTGCACTGAACAGCCAGTATGGCGCGCGGGCGTCATGGCTCACGGCAACCTTCCGCTATGGGCTGGACACGGACAGCAACTACAGAATGCTGAAGGTGAGTACGAACATCGAGTCACCAGGGGCACCCT
Source organism: Pseudomonadota bacterium (assembly GCA_041163105.1). GTDB lineage: Bacteria > Pseudomonadota > Alphaproteobacteria > Rhizobiales > Aestuariivirgaceae > Aestuariivirga. The sequence continues at coordinate 1,893 of JBEARP010000082.1, forward strand.
CGAAGGACAATTTCGAGTCGATGAAGAAGTGGTTCACCTCGCTCATGCAGGATGTCTACGCCTGAGGGAGCACGGCAGGCGGGCATTTGGCTTCGACAAGAATTGCAAACCCCGGCGAAAGCCGGGGTTCTGCTTTGCCTCGGCTCCCGTGGGAGGAAAACCGGTCCCTGCCCTTCACGGAGATGAAGGTGATCTTCAGCGATCCTTGTCGAAGGGGTTCTTGCCACCGCGCAGGCTGAAGCGAATGGGCACGCCCTTGAGGTCAAAGCTCTCGCGCAGGCCGTTCATCAGATAACGGATGTAGCTCTGCGGCAGTTTCGAGAGCTGATTGCCAAAGATCGCGAAAGTGGGCGGTCGGGCGCTGGCCTGGGTGGCATAGCGGATCTTGATGCGACGACCGGATGGTGCCGGCGGCGGATTGCGCTCAATCGCACTTTCAAGCCAGCGGTTGACCTGGCCGGTGGTGATGCGGCTGTTCCACCGCTCCATGGCCTTGAGCACGTTCTCGAGCAGCCTGTCGATGCCCTTCTCCTGCTTGGAGGAGATGGTCACCACGGGCACGCCGCGAATTTCCGGCAACACGTCCTCGAGGTCGCTCTGCACTTCCTTGAGCTTCTTCTGCTTCTCTTCGACCAGGTCCCACTTGGAAAGGGCCAGCACGATGGCGCGGCCTTCGCCAGCCACCAGATCGCAGAGCGAAAGGTCCTGCCGCTCGATGGGCAGCGATGCATCGATCAGCACCACCACGCATTCGGCGAAGCGAATGGCGCGCAGCGCGTCCGACACGGCAAGCTTCTCGATCTTGCCGACGACACGTGACTTGCGGCGGATGCCGGCCGTGTCCCACAGCTTGATCTTCTGGCCACGCCACTCGAACTCGGATGAAATCGCATCGCGCGTGATGCCGGCCTCGGGGCCCGTCAGCATGCGGTCTTCGCCGAGGATGGTGTTCACGAGCGTGGACTTGCCAGCATTGGGCTGGCCGATGATGGCGAGGCGCAAGGGTCCATCGCCACGGTCGTCGCCCTCGTGCTCCTGCTTGGCTGCTTCCTCCGTGTAGGGAAGAAGTGCATCATAGAGCTGGTCGAGACCTTCGCCGTGTTCGGCGGAAATGGCAAACGCCTCGCCGAAACCCAGTTCATAGGCCTCGTGGAGTGCGGCTTCGTGACCCCGGCCTTCGGCCTTGTTGGCGACGAGGATGACCGGCTTGCCGCGGCGGCGTACGCGACCCGCGAACTCACGGTCAGTCGGCGTCACGCCGGCGCGCGCGTCAAACACGAAGAGCACGACGTCCGAGTCGTCGACCGCCATTTCGGCCTGAGCGCTCATGCGCGCTTCGAGGCTATCGCCCTTGATGTCGTCGAGGCCGGCCGTGTCAAAGATGCGGAAGCGCAGGTCACCAAGGCGTGCCTCGCCTTCGCGACGGTCACGGGTGACACCGGGCTGGTCATCGACGAGGGCGATCTTGCGGCCGACGAGCCTGTTGAACAGCGTCGACTTGCCGACATTGGGCCGCCCCATGATGGCGACTGTTGCTGTCATTGCGGGTCTTGGAAGGTGTCGGACGTGGTGGTGGGCGGCGCGCAGCCCGGCTCGTTCTCGGCGCAGCCTGCTGAGGCGGCGGCGCCCGCAGCCTTGGAGGTGGATCCGACCTGCATGTTCTGCTTCTCCGGGAAGGTGGGGCGGCCGGGAATGGCCTCCTCGCGCTGGCCAGGCAGGACGGTGTTGTTGGTCTGGCCAGTGAAGGAATCAAGATAGGTGCAGCCGGACAGCAGCGTCATGACGCCTGCCACCAGCAGCAGCCTTGCGGAAAGCCTCATTGCGAGGTCACCATGGGCTGGAGGAGCTGCGACATGATCAGCGCACGCTGGCGCAGCGGGGCCGGCGTGGCCGGATCGGCGAGAATGGCCTGCACCTGCTTGTCGGCGCCGGCATAGTCCTTCAGGCGATACTGCACGGAGGCCAGGATTTCCCGGGCGACGTGACGCCACGGACTGTCGGGGCCAACGAAATCCTTAAGGCGCGTTTCAATGTCGGCAAAGCTGGCCGTATCCGCCAGCGCGGCAGCGGCACGGACGCGGGCGAGATCTCGCATCGTCGCGTCGACGGTGGCGTCGGCGGCGACCGCGTCATAGAGCTTCACGGCTTCGGCAGCCTTGCCTTCGGCGGCAACCGCCGCGGCAGCGCGCATGCGACCGAGGTCCGCAAAGCCGGTCTTGTCGATCGACTCGAACTGCTTGACGGCCTCGGCGGCCTTGCCCGAAGCCGCGAGCTTGCTGGCGGAGAAGAACGCGTCTCCCGCCGTTTCGGACTGCTTGTTCTGCCAATAGCGCCAGCCTTCGACGCCGGCGACGCCGAGGATGACAACAATGACCAAGCCGATGACAAACTTGCCATAGCGGGACCACAGTTTCTTGAACTGTTCCTGGCGGACCTCTTCGTCCACCTCGCGAAACAGGGAATCGTCGCTCAAAGCGTGGCTCCTCATATCAGCCAAGGGATTGAGAAGCGGCGTAGATCAGCGCCGGGGCCAAATCAAGGCAATTCAGGCGCGCTGGCGCCCGCGCCTCACGCCGTAGACACCCTCGACGACCCGGCTGCTGTCGCGCTGGTACAGCAGCCAGAAGGCGGCGCCGATGGCGGCGGTGCCGGACAGAAACCCAAGAAGCTCAAAAAGCATCGTCCCACCCAGACTTAAATTGCCCCCTGAAATGCTGCGATCAGGCGATTAATGATCAGTTAAGAACCGCTCATTCGGTGACCGTGAAGGTGCCGATAAGCCCGCCATCCGCCCGTTCCGCTACCAGGGAGTGCAAAGCCCACAGGCCGGCATTGTCCGCCGTGAAGGCGAGGCTGACGGTTTCACCCGCAGGCACCACCACCGTGTCCTGGAACGGTGCCGGCGGGTCCTGCCCGATCACCTGCCAGGCATGGCCGTGGATATGGAGTGGCTGGGCGAAGGCGGTGGCGTTGCGGATGTCGACCCGGATGGTCTCACCCTTCTTCACCGTGAACAGGGGCTCGGCGGCGGGTCCGGCAACGCCATTCATGGCCCAGCCCTTGCCGTTCTCGAGCAAGGTGCGGAGATCGCGCACCTCGCCATTGAGCATCGCCGCGGTGAGGCCGCCCTTGATGCCGCCTTCCAGGGTGAGGGCAACACTGCGCATCGCCCCGGACGCGGCAGGCGGGCTCACCGGGTTGGGCGGCAGCGCGAAATTCTCCGGCATGGCAGGTGGGCGGATGCTGCCCTGTGGCGCGGTGAGATAGCCGATTTCGGTCACGTCCTCGAACAGGTCGAGCGCCAGGGTGATATCGCCCTCGCTGGCGATCACCAGAAGGTCAGCGCGCTCGCCCGGCGCCAGTGACAAGGCCTTGCCATGCAACGTAGCGGGCTTCACCGGCTGGCCGTCTCGCGCAATCAGCAGCGGGTCCTGCCCCTTGAACAGCAGGAACATGGTGCGGACGTTGGCGGCATTGAGGATACGCAGCCGGGTGTAGCTGTCCCTGGCGAGTTCCAGCTTCGGGCGGAAACCATTGTTGACGGTGAACCAATTGCCAAGCCTGCCCTCGCCCACCATGGCTTCGACATCGCCGAAATTGCCCTCGACGGTCCCGTCTTCGGCGAGCTTCCAATCATCCAGCACGAGCACGAGGTCGGAAACGTCCTGGAGCGGCACCGCCTCCTCAACCACCAGAACGGCGTTGAGGCCCATGTCCCTCAGGCGCGACTGGTCCGACATCGGAGCGATCCAGAAGGTGCCCGCATCAGGCGGGGTGAATACGCAGTCCACCGCGTGATCGGCACCTCGCGGCACGTTGATGGTCATCAGCTCCGCAGGTCCGCGGACCCCGAAGAAGTGAAGCCAGATGTCGCGGTCGAGATCATTGATGAAGCGAAGCTTGAGCGGCTGGCCCTGCCGGGCGCGGATCACTGCCGGACCGGGCCCGCGGCCCAGCAGCCAGGCTTGCGTGCTGCCGGCGCCGCCCTCGAGGAGATCCAGCGTCACCCGCTGGGCGCGGAGCTCGATGAAGCCATCGGCGGTGAGTTCCTGGGCTTGCGCAGCCGCACCAAGGGCTGCGAGGGCCAAAGCCGATCCCAAAAAGCTGCGCCGCGTGACCTTCATGTCATTCCTGCCTTCACACCGAACTCTAGGGCAGCTCTGTGGCGGCAAGATGATGGCGTTACGGAGGGTCCCGCTCGTCCTTCATCTCATAGGTGTTTTCGGGCGCGGGGAAATTTCGCGCGCGCACCTCTTCGGCATACATGCGGATGGCGCCCTCGATGGCAGCCCCCACCTTGCCGAATTCCTTGACGAACTTCGGCACGCGCGGGCTCAGGCCCAGCATGTCCTCCATCACAAGGATCTGGCCGTCACAGGCGGGTGACGCACCAATGCCAATGGTCGGGATCGGAATGGACGCGGTGATCTTCGCCGCGAGCGGCTCGGCAATGGCCTCCAGCACAACGGCGAAGGCACCCGCCTCGGTGACGGCCTGCGCGTCCTGCTCGATGATGGCCCACTGCTCCCGGGTGCGTCCTTGCGTCTTGAAGCCGCCCAGTATGTTGATCGACTGCGGCGTGAGGCCGATATGCGCCATGACGGGAATGCCGCGCTCGGTGAGGAAGCGGATGGTCTCTGCCATGCGCTTGCCGCCCTCGAGCTTGATGGCGCCGCACTGGGTTTCCTTCATCACCATGGCGGCGTTGCGGAAGGCCTGCGCTGGGCTCTCCTCATAGGAACCAAAGGGCATGTCGACGACGACGAGTGCATGCTTGGCCCCGCGCATGACGGCGCGCCCGTGCAGGATCATCAGGTCAAGCGGCACGGGAAGCGTCGACTCGAAGCCGTGCATGACCATGCCAAGCGAGTCACCTACCAGCAGGAAGTCCACATACTTGTCGGCGATTGCCGCCGTGTGGGCGTGGTAGGCGGTGAGCGAGACGATGGGTTCCTTGCCCTTGCGGGCGGTGATTTCCGGCGCCGTCAGGCGGCGGGTGACAACGTGCTGCGACATGAAATGAGCCTAATCCCCCCCGGCCAGCCCGGCAAGGGCATCAGTTCAGCTGGAAGACCGGCACGCCGATCAGGGCATGGTGGGCCTGGATCATGACGCCATAGAGCGCCAGGCCAGCGAAGACGGACAGCAGGTTGTGGCCTTCACGCGCCTCGGACGACGGGCGCACGCCGTTGCTGATGCCGATGAGGATGTGGAGCACCGCATAGACCAGAAAGCCGCCGAACAGGATGATGCTGGCAAGATCGCCATTGGCCAGCAGATGACCGATCGACCAGAAGATCACTGCGAAGGCCATGGGGAAGCGCAGCGTCTGCCGCCAGCTGCCGCGGAACAGGAAAATGCCGAGACAGATGAAGGCGATCAGCGTCAGCAGGAAGTTGGCGTGGCGGCCCCATGCGGGCGGATCATACACGGGCACGAAACCGGACGCGCGCCAGCCGATGACGATGACGGCGATGCCGATGAGCGAGGCGATGCCGAAGAGCGGGCCATAGGCCCTGTCGCCCACCCGCGCCTTGATGCGCGATTTGAGGGAGGGCACGGCCGCCACCAGATGCAGCGACGCCGTGAGGACCACGCCAAGGGCAAGAAGCAGCATCACACCACCGGCACGTTGAGAACATAGGGGTGGAAGCCGAAGAGGAACACGGCATAGAGTACGAGCCCCACCACTACGGCGATAATGTCGGAGCGGACGCGTGGAATATAGTCCGGACGCTTGCCGCGGATTTCCGACATCACGATGTCAGCGAGGGCGACCACGAAGAAGGTGCCGAACAGCCACACGTCGCTGCGCTGGCCATTGACGATCAGATGCCCGCCGGACCACAGCACGATGCCGATCGACATCGGGTTGTGCAGCCACTTCTTGAGATAGCCCTTGCCGTGCGAGGCCCCGATCAGGATGAAGGCCACCAGCACCATGAGCATGGTGAGGTGCTTCATGCCGTACCAGCCCTCATAGAGGAGGTCCGCCGTGGCCGGGCCGGCGCGCGAGCCGCCGTAGCCGATGACCATCAAGACAACGCCGGCGAGCGACACCACGCCGTAGAGCGCCTTCCAGGCCTTGTCGCCCAATTGCGCCCGAAAACTGTCACGCAGCCCCGGGAACAGGATCGAAAACAAATGGCTGCCGCCGAACAGCAGGCTGCCGATGTAGAGCAGAGTCATGATGGCTGATCCTTCTTCCCGCAGGGCTTTTGCCAGATAAACGCGCCCGATCCAAGCCCGCCCCGCCGAAGACCCGCATCTGACGTATGCGGATCAAAAGAGTCGTGATATTTCAGCGCGGTCGAAGACGCGTGCCGAACGGCGAATCACGTCACCTGCCGGACGGTCAATGAGTGATAAAGCCGATTTCACATGCCCGCACCGCCCACCATCTACATCGTTTGTTCGGACCGGGGCCGCAACGGCAAGACGCTGCTTGCCCGCGTGCTGACAGACCACCTGCTGATCGACGAGCGCGACCCCTTCTGCTTCGATCTGAGCGCGCCCGAAGGGGCGCTGCGCGCCTATTTCCCGGGCCGCACGGCGCTGATCGACATCAATGACGAGAACAGCCGCGCCAAGCTGTTCGACATCATTCTCTCCCGCACCGGCCGCGACTATGTGATCGACGTGCCCGGCGCCCATTTCGCCCGCTTCTGCGAGGCGGCAGCAGACAACACCTTGCCGACCGCGGCGCGCGCCAAGGGCTATCGCATTTGCGTGCTGTTCGTGGTGGACCGGGACCCCGCTTCGCTGAAGACCGCAGTGGCGCTGGAGGAAATGCTTGAGCCGGATTTGCTTGTCCCTGTCGTCAATCGCTTCGTGGGAAGTTCGCTCCCCGAGGGCGTGCCCGGCCCCGTTGTAACGCTGGAAAAACTCGAAGGCGAAGTGCGCATGCTGGTTTCGAACCGCCGCTTCTCGTTCCGCAGTTACCTGCTGGGCGACGATGCCGCCGTTCCGGCAAGGCTGCGTGCGCAGCTCAAGAACTTCCTGCACGGTGTGCTCGGCGGCCTCAGGAATCTTGAGCCCGCGATGAGCCTGCAGTCGCTGCATGTCGCCGACCTCTGAGCCACGCAAAAAGCCTTTTGAAACGCCTTTGCGGGCGGCTAGACTGACCATCGACTTGATCGGAGTGACCATGAAGATCCTCAAGGCCCTGCCCCTCGCCCTCACCATCCTGGCCGCCGCAGCGCTGGCGCCGGTGGCCGTGCCTGGCGCCTTGGCGCAGGTGACCAACATCGACGTGATGTGGGCCATCTCCTCGATCCAGATGGCGGGAAAGCGCGCCAACCAGGTGCCCGGCATCAAGAAGGTGCCGAGTGTCGGCGTCATCCGACTCGATATCCCTACGGTTCCGATGATCGGTGGCGACATTCCGAACTGGCAGGAATTCAAGATCATGACGCAGCGGAACGCCGCGGGCGTTGCCAAGCTGCAGAAGGCGCTGGCGGCAAACCCGGTGACTGCCGCCGCGCTCGCCAAGGTGCGGGTGAAACCCTCGCAGGTGGCCGGCGTGCAGATCGGCAGCAAAGGCGCGCTGCGGCTCTACATTTTCTCGTCCCGCAACTGGTAGGTTCAGCCCGGGCCGCACAGTGACCGGGCAACGGCCGCCAGCTGGTCCGCCGCCGCGCCCCAGCCCTGGTGGAAGCCCATTGTCGCGTGGCGCTTCATCGCCTCCTCCGACCAGTGCCGGACGCGTGCCTCGTAGCGCGTGCCGCCATCCTCGTGTGAAAAACTGGCGATGGCCGTCATGAAGGGCTCGGCAGATGGCACCCAGGCCGCGACATAGGCATCGGTGAACACCAGCCGCTCCTCTGGGACGACCTCAAGGTAGACCCCGCGGTTCGGGACCTCCTCGCCCTCAGGCCCCCGGAACAGCATGTTGATGGCGCCGCCGGCGCGAAGGTCCAGTTCGACGACGGGCGTCGTCCAGGGCCGGGGCGTGAACCACTGCTTGAGCAGCTCGGGCTCCGTCCAGCAACGCCAGACGATGGCGCGCGGCGCCGCGATCAGACGGGAGAGCGTGAGTTCATGCATGAGTTCAGCCATGTGACCTCCGGGGTGGATTGCATTGGGGCAGACAGTTGCTTCCGCCCGGCAAGGCTAAATGTCAGAGTGCACGAACCGTAACGGCATGAGGGGCCTTCTCGATGATGACCGATTTCGCCATGCGGCGCCAGAACCTCTGGGTTCAACTGACCATCTTCCTGCTGGCCATGCTGTCGGCGGGTTACGCACAGGCGGCAGACCCTCTGCCCTCCTGGAACGAAGGCAAGGCGAAAAGCGCCATTGTCGACTTCGTGACAAAGGTGACGACCGAGGGCTCGCCCGATTTCGTGCCCGTTGCAGAGCGCGTTGCCGTTTTCGACAATGATGGAACACTGTGGCCCGAGAACCCGATCCCCTTCCAGATGGCCTTCGCGGTCGATGAAGCCAAGCGGCATGCCGCCGAGGACCCGAAGATCGCAGCCGACCCCATGGTGAAGGCGCTGCTCGCCGGCGACTACGACACGCTGATGGCTGGCCCACACCATGAAGGCTTGCTGCAGATCATCAACGTCACCCATTCGGGCATGACCACCGACGAATTCGCGAAAGTCGTTGCCGACTGGATCACCACGGCAAAACATCCGCGCTTTGACGTACGTTACGATGCGCTCACCTACCAGCCGATGCAGGAGGTCTTGGCCTATCTGCGCGCCAGCGGCTTCACCACCTACATCGTGTCCGGTGGCGGGGCAGACTTCATGCGTGTGTGGAGCGACCGTGTCTATGGCATTCCGCCAGGCCAGGTCGTCGGCTCCACCGCACGGGTGAAATATGAGCTTCGTGACACCGGCCCGGTTCTGATCAAGACGATGGAGAATCTGTTCGTGGACGACAAGGCGGGCAAGCCCGCGGGCATCCACCAGTTCATCGGCAAGCGTCCGATTGCGGTGTTCGGCAACAGTGACGGCGACAAGCAAATGCTGGAGTACGGCACCATCGGCAACCCGCGCCCGAGCCTTGGCGTCATCGTCCGCCACACCGATGCGGAGCGCGAATACCAGTATGACGTGAACCCCAAGAGCAGCGGCACGCTGGTCGAAGCCCTGAAGGAGGCACCGGCGCGCGGTTGGACCGTCGTCAGCATGAAGGACGACTGGAAGACGATCTTCGCGCCGAAATGATCTAGCCGGCGGGCTTGTCGGGCGCAGTGGTCTTGCGCACTTCTGCCCTGTCGATCTCCATCTGCAGGAAGAAGTTCAGCGCTGTCCGGATGGTGGCGATGGCGGCGAGCTGGCCGATCTCGGACCAGCTGGGCGCCACGGCGGTGCGCAGAATGTCCGCCGCCAGCAGGAACTCCAGCGCCAGCGCCAGCCAGCGGCCGAGCCGCAGGCGCACGTCTTCCTTGGCCTCATGCGATGAGGCATCGGACGGAGAGAAGCTCTGCAGGATCAGCAGAAATGTGCGGAACACGCCCTCGAGCACCGCAATGGCGATGATGAGTGCTGCCACCCCCTCGGTGATGGTTGAGACCTGAAGCGTCAGTTCCTTGATGATTTCAGATGACAATGTGCCGCCTCCCTCAGCCGATCTGCGCGAAATTGGCGTGCGCCACCATCAGCCAGCCCGCGCCCTCGCGGCGGAGAACGGAAAGCCGCGGCGCCAGCGCCTGCACCGGCTTGTCGCCGATCTTCTGTTCGAGGCGCAGGTTGTAGCGCGTGACCAGCAGGCCAGCGCCGGAACTGAACACAAGGTCCTGGATCTCGGGCTTTCCGGTGAAATTGGGCAGATGGCCCAGATAGCTCGACCGGTCATAACCGCTGCCGTCGGAGCGCAGGATCTGGAACTCGGGTGCCAGAACCTTCTCGACGGTTGCGGGGTCCCGGCTGGCAAGCGCCCCGAGCCAGACCATGATCGCCGCCGAAGCGTCTGCCTCTGTCACCTCAGATGCCATTGCGAAGGCGGAAAGAACCGAGGCTCCCGCCAGACCAGCAAAAAGACCCAATGAAACGTGCCGCTTGTTCATGCCGTCCTCGCCTTCCCGGGGCATCGCGGCCCCTGATGCTTCGCCCTCTAGATGATCGCGGGGCAACCCGCCAGACCTGAAAGCCGTTCACGGGCCGGCGCGTCGCCATATCTACAGTTTCAGCCATTTGACGCCATCAGGCGCATTTCACAAAACCAGCATTGAATATCGGAGGAGGTCATGAGACGGCAACCCCTGTCGCAATCAAACACCTTGCGCTCAATAGTGCGGTGGGGGCGGTTCGCGACCATCGGGGCGGACCAGCGCGGCCGCTTCGAATTCATCGCGGAGCTCGCCAACGCGGCGATCCAGGCTATCGATCTTGCGCCATTGCGCCACGACCATCTCGTTCAGATCTGCAATCACCCGGTCCTGCTCCGCGATCCGCGCTTCAAGATCCGCAATGCGGTTGTCAGGTTTCTCGCCGGGCATGCTGCACTCCTCTGTTCATTCGGCCTCAACGGCATTCGCCCCGGAAGGCGCCACAAGGCAGTGGCCCGCCGCCGCCTTCTTCAGTAGCGTGCCGGCATGGATCAAACCAGTACCACAGAATGGCGTGCCACGCTGGAGGCGCTGAACCGGTCGCTGCACATGGGCATCGACAAGTCGGCGGCGGGCGCGTTCCAGGCCCAGAATCTCACCACGCTGGCCGCCATCGCCTGCGCAAGGAGCCCATTCTACCGTGACCGCCTGGCGCCGGCCATGGGCCGGTCCGGCCTGCGGCTCGAGCGCTGGGAAGACATCCCCATCCTCACCAAGGACGAATTGCGCGAACATCGCGACAGCATTCTGATCGCCGACCCGGCTCCGGAGAGCGGTGCGGCGCGCATGGACTGGACGGCAGGCTCGGAAGGCGAACCCTTGCATTATGCCCGCACCGCGCTGTCCGATTACGTGAGCAGAAAGACCACGCAACGTTTCATGCGATGGTGAAAGATGAACGGAAACCTGCGCTTCGCGCAGTTCCAGGCCAACCGGCATACCACCAGCGCCAGCCCCACGCCCGCCATGCGGCGCGGCTGGATGGAGGGCCATCCGGCAGGAGAACACCACACCTATCCGGCAATCACCGATCTGCAGGGCCACCTCGGCTGGCTGCAGGATATCCGCCCTGCCTATCTCAAGGGCTATCCCGAAGCGCTTGGCGGTTTGGCCCGACTGGCGTTGCGGCAAGGGCGGGTGCTTCAGCGATGCCGATGATGGCTTCGACATCAGCGACAACAACATGGATGGCGTCACCGTCGGCGGTTACGTCGGCTACAACTACCGTATCGACCAGGTGGTTCTTGGCCTCGAGGGCGACGCCAACGGGGACAATGCCAAAGGCAGCTCCAGCGTTCTCGGCTCGCTCAACTACGACACAGGCATCAACTGGGGCTTCTCGGTCCGCGCCCGGCTCGGCCTCGTCGTCGACGAGCGCGCCCTGCTCTACGTGACCGGCGGCCCGAGCTGGGTGAACACCGATGTCGATACCAACCTCGGCATCGGAGTGGCCGATGTGGCGAATTTCAAGAGTGGTGACGAGAGCACGGAATTCGGCTGGGTGCTCGGCGCTGGTGCCGGATATGCCATCACCGAGCATCTGTCGATGAAGGCCGAATACCTGCACGGCTGGTATGGCGACGCGAACCTTGACCTTTTCGAGGTCGACAACGGTGTGAATACCACAAAGTACGTTCTCAAGCAGAACCTGCAGACCAACGTGGTGCGCGTGGGCCTGGCCTGCCACTTTGGCGGTTTCTGAGGTCTCACTGCTCCTTGAGCAGTAAAACCCCGCCATGCGGCGGGGGTTTGCATGAAATGCGGGGTTGTGGCCGAGTAATCAGGTCGCCTATGATGAAGTCATGTTTGCGAATGGTTACGCCATGAGAGTTTTCCTGCGGTCTGCAGCGGTTTCGGCATTGCTTGCCGCGACCCTGCACGTTGCTGCGCAGCCGGCCCTTTCGGCCGACCTCACGGCAACGCCAGCCGACCCGTGGACAGGCTTCTACATCGGCGCTCAAGCCGGCTACATGGAGGGCTCAGGCGACCCGGAGATCTGCTCTACGGTCGCGGGCGTTGATCGTGACTGCACCGGACGTGCCAGCGACTATGGCCTTGCAGATGACAACCCGAGCGGCGGGACGGCCGGCGCCTATCTTGGCTTCAACTACCGCATCGATTCCATGGTCCTCGGTATCGAAGGCGACGTCAACTGGGACGGCGCCAGCGTCGACGGCGTCAAGGGCTCTGCGGATCTCGAGAGTGTCTTCGGCCCGCAGGACGTGTCGTTGAACTGGGACGCCTCGGTCCGGGCACGGATCGGCGTGGTGGTTGGCGAGCGGGCCATGGTTTATGCCACGGGCGGCCCGAGCTGGATCAACGTCGAACTCAAAAACGACTACTGCAACCAGATCGAGGGCGAGCCCGGCATCCGCTGCGGTGACGAGAGCACCGAACTGGGATTGCAGCTGGGAGCCGGCGCCGAGTTTCTCGTCACCAATAGCCTCGCGGTGAAGGCGGAGTACCTGCATGGCTGGTACGGCGATACGGACCTCAACGTCTTCACCTTCAATGACGGGGTTGACGATGTGAAATTCTCGTCAAACCAGAACCTCCAGACAAACGTTTTTCGTGCCGGCGTTGCCTGGCATTTCGGCAATTTCTGAGAGACGGGCCCGAGGCTGATTACGCTGCAACCCATTCTGCGGGAAGTCATGAGACATGTCGCAAGCGAAGTGGACGGACATTGGCGCGCTTGAGGGCTTGAGTGCTCAACCTGTGTCGCGGGTGCGCATTGACGGCACGGCGCTGGCCGTCACCTTCAAGGACGGCGTGTTCGGTGTCGTGTCGCATGCCTGCAACCACGTGGGCGGCCCGCTGGGCGAAGGCCAGCTGGATGGGGATTACGTCGTCTGCCCCTGGCATGGCTGGAAATATCACCGCTGCTCAGGCCAGGGCGAGCCCGGCAGCGAAACGGACTTCGTGCCGTCCTACCCCGTGAAGGTGGAGAACGGGAGGGTGCTGGTCGACCTCGCCAACGCCACGCCGCGCGTGAAGACGCCGCACGCGCCGCACCCGCTGGCGCGGCCCGTGAAGCGCGAGCCCGGCCCGCTGCGCCTGCTCGGCCTCTCGACCACGGCAATGGATGCGCAGAACCCGCGCTTCTCCGGTTCGGACCACGTGCTCGCAGCGGCCGTGGATGCGGCCGCAGCGAGTGGTGCCGAGACGAAAACCATCAAGCTCAACGACCTCAACTTCCGCACCTGCGAGGGCTATTACTCTAAGGCAGCACACGCCTGCACATGGCCCTGCTCCATCACCCAGATGGATTCGAAGGACCAGATGGACCAGGTCTACGAGGCGCTGGTGCATTGGGCCGATGCGATCATCGTGGCCACGCCGATCCGCTGGGGGGCAGCCTCTTCGCTCTATTTCAAGATGGCCGAGCGGCTGAACTGCGTGCAGAACGCCATCACCATCCACAACCGCGTGCTCATCCGCAACAAGGTGGCGGGCTTCATCATCATCGGGGGGCAGGACAACATCCAGTCGGTGGCCGGTCAGATGCTCGGCTTCTTCGGCGAACTGGGCTACGTCTTCCCGCAGTTCCCCTACATCGCCCACTCGCGCGGCTGGTCGCATGAGGACATGGAAAACAACGTCCGCATCGTCGCCCACTCGCAGGAACTGGCCAAGGGTGCGGCCGAACTCGCAGACCGCTGCCTCGAAATGGCGCGAACCCTGATCGACAAGAACGAAGCGCCAGCCGCGATCGAGCGCGGCGGCCGCAAGGCGCACCGACTGATTGGCGGGGATTAATGGCGCTCGACGACGCTCACTCCCACTCGATCGTGCCGGGCGGCTTGCTCGTCACGTCGTAGACGACACGGCTCACACCACGCACCTCGTTGATGATGCGGGTGCAGACGCGGGCGAGGAAGGCGTGGTCGAAGGGATAGCTTTCCGCCGTCATGCCATCGGTCGAGGTCACCGCGCGCAGGCCCAGCACGCGGTCATAGGTGCGGCCATCGCCCATCACGCCCACGGTGCGCACCGGCAGCAACACGGCGAAGGCCTGCCAGATCGCATCATAGAGGCCGGCCTTGCGGATCTCGTCGAGATAGATCGCATCGGCCTTGCGCAGGATGTCGAGCTTCTCGGGCGTGACGTCATCATGCGGGATGCGGATGGCGAGGCCGGGGCCCGGGAACGGATGACGGCCGACGAAATGCGCCGGCAGGCCGAGCTCCTGGCCGAGCAGTCGCACCTCGTCCTTGAACAGCTCGCGCAAGGGCTCCACCAGCTTCATGTTCATGCGCTCAGGCAGCCCGCCCACATTGTGGTGCGACTTGATGGTGACGGAGGGGCCACCGGTGAAGGACACGCTCTCGATCACGTCCGGATAAAGCGTTCCTTGCGCGAGATAGGCCGCACCGCCGATCTTCTTGGCTTCCGCCTCGAACACGTCGATGAACAGCTTGCCGATGATCTTGCGCTTCTTCTCGGGGTCGGTGACGCCTTCGAGCTCCTTGAGGAACAGCTTGGAAGCATCCACATGCACCAGCGGGATGTTGTAGGCCTCGCGGAACAGCTTCACGACTTCGTCTGCTTCGTTGAGGCGCATCAGGCCATGGTCGACGAAGATGCAGGTGAGCTGCTCGCCGATCGCCTCATGGATCAGCACGGCGGTGACGGCGGAGTCGACACCACCCGAAAGGCCGCAGATCACGCGGTCGAGGCCGGCCTGCTTCTTGATCTTGTGCACCATCTCCGACTTGAAGTGCGCCATCGACCAGTCGCCCTTGCAGCCGCAGATCTCGCGCGCGAAATTGGCGAGGAGCTTCGCGCCGTCGGGCGTGTGCACGACCTCCATGTGGAACTGCGTGGCGTAGAATTGTCGGCGCTCGTCGGCAATCGCGGCGAAGGGCGCGCCTTCGGACGTGGCGATGGCCTTGAAGCCCGGCGGAATGGCGGTGACGCGGTCACCGTGGCTCATCCACACCTGGTGGCGCTCGCCCTTCTGCCACACGCCGTCGAACAGGGCGTTCGGCTCCTTCACCTCGACATAGGCCTTGCCAAATTCGCGGTGGTCGGAGGGTTCCACCCGGCCGCCGAGTTGGGCGCACATGGTCTGCTCGCCATAGCAGATGCCAAGAACGGGAAGGCCGCTGCTGAACACCCGCTCCGGAGCGCGCGGGCTGCCGCCCTCATGCACGGAAGCCGGGCCACCCGACAGGAT
>JBEARP010000083.1:0-6658 GCA_041163105.1 Pseudomonadota bacterium
GCTCCCATTCACGAAATCTCCGGAAATTCGGTCAGTTGAAGCGATGATTTCAGATTGTAGGAAGCCTGTCAAATTCGTTACAGTGATGCCAAGCAGGGAGAGAAGAATGCCGCCACAGCGCGCCACAACGGTTGCCGAAAGACTGCGCCTGATGTCGGGCGAGCTGACCGCCGCCGAGCGCAAGCTGATGGCTTCGCTCTTCGCCAACTATCCGATGGCGGGCCTGGGGAGCATAACCGACTTCGCGCGCGAGGCGGATGTCTCCACGCCCTCGGTGCTGCGGCTGGCCAAGAAGCTGGGTTTCGCGGGCTATCCGTCCTTTCAGGAAGAGTTGCGCTCGGAGCTTTCCGCCCAGCTGCAGAACCCGATTTCCAAGCATGACCGCTGGGCGGCCGAGGCGCCCGACACCCACATTCTCAACACTTTCGCCACAGCGGCCATGGAAAACCTATCCGGCTCGCTCAAGCTCATGGACCATCGTGCCTTCGACGCCATCGTGGCGCTGCTGGCGGACCGGAAGCGGAAGGTCTTCGTGGCCGGCGGGCGGATCACCGGGGCGATCGCCTCCTACCTCGTCACCCACCTGCAGATGGCCCGCCCGGGCGTGAGCCTGGTGCCCCCCACCCCGACCTTCTGGCCGCAATATCTCATCGATATCGGCAAGAATGACGTCCTTTTGCTCTTCGACATCCGCCGATATGACGCCCGCATGCTCGATCTTGCCGCTTCCGCCAGAGAGCGAGGCGCCAAGGTCGTGCTCATAACCGACCAGTGGATATCCCCAATCGCGAGACTTGCCGTGCATTCACTTCCGCTCCGCATCGAGGCCCCGTCGAGTTGGGACTCGAACATCGTGCCGCTGTTCCTGGCGGAAGCCCTGGTGGCGGCCACCGTCAACGCCTCCTGGCGTGAGACCGAGGCGCGCATCGCCGAGATCGAGACGCTGTCTGACAACGGGCGCCGGGGCAAATGATGGAAACCTTCGACTTTGTGATCGTGGGCGCAGGCTCGGCCGGCTGCGCCATGGCCTACCGCCTCTCCGAGGACGGGAAGAATTCCGTTTGCGTGCTGGAATATGGCGGCAGCGACCGCGGGCCCTTCATCCAGATGCCTTCCGCCCTCTCCTACCCCATGAACATGAACCTCTATAACTGGGGCTTCGATTCCGACCCCGAGCCGGGCCTCGGCGGCCGCAGGCTGGCCACGCCGCGCGGCAAGGTGGTGGGTGGTTCGTCCTCCATCAATGGCATGGTCTATGTCAGGGGCCATGCCAAGGACTTCGACACGTGGGAGGGGATGGGCGCCACGGGCTGGGGCTTCCGCCACGTGCTGCCCTATTTCAAGCGCCAGGAAACGAGCCACGGAGGCGAGGATGGCTGGCGCGGCACCAAAGGCCCCTTGCATGTAAAGCGCGGGCCGCAGAACAATCCGCTCTACCGCGCCTTCATCGAGGCCGGACGCGAGGCGGGCTACCCCGTCACCGAGGATTACAACGGCCGTGCCCAGGAGGGCTTCGGCGCGATGGAAATGACCGTCCACAAGGGCATCCGCTGGTCTGCCGCCAATGCCTATCTCAAGCCCGCCATGAAGCGCGGCAATGTGAAGCTCATCACCAGGGCATTGGCGCACCGGGTCATCCTCGAGGGAAAGCGCGCCGTGGGCGTTGAGTATGACTTGGGCGGCCAGTTGCGGCAGGTGAGGGCGCGGCGCGAGGTGATCATCGCGGCCTCGACGATCAATTCGCCAAAGCTTCTCCAGATGTCCGGCATCGGAGCGCCTGAGGTACTAAGGGCCGCAGGCATCGACGTAGCCCACGCGCTGCCCGGCGTCGGCGAGAACCTGCACGACCATCTCGAGATCTATTTCCAGGTCAAGTCGAAGGAACCGGTAACGCTGTACTCGAAGCTAAACTGGTTCTCCAAGGGCCTGATCGGTGCCGAATGGATGTTCTTCAAGACCGGCCTCGGCGCCACCAACCACTTTGAATCCTGCGGCTTCATACGCTCCGCGGCGGGTGTCGAGTACCCCGACATCCAGTACCACTTCCTGCCCGCTGCAATGCGTTATGACGGCAAGGCCGCCTTCCCGGGCCACGGCTTCCAGGTGCACGTAGGCCCGATGCGCGCCAAGTCGCGCGGCTTCGTCCGCGTGCGGAGCAAAGAGGCAAGGCAGGCGCCGCAGATCCTGTTCAACTACCTCACCCACCCCGACGACATGCCTGAATGGCGCCGCGCGGTGCGGCTCACCCGCGAGCTGTTCCAGCAGCCCGCCATGCAGCGCTATGCGGCAGAGGAAATCCAGCCCGGCCCAAAGGTGAACGCGGACGCCGAGATCGACGCCTTCATCCGCGAACACTGCGAAAGCGCCTATCACCCCTGCGGCACCTGCAAGATGGGCGCTGCGAATGATCCAACTGCAGTGGTTGACCCCGAGTGCCGGGTGATCGGCATCGACGCCTTGCGGGTGGCGGATTCCTCCATCATGCCGCAGGTGACCAACGGCAACCTGAACGGCCCGACGATCATGATCGGCGAGAAGGCCTCAGACCACATCCTCGGCAAGCAGCCACTGGCGCCGTCGAACCAGGAGCCGTGGATCAACCCGGACTGGCAGGTCAGCCAGCGCTAGCCATCGCCCCTTTCACCTTCCCCTCATTCACCATGCCCGGGCTTGACCCGGGCATCCTTTTTTTGTGGCCGGCGAAGGTGAGGAGAGGTGTGGCGCAGGCCGCGCAACCGCAATCGAATGCGGAAAATAATCCTTGACTTTTATTCCTAAGTACGCCATATGTCAGCCAGGCTTTCGACCTGCTGATTGACATTGTGAATCAAATCTTCGGACCCCAAAGGTCCGTCATTCCGGCGAAAGCCGGAACCCTGCTTTGGGCGCCCGAAGCTGGGGCCCGGCCTTCGCCGGGGTGACGGCCATGGGGTGACTGACGTGCGCCAGCTTAGGCGCCGGCTTCCTTCAGGAACAACTCCCGCAGCTTCCTGACCACCGGCCCCGGTTGCCCGCCGCCGATGCGATGCCCGTCGATCTCCACGATGGGCATGACGAATTGCGAGGCGGAGGTGAGGAAGGCCTCGTCCGCCGCGAGAGCCTCCTCCACCGTGAACTTGCGTTCGACGATTTCCACGCCCTCTTCCTTCGCCAGCCGCATCAGCGCACGCCTCGTACAGCCGGCGAGGATCTCGTTGGAGAGGTGCCGCGTGATGACCTTGCCATCCTTGACGATATAGGCGTTGGAGGACGTGCCCTCGGTGACGAAGCCGTGCTCCACCATCCAGGCTTCCTGCGCGCCCTTCTCATAGGCCTCCTGCTTGCCGAGCGCGGGGGCGAGCAGCATCACCGTCTTGATGTCGCGCCGCGCCCAGCGCAGGTCCGGCGTCGTCACCACCTTGATGCCCGTCACCGCATTGGGGTTGCTGACGAGGCTCATGGCCTGGGTGAAGGCGATGAGCGTGGGCTTCACGTCACCCTTGGGAAAGTTGAAGGTGCGGTCCGCGGCGCCGCGCGTGACCTGCATGTAGATGATGCCTTCCGCGAGCTCATTCCGCCGGATGAGTTCATGGTGCATGGTGTCCAGTTCTTCGCGCGAACAGGGCCAGGCCATGCGAAGCTCCTTCAGCGAACGACCGAGGCGCTCCATGTGCGCGGTGTAGTCGACCAACTTGCCGTTGATCACGGCGCTCACTTCGTAGACCCCGTCAGCGAACAGGAAGCCACGGTCGAATATCGAGATTTTCCCTTCGGTTTCAGGAAGATACTCGCCATTCACGAAGACGGTGCGGACCATTGAAACGGGCTCCTTCATGTTGCACTGCCTCTAAGCATGATTCCGGCACGCTGATCCATGGGGGTTGTGGCGGCCTGCCCGGGCGGCTAGGACAGGGCCCAACGTCAACAGCCATACAGGATATCATGCCGCGTAACGTTCCGGAGCAAGCGATAAAGGCCATGCTGAGCCGCGAAGAGTCCCTCTTCACCCAGCGCAACCCCACTTCGAAGAAACTCTCGGAAGACGCTGCACGGAACTGGCTGAAGGGTGTACCCATGCACTGGATGGTGGACTGGGGCACGCCGTTTCCTCTCTTCATCTCCAAGGCGCAGGGCGTGGACGTGACTGACGCCGACGGCCACAGCTACGTCGACTTCTGCCTCGGCGACACCGGCGCCATGTTCGGCCATTCGCCGCCCGCCGTGGTCGAGGCCCTGCAGCGCGAAGGTGCCAACGGCTTCACCACCATGATGCCGTCTCCCGATGCGGCGATCGTCGGCAAGCTGCTGGAAGACCGCTTCGGCCTGCCGTGCTGGCAGGTGACGGCGACAGCGTCTGATGCCAACCGCGCCGTCATCAAGTGGTGCCGGGCCATCACCGGCCGCAAGAAAATCCTCGTCTTCAACCACTGCTACCATGGCGCGGTGGACGACACTTACGTGACCATCGACGGCGGAACACCGCATTCCGACCCGGCGCTGATCGGCGAAGTGCGCGACCTGACGCAGTTCACCAAGGTTGTCGAGTTCAACGACATACCAGCGCTGGAAAAGGCGCTGGCGGAGAAGGACGTGGCCTGCGTGCTGGCCGAGCCGATCATGACCAATGTGGGCATGGTTCTGGCGGACGACGGCTATCACACGGCGCTGCGCGAGTTGACCCGCAAGCATGGCACGCTTCTGGTGATCGACGAAACGCACTGCATGTCGTCAGGCCCCGGCGGCTATACCCGCGAGTACGGGCTGGAGCCGGACGGCATGGTGCTGGGCAAGCCCATTGCCGGCGGCATCCCCGCCGCCGTCTATGGCTTTACGCAGGACGTCACCGACCGCATCCGCAAATTTCTCGAGACGCGCACGCCCGGCCATTCCGGCATCGGCACCACGCTCTCAGGCTCCAAGATCCAGTTGGCGCTGATGCGCGCCGTGCTGGAAAACTATTTCACCGAGGAGGCGTTCGGCCCCCTCGTGGCGCTGGCCAAGCGTCTCGAGAAGGGGATTGCCGATGTCATCATCAAACATGGCGTGGCGTGGCACGTCGTGCGTGTCGGTGCCCGGGTGGAGTTCATGTGCACTCCCGAAAGGCCCCGCAACGGCGGCGAAGCTGCAAGAGTGATCCACCGGCCAATCGATGAAGCCGTGCATCATTATCTGCTCAATCGCGGGGTGATCGTCACCCCCTTCCACAACATGATGCTCATCTGCCCGGCGACGACCGAGGCACATGTGAACCAGCTGGTCGAAGGTCTCGACCGCTGTCTCACCGAATTGATGGGCTGAGGAGTAAACAGAATGACACTCGTGTTCCCCCGCCGCGAAGCCGAAGCGCAGGCCTTCCTCGATGCCAATCCGGACATCGAAAGCGTCCACGTGATCTGGACCGACATGTGCGGTGTCGCCCGCGGCAAGGTGCTGCGCCGTGACGAGGTGGTGCCGGCCTGGAAGGACGGCCGCTTCATGCCGATCTCGGCGCTCGTGCTCGACGTGACCGGACAGGACGTTCCCGAAACCGGCCTCGTCTTCGACGAAGGTGACCGCGACATGCTGCTGTGGCCTGTGCCCGGCTCCATGGTGCGCGTGCCCTGGGCTAGTGTTCCCACCGCGCAGTACATCGCCACGGTTCATGACCTCGACGGCACGCCGCATTACGCTGACCCGCGCAATGCGCTGGAGAAGATCGTCAAGCGCTTCGAGCTGGAACTCGGCATGAAGCCGGTTGGTGCGGTCGAGCTCGAATTCTTCCTGATGGACCGCGCGTCCGCGATGGCCGGCAAACCGATGGCGCCGCAGTCGCTGATCAACGAGGCAAGGCCCCAGCACTACCAGGCCTATTACCTTCAAGACACGGAAGATTTTGCACCCTTCTTCAAGGATCTCTATGCCATGTGCGAGATCCAGGGCCTGCCGGCCAAGACGCTGATCTCGGAATATGCGCCGGGCCAGATGGAGATCGTGCTGCGCCATCGCGCCGACGTGCTGAAGGCCTGCGATGAAGGCATCATGCTGAAGCGGCTGATCAAGAACGTGGCCGAAAAGCATGGCCTCGCCGCCACCTTCATGGCCAAGCCCTATTCCGCCTGGACGGGCTCGGGCATGCACATCCATGTCTCGCTGGGTGATGAAGACGGCAACAACCTGTTCGCGGCGGAAGACCCGACGCAGAACGAACTGCTGATGCACGCCATCGGCGGCCTGAAGGCTGCAATGGCGGAATCGATGCTGATCTTCGCGCCCAATGCGAACAGCTACCGCCGCTTCCGCCGCAACTCCTATGCGCCGGTCTCGGCCTCATGGGGCATCAACAACCGCACGGTATCCTTGCGCATTCCGGCCGGACCGCCCAAGGCCTGCCACATCGAGCACCGCCCGTCGGGTGCCGACGCCAACCCCTACCTGGTGATGGCGGCAATCCTCGCGGGCATGCATTACGGCATCACCGAGAAGTCGGACCCCGGCAACCCGGTGAGCGGCAATGGCTATGAACGCCGCGCCAAGTACATTCCGGGCAATTGGTTCGACGCCATCGACGCCTTCTGGCGCGCCTCGATCCTCAAGGAATATTTCGGCAAGGAATTCGTCGACACCTATTGTACGCTGAAGGAAGTCGAGGCCGACCGGTTCTATGCCGAACCCACGGCGCGCGACTTCGAGTGGTACTTGC
>JBEARP010000084.1:0-28356 GCA_041163105.1 Pseudomonadota bacterium
CTTCCGGTCTTTCCGAGGATCGAGATTGGTCAATTTGCCGAGGCTATGCCTGCCAAGTCGCATAACCTGGTCATCCCCACATAGCCTGCTTCGCTATCCTTCACATTGTCGATGTTGACGCCGGTGTTGGCAAAGACCGGCACGTCCTTCACCGTCTCGCACACCCGCTTCAGCTGCGAACTGTCGGCGGGTTCGCCCGTCACCGGGCCGGAGACCAGGATCGCGTCGGCCAGCGACGAGAACACCGCGCTGCGGGCGCGCAGCTCGATGGGCCGTTCGTCCAGCGAGTGGGCGAATTCGGCGTTGATGTTGTAAAGCAGCTTCATGTCAGGCCGGCCGAGGTTGCGGCGCAGCCGGGCAGGGGTTGCGGCATCGGGCGCCCACACGCCCATGTCGGAGGCGAAGACGCCGGTGAAGATCTCGCGCACGAACTGCGCACCCGTGGCTGCCGCGATGGCCACGCTCGCCGTCGGGTCCCACAGGTAGTTCACCCCGAAGGGCACCTTGATCATGGGCTTCAGGGCGGCCACCACCGCCGTCATGGCGGCGGTTGATTCCGGCGTCGCCTTCAGCAGGTAGGGGCGGTCGTTCTCGTTGCCGAACATGATCGCATCGACGCCACCCGCCTGCAGCTTCTCGATGTCGGCGGCAACGCCGTCGATCAGCTTCTGCATGCCGCCCTTCTCGTCGTAGAGCGGCGAGCCCGGCATGGCGCCGATATGCGCCATGGCGATGATCACCTTCTTCTTGGATCCGAAAAAGTCGAAAACCATGTCTCTGCTCCTGGATGAGCGCCAGAAGCAACACGTTCCGGGCCGCGAGGATTGGAGCGGGCGATGGGAATCGAACCCACGACATGCAGCTTGGGAAGCTGCCGTTCTACCACTGAACTACGCCCGCGATGGGATGAGATTAGTGGAGAGGGGCCAAGGCGGCAAGGGGTGCTTGCGAGACGGCTCTCCCCGCAAGATTGATCTTCGCGGACCACTGGCAATGTGGCCAATCAGCGTCGGGTCACTTTGGCACTACGCTGCCGCAAGCCAATTTCCTACCTTTGACAACTCTGCCTGAGCCTCGGCGATCCGTCTCGCCCGGTCGTAGTCGTGTTCGGGACGCTCCTGTTCACGCAGCGCAGCGTCGCGCCCTTGCATCACGGTTGCCTCGCTGGGACAGAGCCACCTCCAATGACCAGACCAGCCATGAAACCAGCGATCGTCAACACCGCAGTGAACATGTGGCCCTCCTTGGATCAGCAACTTGGGAAGCTGCCGTTCTACCACTGAACGACGCCCGCGATGGAGGAGAGATGATTGGCGTTGGGGCAGGGCGGCAAGCGAACCATTGACGTGCACAACGCCGCGCAGGCCGCTCGCAGCCTGCTGAGACAGCATCGCCAAGTTGTGCCGGCGGGAGGGAATAGCCTAGAACCTATGTTGCAACGCGTCGAAGGAGTTCCTGGAAGCAGGGAAGAGGCGCCTGACGGGAAATACTGCCCGGGTAGCGATCATCGGCGAGGTCAAGGATCGTTTCCGTGAGTGCGGGCCATGAAGGTCCTAGTGGCCCGAGAATGGGAGGACGTGCGGCTTCTGGATCAACCACACGCCCTCCATTTCACTCGGCGAATGACACTCAGCGCAACAACACGATTGCTGAAGTCGCCACCACGAATGTCAACAGACCGGCGACAAGCAGCTTCTTGTCGGTGGCATGGACCTGCTTGACGACGTTAGCATCAGCATCCGTCGTTGCCTTGTAGGCGAAGATAGCGCGGATGAGAGTGAGAACAATCAGAGCGTAGACGACGAGATAGATCTTATCCATCAAGATCAAATAGCCGAGATCGGGAAGTCCGTCTGAGTAACTTTTCTGCAGGAAGATCGCGGTCAACAAGGCGCCAGCCGGAAGTGCACTGCGGACGTCTAGATCCTGCGGCCTTATGAGCAACGCCGAAAGAGCAGCGCCCAGCACGATGAACAGGGGCAGCAAGAGTTTCCAGAAGAAGAAACTGAGCGGTCGAGAGATGTTAACGCTGAACTGAGCGGCTGAATAAGCTGAAGGCGTCGCATCCTCACCAAACTTCGTTCCGTACTCGTGGTTGAAGATCTGCGATGTCCATCCGGCGAGCTTCCAACCGGGAATCTGCAGGCTGTCGCCGATGCCACTGCTGTCCTTATCGATGACGTAAGACAGAGCGTCCGCCCCGTTCGTAGTATCCTCGACCATTATGCTGAGTTTCTGCTTATCCAGCGGGTAGTCAGCAAGCGAAAACGGCTGCACGAAACGGCCCTCGACCCGCATGATCTGATACTTGGAGCCGTCGGGAAGCACCTTCGGTTCTGATAAGAGATTCTCCTGCTGCTTGCCCCACTCCTCCACCATGTTGGTGAATTCGATGGTACCCGTCGGATCAATGTCACCATTCCAGCGCAGCCAGACATAAGTATCGACATAGTAAGTGTTGCTCGCCATGTCGAGTTGGTAGACTGAAATCGGGTAGAAGCCGACAGTTACCTGCTGAGCTGAGGCAGGTGGCGTATCCGTAGGCACGTAGCTGCCCCTTTTGTCGTCCACTGCATGCGCTGACGACACGGTCAGAAAGAGGGCTGCTAGTGCTGCAGCCAAGTTTGATAAAAATCGCAAGTTGTTCTTCCCCCCAGAGTTAAGTTTCAATGCTTTGACATGCGCAGAATTAGAGCTCACGCATTCACAGACACAGCACCTATCAGGGAATGAAGTTGAAGATCAAGGAGGGCTTTAGCGCCGTCAATTTTAGGCTGACGTTAAGCCCAGAATTGTTGTTTTCCAATGGGGGAGACGTCCCAACTTCACGGCCGATGCACATCGGAGATGTCCTCGACTACTGCGGCTCATGTGGTGGACGATGCCCATAGCCAATAACCATTCACTACGATCTATTCACAGCCACAACTACCACCCTCACTCCCTGATGCCCCTTGGCGATCTCCTCCCACGCCTTCTTGTCGACGTTGCGATAGATACTGGCCTTGGCGACAGGTCACACGTGCAGCTTGGGAAGCTGCCGTTCTACCACTGAACTACGCCCGCGATAGTGCAGAGATCAGTGGAGCAGGGGCGGGGCGGTAAGGGGGGCAGCTAAGCTTGATACAGAAAGGGCCCAGCCGAGAGAATGAGCCTGATTAGCTTGGTTAGAGGTTCAGAACGGTGCCGGATAAGCGATTTAGGCAAGACGCAGAATACCAATGGCGATTGAGGCTGTCATGATAACAGTGAACGTCAATATCATCCCTGAAACGCGAAACGTGAAGTTCTCCTTCTGCTGAGAAACCCCCCAAGCATGAATAATTCGCCCAGCAAGAAGAACCACAAAAAGTGCATGGAGCAGGAGGATGTTACCGCCTGATTGCTCAAGGATCAGGAGTAACAGAAGCGTGATTGGCACATACTCGGAGAAGTTTGCGTGCACGCGCATGGCGCGCTCAACGGCCACGTTGCCTCCGGCCCCCAAACCGACCTTCTCGCGTCTGCGCGTCCTTATCACGTTCACCGAAAGAACTACAAAAAGCAGCGCAAAGACAGGGGTGTATATGGCTATGATTGAATCCATGGTCTCCTGCTCGAATCGACACCTGCTTGCGCGAAAGACAGATAGCACGGATCGTGCCGGGCCCCGACTCTATCTGGAGCCATCTTGACCGCAGCGAAGCACATGTTGAGCAAGACGTGCCCGATGTCAGCTCGATCAGCACCAACCGCTCACCTAGCTGGTGCAGAGGCCTCCACCAGACAACCGCCACCTTCGCCCGCTGATTGTCCTCCACGATAAGGTCAAGCGCGATGCGGGTCTCCTTGCGATAGATGACGGTCTTCGCGATCAGTAACGCACCAGCTTGGGAAGCCGCCGTTCCACCACCGAACGACGCCCGCGTTGGAGCGGAGGTTATTGGAGCGGGTACGGGGCGGCAAGGAAGTGGATGCTTGGCTCTGTAGAGGGCGGCTTCGGGAAAAAACTGCGGTGAGCGAAAGACGAATATGCTTGTCGCCTGACGCATGACAAGTGCTTGACGGTACCTTCAAGAGCCCGAGTTAAGTGGGAGTGCAGGGAATTCGGTCGAATCATGCATCGAGCGAATGGCGCGAGCGAGTAATCGGTGTCGGTAAGGCAGTCATCAGCCAGAAGCGAAAGACCAGCGCGATTCCCGCGCCGACGAGCGCGACGATGAAGCCTGCCCAGATGCCAGCGGGCCCCATGCCCGCCCAGTGTGCCAGCGCCCAACCGAGCGGGAGCGCCACTGGCCAGTAGGCGATGGCCGACACGGTAGCTGGCCATGCCGTGTCTGACAGCCCCCGCAGCGCTCCCAGCATACTGGACTGCACCGCGTCGCAGATCTGCATCGGCGCGAAGACGAGAAAGATTGCCGCAGCCACCGCGACGACCTCCGCGTCCTCAATCACCAACTGCGCGATGGCCTCGCCCCTGAACGCCAGTAGCAGCGCCGCCGCCGTGAGCCAGACCATTGCGACTGACGCCGCCGCCAACGCGATGGGGCGCAATGCATCTGCGTTGCCTGCACCGCGCTCCTGCGCCACGCGGATGGCGACCGCTCCCGCAACGCCGAGGGGAAGCATGTAGAGTAGCCCGCAGATCGACTGCGCCACCTGGTTTGCCGCCAGGGCCACAGTGCCGAAGCCTCCGATCATCAGGGTCGCTACGCTGACCGAGGCAGTCTCCAGCACATACATGGCGCCTAACGGTGCGCCCTCGCGCAGGGTCAGGCCGATCTCCCGCCGCGCCACCGGGCGGCGCAGGCGCAGTCGCCGCATCGATGGCGCGTAGAGCCACCACAGGACGGCGGCTCCCAATGCCAGAGCCTCGGCGAGTAAGGAGGCAACACCGGCTCCGGACAGGCCCAACTGCGGGAAGGGGCCGATGCCCCAGATCAGCGCAAAGTTTAGCGGCACGTTGATCGCCACGGCAAGGAAGGCGAAGACAGCGCCCAGCCAGGGCCGCTCCACGGCCTCGAAGGCGGACTTGAAAGCGGTCAGCACCGAGAAGGGAACGAGGAAGGCGCAAATGAAGAACCAGTAGGCCGACATTGCCGCGATCACCTCTTCCGGTTGACCGAGCAGCGGCAGCAGCGGCCAGAGCGCCGCCATGACCAGCGCAGCGCCAACGCCGATCAGCAGCCCCAGAGCCAGGCCGGCGCGGAGGATCAGGGATATCCGTCGCCTCTCGCCCGCACCCCAGGCCGCACCGATCCTGACCGACAGAGCCGAGATCAGCCCGTAGATCGCCGCGAAGAAAAGCATGGCAACCGCGCCCGTGAGTCCAACCGCTGCAACCGGCACCGGCCCCAGCGGCGCAAGCATGATCGAGTCCGTCACGCCGATTAGGGTGGAGGCCGCAAGACCCATCACGATGGGCGCCGCTAGGCTAACGATGCTTGGCACCTGCTGCCAGACCGCGCGCAACGTCAGTCCCCCGGGCACTTGCCATTCCTCGACATTTGACATACCGTTCGTATGTCAATCAACTAATCACATACGGTCCGTATGTCAACTGCCCGACTTGCCACCCGCGCGGAGGCCGCCGAACAGACGGCGGCGCTCCTCGTCGTCACCGCCCGCCGCGCCTTCGCCGAAAGGGGCTTCGCACAGGTCTCGCTCGATGCCTTGGCGGCTGAGGCGGGCGTTACCCGCGGAGCGCTGCATCACCACTTCACCAACAAGGCCGGGCTGTTTGAGGCTGTGCTGCGCGCCGTCGATGCCGAAATCGGCCATGAGCTTGAACGCGTCTATCAAGCCGAGCAAGACCGATGGACAGCCTTGCGCAGTTGCTTCCATGCCTATCTCGATCTGGCGCTGCACCCTGATCGCCGACGTATACTTTTTCTTGACGCCCCAGCTGTCCTGGGAACCCGTGCAATCGAGATCTTGATGGCCTCAGGCTTCGGACCCATGGTGGAAGACATCGCAATCCTCGTCGCCCAGGGCCGCATCCGCGCGATCCACCCTGAGGCCGTGGCCCATCTGCTGAATTGCGCCGTCATGGCGCAAGTGATGTGGCTCACCGGGTCCGAAGAAAAAGTCCCAGACCGCCTCGCCGCCGCCCACGCTGCACTCGACGCCGTCTTCGACGGACTGACGGCAAATAGTTAGCTTGGGAAGCTGCCGTTCTACCACTGGACTCCGCCGACGAGGAGTTGAGATAGGTGGAGCGGCATGAAGGCGGTAAGAGGGTGGTATCGTCTGCTCGCAACATCCTAGCGAGCCGGAGGGTTGGCGGGGTCTCCTCCGCCGGTCAGCGCGAATACAATATTGGCATGTCAGAGCGAACTCTCGTTGTTGTTACTGATCTGCCTACTCTGGAAGTGTGGACAAGTGTTTGCCGCTAGATCGGCTGTTCAAGGACTGCTTGACCATGAACCGATGCCCAGCGAGCAAAATCCACATGGTCATGCTGCTGCGCCAGTTGGACGGGATCACGATAGTCGATGTGTCAGGTCGGCTTGATAGCGTGGCATCCGGGCCGGTGATGGATCGTCTCAATCAGATCGTAAACGCGGGAGCCAATAGGCTGATCGTCAACCTGAAGCATGTCACCTAAACAAGCAGCGCTGGCCTGCGGGGCATTCTGGTTGCAGCGAAGCTCGTAAAATGATCCAACGGCGAAATGCGTCTATGCCAGCCGAACGATCTCGTGAGGAAAAGCCTCGAGGAGTCCGGCTTCGCCAACCTCATCAGGATTGATAATCGCGAAATCCAGTCCATCGCCGTTCTCCAAGCTCTGTGATTCATTGCGGCGTTGTCACCGCTGCGCGGTGCCTATCCCAGCCGTCTGAAGCTCCTTGGCGATCTGCGCCCAAGCCCTTCGGCCCACATTGAGATAGATCGCGGCTATTGTGACACGTCACAAATGCTGCTTGGGAAGCTGCCGGTCTACCGCTGAACGGCAAACGCGACGGGGCGGCGGACTAGTGGAGCGGTGCCGGAGCAGCATGGGGGTGGATGCCAAGGGTATAGTCAGATATCTGATGGAAAACGCCTTTAGTCGCATCCCGCCTCAATCCGGTATCGTGGGTCTTGGTGCCGCTACGGTCTATCTGGCCTATAACCCCAGCCTCTCAGGCGCTGCAGCCTGAGTGTATCGTTGGCTCCTAAAACTGGGTGTCCCTTGATAGTGGCTGACGACGTCCACCATCACGACCCCACGTCCGCACGTCAAGGTGTCCTTCTCGGCCCCTTACGCTCGAGGTAAATCGTCTGCGCCAACATGAGAAGAAGACCGATGCTGCCCGTGAAGATGACAATGATCACCCACACCTCGGATTTCATGCCGACTGCCCGCGCGCGGTTCTGTAGGAGGAAGAATGCGGCAGTCACGCTTATGAGGCGGTCGAACCAGATCTGCACCCCCCAGTAGGAGTTCATTAGCACCGGCCAGAAGCCGATGAACCCTTCCTTGGTGATCGCGAGAACGGTCCATGCCGTGAATGGGATTATGACCACCGCCGGCACGAGCCAGGCCGGCCAGGAAACCCGTTCTTTGGTCTGGGTGACGAGCAGCATGGTGGCAACGGCGACGGTAAACCCAGCGAGCGTAAAAAATTCAGTCCACGGCATTTTCAACATCCATCTCACTCAACGGTGAATAACGCTAGAACATGACTGGCAAAATAGGAAGCCACTCACTCGATGGGGATCATGCTCAAATCACTGATCAGGCGAAGAGTCCCTTCGACGAGCTGACCCTGGTCTGACCGAAATTCTGCACCAGATCGAGTGAGACACTATTGCATGTTTGCGCTTCCGTCGAGTGCGGGTGGCGGAGCGATGGTGACGGGCGCTGGCGGACGGTATCCGAGGGCGGAGCGAGACCTTCGCGTGTTGTCGTGAATGTGCCACTGCTCGACGGTCACCCTGACGTCCGTCAAGCCGCAGAAGATCTCGCCTTTGAGGTATTCATTGCGGAGTTTGCCATTGAAGGACTCGCAGCAGCCATTCTCCCAAGCCGTCCTATCTACGTTGCGACAGATCACGGCTTTGGTGACTGGGAACCTCTGCAGCTGGGGAAGCTACCGTTCTACCACTGAACTACACCCGCGATGGGCGATCAGTGCTTCTCCGCAAAGTGTGATGGCCGTTCAATCTCGCACTCACGGGTAGCCGGAAAGGCGGAGGTTGCTGATGCCGGCTTCGATCCGGGTTTCTGTGTCGTCCGAGTCCGCACTCACGGCAAGTCCGATTAGCCTCAGATCACGGTTCCCGTAGACACGGTCCAGATCTGACCGAAGATCAATGGTTTCGTTATGTTGTCCGGTGCTGGCAGGTCGCAACACGATGGTCTTGCCGCGCGCACCCAGATACGGGCTCCCTACGACGGTGTTGCGGTCATGACTCCCGCCCCACACGTACATCAAAACCCTGATTTCGGGATTTCCGAGAAGCTTCCGGATGCCCAAGTCCTGCGCTTTGGTGGCGAGATCCTGCGGCGCAAAAATGAAGTAGACTGCGAGATTTCGGTCATCCCCGCCCTTCTGCGAGAGATCAGTCGGGGGAACACTTGTTCCTACATTCCAACTCCAAGACGCCTTCGTGGCTTGCCATGAGTTCTCTGGCAGGGGCCGCCAGAGTAAGGAAACACCTCTGTCCGACACCACAGAAAGTTTCCAGCCGGACTGACGCCAGTTGTTACCCCCGAAGACGCCAAACTTCTGGTGGGTCCAGCCCTGGAAGGCAATATCTTCTGCAAGGACGCAGCTCGGCTGGGCCGACATCAGTCCCAGGGCCAAAACGACGATAATCGGGTAAGTCCTCTCAGAAGAGTTCTGCATGTTTCCCTCTTGATTTACCCGAAACTAGCTAGCCTATCCTCGTCGAGATTGACCCGCACAAATCTGTGATCCCGCCCGTCCAAAGGCGTGCGAATCGATCTCTTTCAAGGCTTGGCGCGATTGATGTAACCCTTGCTACGCCGCGGCATTGCTACGGAAGGAGCGAGCCAACCGTAGCAACTGTAGCAGCCTCCTCTTTCTGCATTGCACTCCATTCCCGCAGGGCAGCGGGGCGGTATTGCTGAATGTCTCTGGCGGAAACGGACATGTTGTCCCGATCCAACAGCCAGCGCAGCAGCTTCATGTGGGTGCGAGTGTCGTGCCTGGTTGTCTTTCCCGGCTGGGGGTAAGAGCGGTCGTAGATCAATTCCGCTTCATGAGATAGCAAACCGCTATTGTCGCCTCTTCGGCTTCTTGAGCGCATAGCTCCATCTCATTTTCAGAGAGCAGCCGCGCATCGAAGGTATTGTCTTCGTCTGCGAAGATCACGCTCACTTTGTCCAACCGAATAACACCGACTAGCTGCTCGGTCTTCGTCTCTGTCGACCAAGTACCTATCATGCCACTCCCTTCTTGCTGCACGATGGAGAGTGTCCATACCTTCGCTCGATCTGCGAAAACCGGCGTCTTCTGCTCAGGATCGTGGTTCAGCGCGCCGAAGCGGGCGCCACCCACGATGGTCCCTGTCCATTTGCCGATGAGGTTCGGCGCCTCTTGGGCTGTGGCCGCTGCCGACCAAAAGGCAAGCGCCAGGGCTGAAGCGGCGAGGGTCGATTTGAGCGTCGTTTTCGGCATGATGATCTCCAGTTTTCTGCGAGTGCAAGAGGACAGCACAGGCTCCTGTAGCAGGGAATGCGGAAATGCCGCAAACGTTGAACGACGTACGCGTCCGACTGATTTTTAGGGTGCGAACGATTCCTGTGATGCCGGTTCTGAATGCCACCATGTGACCTGGGCCCGTGAAGCGAAGACGCAGATCCGCGTCCGACCGTCCAAGAAGCCTATGGGTCCTTCTCTCAGCGCTTTCGCAGTGTCTTAGAGCAGCATAGCTCCCGGCGGGGCAGGGATTTCGTGCACGCAATCAGCGTGAATACGATGCTCTTTGTTCTAGCATCGCTAGGTAGAGCCTGGGTGGTAGCCTGAGGCCGCCATCCCACGCTGCTGGCCTGCCGCGTCAGCTGCTCCGATAAGGCTACGAAGCACTGGCCTGAGCAGGACATCAATAATCTGTGGGTGGCGTTGAATGCGCTTGCGAGGCTTGTCCGGCCATGAGGCGGAAGACATGCAGCTTGGGAAGCTGCTGTTCTACCAATGAACGACACTCGCGATGGGTAAGAGATGTGTGGAGTAGGCTTAAGGCAACAAGGGAGTATGGCGTTTCGGAGGGATGACCACAAGCATGCTCTCATGCTCTAGCGGCGCATGGCTGTGCGTGATCTCGCTGGTGCCGTTCCTGAGCTTGTAGCGACCGATCGATGTCTGGTCCGGGGCCTTAAGATGCGCTTCCTCAAGCGCGAGATAAAGCGCGAAGAGGAAGCCCAGCACGACGGGCAGCACGGACGCCGAGCCGCCCTTGTGAAAGGCCTCGGGGATCATGGCGTGGCTGACCATGGCGAGGATGGCGCCCGCCGCAACCGCCTGCATGATCACGGCGAAGACCGAATCTGTATCGCTGATGAAGGCGTTGCCGAGCATGGCGGAAATGATTCCGGCGATGATGACGATGGACCACATGCCGTAGATCTTCGCCGCGGAAAATCCGGCGCGGCGGAGCAGCGTGGCACTGGCGGCAGACTCAGGGATGCCGCCGAGGAACATGCCCACCATGAGGGTGGCCGACATGCTTTCGAAGCCGGCGAACTTGGCGCCGATCACCAGGCAGCCCGGGATCGTGTCCAGGATATTGCCGAAGATGATGGCGAGGCCGACACCGCGACCCGCGGCCACGGATTCGTCATGCGACGGTTCGGCCTTGTGAGCGAGGCTGGTGCGGTAGGCGCTTGCCCAGGCGGAGGAATCGAGATGCGCCTCCTTCAGGTTGGCCAGCGAACGCTCGCGCGCCATGTCGTGGACCTTGGCGCGGAAGGTGGAGTCAAGCTCCAGGAGGCGCTGGAAGCTCTGCGCGTCGATCACCAGGAGCTTGGTCTCGCGGAGCGCCTTGACCGTTGCATTGCGGAGCCGATTGCCGAGCAGCGCCATCTCGCCGAAGGCTTCGCCCTGGCTCAGCGTGGCGAGGACATGGCCGTTCGGGTCCGTCAGAACCACCTCGCCCTCGACGATTATGTAGAATGCGTCACCGGGTTCGCCCAGCTGGAAGACGGCCTCACCACTGTCGCAGCTGCGAAGGAAAACGGTGTCGACGATGGTTTCGAGATCTGCGGTGCTGCGATGGTTGAACAGCGGCGAGCGCGAGAGGGGCACGATCTTCTCATCCGCCGCGATGCGGCTGTTCTTGGCGTTGAACAGCATGTGCGGCAGGCGGATGGCGGCCCCCCTGGATTCGAGGAACACCGAGGCCATGTAATAGAGGACAGCTCCAACGCCGAAGCCCATCGCTATATTGAACCAGGAGGCGCGGATGCCGAAGCCGTGTTTCACCAGTGCTTCCGCCCCCTCGAAGGAGAGTTCGATCGCAAGCGCGGCGATGAGGGAGCCAGCGGCGAAGGCGAGGATGGAAGACAGAACCTTTTCCGGGATCGTGTAATTGAGACCGAGATAGGCCCCCACGAAAACCGAGATGGTGGTGAGAAGGCCGACGAGGCCGACGGTCATGAGTTCGAGAGTCAAGGACAGTCCTGTGTGCAGAAAGCCGCAATGAACGAGCTATGCCCTCGTGGAGGCGATTGCACAAGCCGCGTGTAGTCTGCAATTCAGCTCGTGTTTTCCGCGAAAGTTCTCGGGCGAGTATGGCCTGACCGACATTCTTTACCAGGTCGAGTGAAGGACGATTGCATGTTTGCGCTTCCGTCGAGTGCGGGTAGCGGTGCGACTGTGCCGGGCGCTGGCGGACGGTAAGCACAGAAACAAGACCAGGAAGAGCAGGCTCAATAGTGTCACGACAGCACGGGCAAAAAAAGCCGCTGGAGGCATGCCACAATGCCAACGAGCGCCCAGCAATAGGGCGGCACATCATCGAGCAAAGCGTGCCAATGGAGTAAACGCCGAGTGGTCTTCTTCGTGAGCCGAGTAGAATTTCTGACCAAGCAAGAGAGTGAGGGGAAAGCCCTCACCTGCTGCCTCACCTGTCCGGCGGCTCAGATGTCAACAGAGACACCGAGTTCAACGCAGCGCGTGGGATCGAGTTTGAGCGTTGTCAAGATCCGCTGGTCCAGCTTGTGAAGCATGGCGTAGGGCCATCTGATGGCCAGTGGCAGGCTGGCCCTCTGTGTGAGGCGCAGGTTCTCTCGGACGGAATAATAGACGAGATCCTCCTCCTTGTTCCACCAGCCGCGCTGCTGGCCAAGCTTCACCATAGGTTCAAGCGATAATGATTCCCAGAACCCGAACGTTATGTACACGAGCTTAACGTTATGGGGATACTCATGCACAACGATCCTGTCCTTCTCCTCCACCCGCGGGACACTTGAGGACAGGAACTCCACGATGACTGTGGGTTGGTAAAGTATGGACGTCAGCTGCACCTGTTGCAGCAGTGCGAGAGGCGTTGCCCTCACCTCAGCCGGGAACGGCAGGTGCTGCAAGAACACGGCGGGTCTTTGCTGCTGGTGAAGGTTGGACCTGAGGCCGGTGATTTCGGCAAAATCGGAGACGGGTATGTCGATCCGCTGTGCGCGGCGCATCAACAGGCGGTTTCCGACCATCCAGGCCACCATGAGCCATGCGACGGTAAGCGCGACGATGAGCGTGAAGAAGTGGCTCGCTGGAAGCTTGGTGATCGTTGCGGCAAAAAATAGAATGTCGAGGGGTAGCGCGAAAAAGACGAAGGCAACAACCTTCCACACAGACCATTTCCACACCACCAGAATGACGGCGGTGAAGGCGAGCGTGGTCAGCAGCATGGTCGCCGACACTGCAAAGCCATAGGATGAGGCGAGCGCCGAGGATGAGCCAAAGGCCAGGACGAGCATGACCGTTCCCGCAAGCAGAAGGTGGTTGACGAAGGGCACATAGATTTGGCCCCGCACGGTTGCTGAAGTCTGCAGTACCTTGATGCGCGGAAGGTATCCTTGGCAGATGGCCTGGTTGACGATAGAGAACATGCCGGAGATTACCGCCTGGCCGGCGATGATGCTGGCCAGCGTTGCCAAGATCACCAGTGGGATAAGCAAGGAGGAAGGCACGATGGCGAAGAAGGCATTGGCTTCGGTTGGTCTGTTTTCGAGAAGCCAGGCCGACTGCCCGAAGTAACTCAGCAGCAGTGCGATCATCGGCACACCGTACCATGCGAATGCAATTGGCTTGCGCCCAAAATGCCCCATGTCTAGGTAGATTGCCTCTGCCCCAGTGGCGGCGAGAAGGACGGAGCCGAACAGCCCCAAGAGCTGGGGCCAGCTCAATTGGGCAGCGAGATTCAACGCATATACCGGCGACACTGCATTGAGCACATCCGGCCTGCCCAGGACTTGAACAAGGCCGAGCAACCCGATCACCACGAACCAGCACAGCATGATG
This sequence comes from Pseudomonadota bacterium, assembly GCA_041163105.1. Classification (GTDB taxonomy): domain Bacteria; phylum Pseudomonadota; class Alphaproteobacteria; order Rhizobiales; family Aestuariivirgaceae; genus Aestuariivirga. Next base: position 13,446 of record JBEARP010000084.1, read on the forward strand.
GGACTGAAGAAGCGGCTCAAGGCGTGCGTTCCGTAACGCTGGACGCCGAAAAGCCCAAGCAGGATGACGATGCTTGCTGACATAACAAATGACTGGGCATCCTTGTCGATCATCTCGACACCCTCGATCGCCGCCATGATGGAAAGTGGCGGGGTGATCAAGCTGTCAGCAAACAGAAGCGACACTGAAATGATCGTGAGCGCGAAGATGGTCGACTGGGCAAATGCTGAAGAGGAGCTGACCCTCGCCTTGAGCACGGACACGAGCGCGAAGATTCCACCTTCGCCGTTATTGTCGACCATCATGATGAACAGGATGTACTTGATGCTGACGATAAGCGTCAGAGTCCAGAAGATCAGCGAGGCCACGCCCAGCACCGCCTCCCCTCCCGGGGGCAGCCCCGTCGCATGGATGGCTTCGTGCATGGCATACATCGGGCTGGTGCCGATATCGCCGAAAACGATCCCGATCGCTGCGAAGGCCATAGCCACGGTGGCCGGAGATTTTCTGTGCTTCTCGTTCACGCCAGTCGGCCCACTCGTAATGATCTAATCATCTGGGGGTTGGGGACCGCGCGCGTTCGCATCTGATGTCGTTACCGTATGTAATTATACTGTATAGTATAATAAATTGTATCGATCGATACAATAAGGCAGTTGGCCGGTCAATCGGAATAGTTGGGTGCAGCAAGCTTGGGATTGCTCCTCCGAGGGACGATCGATGAATACGGCGAGCCAGGGAAATTGACTGTCGCGGACCCCATTGCAAAGTTCAGAAACCAGCGTGAGGGGGCTGTATCGTTCAATGAATCCAGGGCCGAGCTATGACGAGCTCCTGCGAGGTGAACCACGCCGAGAACTTTCGTACCGTTGGACCATCAGTTGCCGGGAATAAGCAGTGGCCAGAGTCTTGCGACAGTAACCGAACCCACGACATCCCACTTGGGAAGCTGACGTTCCACCGCTGAACTCAGTTCACGATGGAGCGGCAATGGCGCAGCTCAATACCCTATCACACTGTCAGCTGCGGCAGTCCCTTGGAATGTTCTCCATGATCGCTTGCAAGTCATTCCGATCTGTAACTGCGTTGTAGTCGAAGTCGAAGGTGCTTGATCCAGTCCAGGTTCTTACGGTCCGCCAGTAGTCCTTGATGTCCTTGACGTTGACAACGCGATCTCCGTTGCCGTCGCCCGGACATGGCGGCTGTGACGCGAACAACGCTGCAATATAGTCTTGTAGCGCCTGCATCGATTCAGTGGCCCCCTCAACAGAGGCGCGTTCGTCAATAGTAACAACTCCGTTCGACTTTATGTACAGCGCGTCACCGTCCCGGTCGAGTTTGAGGTCGACTGGGTTCTTGCTCTCGTTTACTTCGTAGAGCTCATCGAGATCATAAGATGTTGCATCTCCCGGCGCTCCCGGGTCGTAGTCCTTCCAGTTGCTATGAATGAACTTAAAGCGTGCGTCACGCGCCGTGTAGTAGATCTGCGGCGCTTGCCCAACTTTCACGGAGTTGTAAGTTGAAGGATCAGCAAGCGAACCGTAGATCTGCTGGTTGACCTGCCAGCATTCATCGACCGCTGCGCTGACACTCGGATCTGTGGCGCCCTCGCCCCACCAAACGCCGCCATTGTCTTCGCAAACACCCTTGTTGATCGGAGTTTGGCTGCATGTTCCACCCGCATCGTTTGTCCGTCCGATTACGCATGGCCCATTATGTGCGCCATTCTTCTGTATGTTGAGACCGCCCTCTGAATAGTTGAAGGTACGGATAGCCGGCTGCTGCGGGTTCCGCAGGTATGGCATGAGGGGGCTCGAATCGATTGTGTTAGGTCTTGAGGCCTTCTGCGGATCGAGGCCAGCGGCCTCGGCAAACAGACCGTAGACATCCGCTGCACTAACAAGGTGCGAAACGTCGCGGTTGGACTGTGCCACCATGGGTCCCGAGACCATGAGCGGGACCCATATCCCTGTCTGGTATGGCGACGCCTTTGAACGCAGCATGTCGAACGGAAACTGTACCGTAATTCCAGCAGACCCATTGTCACCGACGATGACAATCAAGGTATTGGTGCGTTCGGGATCATAAATCAGCTGGCCGGTGTTGTCTTTCCTTGCCAGCCCGGTTGACGTCAGAAGGCGGCCCAGTTCCGTGTCCATCGCTTCGATCATGGCATCCGACAAGATGCGCTGAACCGCTGGATTGGTGCAGTCGGTGCCAAGGTTCCCGGAGGAGCCCAGCGTGGCAGCCAGCTTCTGCCTGGTCGCCAGTGAGAGCAGGTGACCGGGCGGAGTCTGCAGCGGGGTATGATCAGCGCTGAATGACACGGTTGCCATCCACGGCGCTCCGCCTCGCTTGCTGGCGTTGATCCACTTTATCGCAGCATTGACCTCGATCGAGGAACGGTAGTTGCGGCCCCGTGGGTCGGCGATCGAGAGTTCGCTGACGCGCGTTCCGCGATTGATCACGAGGGGTGACACGTAGTGTGCGTTCTGTCGATTGAAGTCGAGGTCGCCCGGGGGATTTGCTTGGCAAGCAGCGTTTGGAACAAGAATTCCACCCAGGTTCAGGCAGGCAAGGCCGGGAGAATCACCCAGCGTATCTCCGCTGATCTCTTGGCAGCTGGTTTTACTTCTTGTTCTTTGAATGTAGCAGGCGCCGGTGTTCGCACCCTCATCACTCACTTGGCGGTCTACCGAAGGGACGTATCCGCACTTGTAGGTTCCGGCCTCGGCTACACCACCTGCCGTCGTGTCGATTGAAGCTGGGAGGCCCGCGACCCAGCCATAGAAGTAGTCCCAACCCAGTTTTCCCGGCCCTCCGTTGCCGGCCTTGTTGTTCTCGGGGCCGCCAAGGTGATACTTGCCAAAGAAGCCGCTTCTGTATCCAGCTCGCTTCAGCATGCGGGCGACCGTTACGCCGTATGGCGAAACCTGCGAGTTCGCGAGGTCACTTTGACCAATTGCCTGATAGACGTTTGTCCGGAAAGGATAGCGCCCCGTCAGCAGCGCCATTCGCCCGTTGGAGCACTCAGGCATGGACCATGTGTTCCGGAACCTTATTCCGCTTTCTGCGATCTCGTCGATCGTCGGGGTCCTGGGTGGCGTAACGCCGCCGTAGCCCATAGCACTCAGTTGGTCGATGCCGACATCATCCATGATGACGAAGAGCATGTTCGGTTTCCCGGCGGACATCGCCGGCATCACGCCTGAGCTGAACGCCACGATGATGGCCGTAACAAGAATTTCAAGCAACCGTCTCAGCATGACAGATTTCTCCTCAGCGGGCATTGGTGGGATCAAATGGTCACGCCAACAACCGCATAACTACCTAGTTCGATCATATTCGGGCATCCGGACGGATGTCTTCCCCTCAGGACATGCTCAGTGCGGGACCTGCTGGCTCTTGGCGTGGGCTGATACGATCATGTCCGACTGCCCGGTACGTGTTCTATCCAAACGGCTGGGTCCATCGCAGATCGGCTGCTCATGTCACTTCAGGCGCGGTCACCACCACCCTGGCTCCCACATGCTCCCTGGCAATCTGCTCCCAAGCCTTGCGATCAACGATCCGGTGGATGACGACCTCGGTGACAGGTAACACATGCAGCCTGGAAAGCGGCCGTTCTACCGTTGAACCACGCCGGTGATGGAGCGGATACGAGTGGAGTGGGAGCAGGGCGGCAAAGGACCCTTGGCGTGCACAACGCCATGCCGGCCTGCGGGAAGCTTAGACAGCATAAGCGTCTGGGCCGGCAGCGGGCCTGCCTATGAACTTCTTCTGTCCACCCTTCCGATAAGTCCCAGGGCCGTGGCAATCGCCACTGCATGGGCCTTCGTCTGCGCGCCAAGCTTCCGCTCACCCTTTGCGAGATACATGGCCACGGCGGACTCGCTTACGCCGAGGACATTGGCCGATTGTTTTGCCGTAAGGCCGCTAGCCGCCAGTCTCAGTACTTCAAGTTCGCGCTGGCTGAGTTCGTGTTTCATCATTTCTCAGCGACCCGAGACCTATCCGCGAGGACGGACAGGAAAGGCGCTGCCCCATTAAGCATTGCTTGACTCTCTCAAGCGGAGTGCCGCCAGTACTGGCTGCAGTATAGGATGGCTACCACAGGCCGCCATTCGAACGCCGACGGGCAATGTCAAAATGCTATTGCGTCAGCAGTTACCGACCAACACGGGCGACGACGACATTCACACCCTCGTTTACGGAAACCATGCCTTCAATTGACCACTCGCGACCAAGCGCAATTGCTGTCGCGGAGAGTCCACAGAGGTTCGAGCACGCGATACTTACAACTCTGCGAGCCAGGTTGACTCGCATCCGTGCAAAGGCATCAAGGTTTCCGAAAGTCGTGTCCCACCACTTGTAAACACGAGTTCTAGACTTGTGAAACCGGTGACTACGGAGCCTTGCCCTGATTGTGGATGCAAGTGCGTTAATATCTGCTTCGAGGCCCGATGACGACATCACCTTTATCCCCTGCTGATTTGACCCGTAAAAACATATATCAGTTTTCATGAAATACGAATTCGTGATTCCACTTATTCATACGTATTTGTTTCGGTAGGTTGATATGTAAGAATTACGGAATATATCAAATCTACTATATTACTTGTCGTCCTCACGAGAGCCAGGGGCTGTCCGAAACCGATCTTGGACCGATTCCTGTGGCCCCCACAGGCCCCGTCCATGGAAGGGGCGACGTGGAGATCTCTCTCCGAGGCTTTCAAATTCTCATCGCGTCTCAATCTCTGAGCGAATGCAGTGTCGACGAGTGGCATGTCACCTTGTGCGCAGTCAAAACATGTCTGCTTTCCAATGATGGTCGACACGCAAACTCGTTTGCGAAATGACACAGGGATCTTCAGAGACGCCCAGGGGCGGAGACGACCACGTCATTACAGCGCTGGGCAGAGCAAGGCGCCAGCTGCAGGAAAGGGCGTCTTTCTGCAGCGATCATCATTCGGCATGAGGAACCCTGCCACTCCGAGCAATGACCAGACGCATTGCTCTGCCGAGATCCCGCCAGGTGAAGCACGGACACAAAGCTTGTCCCTTTGGGGCATCAGTTGTCGGGCATGTGAGGGGACCTGGGTGTTGTGGTGGGGATCGAACCATCGACATGAAGCCTGGCAGGCTGCCGTTCCTCCACTGAACTACGCCCCCGATGAGACGCAAGTTAGTGGAGCGGGGGGGCGGGGCGGCAAGGGAGGCGGTCGCGCTCGTCAAATCTCCTTGCCTGTCTCCTTGATTTCGCAATGCAGGATCAGGCGCAGTTCGTTCGACTTTCTGACGGGGTGATCGGCTCGCCCGTCACGACATGATTGAATCGTGAGGCTTGCGTCCGATGACGGGACCGCTTCTTGGTCTACTTAAGGACTGTACAGTGCAAGCGCCGGATGGAGCCAACTACGCTACTCCATCGTCGGGCAGCGCAATGGTTCGGCGAGGGCAGAGCTGTATTCCGAAGCATTCAACGACCAGCATGATGTGATGAGCTGCTCCGAACAAACACAACAGGTCCAAGTCCCACCCGTGAAGCTAAATACCCCAATTTTAATCTTATAGGTGAAAAGGCCTTTGGGTCTCGATTGGATGCTCGTGTCACCGCTAGCTTCATGAGTTTATAAGTATAACTGCCGTTTCCGACGATGACTAACTGTGGCATTCATATCCGCCTGCTACTCAACTGATAGCTGAGCGAGGCCTGCATGACGGTGACATCGATCCTCATGAACAAGAACTCGCCGCTTGTATCGGTCAGACCGACCGCGAGCGTTGAGAGCGTCATCGAGCTGATGAAGAAAAACGCTGTTGGTTCAGTCGTCGTCCTGGACGATTGTGGTCAACTTGAAGGGGTTATCACTGAACGAGATATTTTCAAGGCGATCGATGCCCGTCTTTGTGTCATTCAGTCACTCCAGGCCAAAGATATCATGTCGAGCCGGGTGGTGACCTGTACAGTCGATGACACTGAACCCACGCTCATGGAGCGAATGGTTGATAGTGGTGTTCAGTACCTGCCGGTTGTCGCTGGAGGAGAAACGATAGCCGTCGTGTCGATGGGCGACCTGGTTGAGACGCGGGTCAGGAAGATAAGAGCCATGCTCGAGGAAATCGAAGATGTTCTGCACATCGAGAAGCACCTCGAGTACTTCACCCGAAATCTAAAACCATTCATGCTTTTGCGCTCATCTTCGGCGCGCAAGCAGAGTTCGCCTTTGCCACAGGAACAAAGGCAAGCCTAGTTTCCTTCGTCATGTTGTTCTGGGCACATTCATAGAATGTCTGCTGTCCTCACTTGAGCATCTCAGGAATTCGCTGCGGAAGTCAGCGGTGCTGCTGCGTTGTGGCCGCTTCTGCTCGGGAAACAGAAAAGTCAGGCCGGCGCGCCGCTCGACCGGTGGGGCCGACACCCTCCGGCGCATAGGCCCATTGGTGGGCTGCCACGAAAACGCTCACCGGCTGCTTGTTGAAGTGAAGGGGATTGGAGACCTGCGCGTTGAGAGGCGCCGACCATTCGCCAGATTGGCTTGATCATCTGGGCCGACAGTTTTTCGTGCTGAGGTATCTGCCGCAACTCGCTCGGTGTTCGCGGATTTGGGGATTGGCATTGCAATGCGAACTCGCGAAGGTGTTGCCACCACCGCCGGGGCGGCAGTGGCGAAGGTGTAGCGGGACTACTTGAGCTTCGCGCTTATGCCCACGACCGGCTTGTCCGACACCAGAGCAAACTTCTGGATGTCATTGGCGTCGAGGTCCAGCTGCTTCATGTCGATCATTCGGATCGTCTGGTCGTCATAGGTCCTGTGTTAGAAGCGCAGGTTCTGCGGGTCGCGTGCCGTTTTCACCTGCGTATAATCGGCGGTCATCGTACCATCGTCGTTGGTGCTGCCAATGCCCTTCGGGATGTCGAAATTGTTGAGGACGTGGAACACTTGGGCGATACCTTCCTCGGCGTTGTCCGAGGGAATGGCATTCGCACTGAACAGCGCTGCGCGAACGAAGCGTGACGGCGGGCTGAAGTCTCCCGGCAGACCCCACATGCCATTGCCATGACCAAAGGCCTTCAGTTCGACGGGTCCGATCTTGCCGCTTTCGACGTCGTTGGGATTGAGCGTGATGTAGCTCCGCAGATTGGTCATGTGCGAATCGAAGGTTGGCGCGTTTGTGGCCGTGCAGAGAGGATTGTCGTGAATGACCAGTTTGCCGTCACCGGCGTGTAGTAGGCAAAGGTCGGGAGATAGAAGGCGCCCGCCACCAGCCCGGCATCGTTGATACCGTCCATCAGCTTCACGTCGGTATAGGCATAAACACCGACGGCAGCGTGCTTGGCGGTATACTTCAGGCCGTCACCGGCAGGTGTCTGGCCCGTGAACGAGTATCCGCGGGGAACCATTGCGGCAGATGCGTCGATCTTGATGCCGAACTCGACGGTGCGGCCGCTGACGAAGGTGCCGTCTTCATTGGTCAGCATGAGGCCGGTGCAGGCCTGTGATGGCGCCACGGAGGTAGCAAGGATCGTGGCCGAGGCGAGGACCACGCGGCCGAGCTTGGAGACGCAGTAAGGCAACACTGGAGGATTCCTTCCATTTTCTGTTGCGGTCCATGCCAAATCGGCCGCTGTTGAAGATCTTGCCAATAGCAGGTCACCATTGCCTCGGGTTGAGTACTTTCAAGTGTATTGCGGAAGGCAAGCCAGGGAGCCTGCGCATATCTGGGAAGGAATACAACTTTTGGCAGGTTGCGCCTTGGCTTGGCGAGGGAGGTCGCGTCCAATCGTCCCGGGACCCTGCTTTTTCCTGAATCGTGCGTGGTTCAGCTTGGCCTGTTCACTTGAATTGTCATCGAAAGGCACAATAAGAGCGCTTCAAGGCACGTCCCGGTCCTGCGTTCAAGAATTTACTGCTTGGAGTTGGTCAAGCCAATCCGTCGTGCAGTGGTGCTGTTGGCCTTAAGGGCGGTGAGCAAAAGCGGGCAGTCTCAGTTGAAATGGGGGTGTATTGCTGCCTCTCATCAAGGACTGATGCAGTGGCACTTCCCGAGATGCGCGACCCCGTTGATGAGATTGGCGACGTCGACCCTGAAGCCATCGGTGCCATCGTCGCCCGATACTGCAGGGGGGTCAGTCCGTCGGACATCATCCGGCTTGTGCTTGAAGTGCTGGCTCGGAAGTCAGTCGGTGAAAGCGACTGAATTGCGATCATGCGGCAAAGCGACCACCTGCGAGCCTGGTAGACAGTTTTACATCGCAAACGGGACTGCGATCTATCATGTGAGTGTCAGGGCATTCACGCCAAATCTGGCTCTGTGCTTCGGCTGTCTTGCCGCGCAAAGGATTTGAGAATGCATATGGATGCTATCCTGCGCATCACGGCGATACTTCAGGCCGACGCCGATGCCGATCGGGCAACAGACAAGCATCGTCTGGTCGATGATCTTCATCTCGAGTTTCCCCTCATTTCCCGAGTGGTGCTCCTCGCCCTTGTCGAAAGCTCGATCGCAACGATTGATGGCGCGTCGGCCTGAACCCTGCCACAGTCTCGCACCCAGCATTCGGCTGTTCTTGTGCGCTTATGAATGGCCCGGCTACGCCTCCTCCATCCGCTGAGGTGCGGCGCGCAAGCAGCTCGATACCGAATGACTGAAGTGGAGTATCCCACCCGTCTAGTGCGAGCTCCTGGGGTTGCTCATGACACTTCGTGTCATCAGGCGGGGCATGCTGGCTGCGCTGCTCAGCCTGTCACTGGCAATTGGCTTTGCCTGCACGGTGCTCATGGATGCGCGTGGCAACATCGATCAGGGCAGGACCAATGAATATCCCGGAATGCAGCCGGATGAGCTGACCTCAACCGGAACCATTTCGACATCAGGACGATCGAGCAGTTGGATTTCGTGCGGTTCGACCTCCGCAAGCTCGATGCCCTGAAGGCAGTGACGATCGTCAGCTTCGACAGGCCCAACGCGCCACCCAGCTTCGATGGTACCGGTCTCATTCTGAAATAGCTTCTAACGGCTAGGATGCGGTGCAGTCACGCGCCGTCCTGCTTGTTCGGCGGCACGTAATCGGTGGCGGTGTCATGGCTCATCAGCAGGGCCAGCTTGTATTCGGACGGGCTCAATAGCTGTTCGCACTCGTGCTTGAGAAAGGCACCCGTCGCCAGCGCATGGACGGAGTGCGCCGTGGCGTGGATGACATCCGGAAACGAGAAGATGCCCATGCCGTCATAGGCGCCCATGCGGTTGTACATGCTGACGATCGAGCCACGGAATGCCTCTGCCAGCCTCACCGAGGTGGCGTAGCGGTCGAGCGGCTTCTGCCGCATGGCCTCGAAGGATTGTGGATTGAACTTCCACTGTACCAGAAAGTGCGGCACCGGTCGTCTCCATGCCCATGAGCTGTGGTCGGGTAATCGTTGTCACTGCCGTCACGAATGCCTGAATTGCTGGCGACGGCGTCGCGGCAGGCTGACCGCGCCGACTCGGGCAACTCTTACTCTGCCATCCATATCGCCCCGCGGCGCGCCCGGAAAGCAACCTGTACTTTTGGTTCAGCGCGGGAAGGTTGCAAACGTGTCGCATGCAAGGGCGTCCGGCCGCCGCTGCCGGTTGATGGCAAGTTGTACATATTGAAAGCCACGGCCCCGCATAGTCTCCTGCGATGATTGTCATCGCGGAGTGTGCGGCATGAAGACGTATCGGAACCGTGGACTGGCTGTGGTTCTCGCCTGCATGGCCACGGTGTCGGGGATCGGTCTTGCCCATGCCGGGCAAAAGCCGCTGCATGCCGCGATCGTGGCGCCGGCCCTGGCGGGCAAGGTTGATGGCCAGAGGGGCAATTCGGATCGCTACATGTGGGAGGTGTTCACCTCCAGCGTCAGGCCGGCGGTGACGCCGGGCAAAGCGGTTTTCGAAACCTGGGCGACCGACGAGGACATCTATCAGGCCACGCCGGTGTGGCCCTCGGCAGGAAACGAACGGCCCATCAGTGCCAGCCGCCGCCAGACGGACTTTCATCTGGCGGGCAGTTCGTTGCCGCCCTGCACGACCCCGGAAAACCCCTGGGTTGCAAACTTCCCGCTAACCGGCTGCCTTGCCGAAGTGGTGTACCGCGATCGGCTGCAATACGACTACATCGTCGACAACGGTCTCAACACGCAGGCCGGCGCGGCGGCCTTCTATGCCTCACCCCGTGTCGTGAACTTCCCCGGAAGTTCGATGGCGCTCAAGGCGGATTGGGTGCCCATCACCGACCTCCTGCAATGGGTGCCGGAACTCGGCAGCCTGGCGAACGTCCGCAGCACCTATTACACGGTCACCTCGGAGGGCGTCGAATATGGACTCGTCGCCATGCACATCTCCACCGCCGCCAACCCGGCGTGGGTCTGGGGAACATTCGAGCACAAGAACAACCCCGGTCGCTGCGATGCCATCGGCTGCTATGACAGCTTCGGGGCGCGCCGCCATGCGGTGATGCCCAACGACAGACAGGCCAACACCCAGTATGGGCCGTGCAACAAGACGCCTGAGCTGAAGCGCATGATGCAGACCGCGGGCCTCGCCGATGTGTGGCAGAACTACTGCCTGAAGTCGACGCAGGTGTCCTTCACCAATGCTGCCGGAAAGCCCACGGTCCTGACAAACTCGGTGACCGAGCGCCTCTCCGTCAATGGCGAACTGATCGGCTCCTGCATCAGCTGCCACGCCTATGCCGCCTTCGGCGCCAACGGCGCGCCCACCAGTGCAGCGCTCACCATGCTGGCCTACAACCCGGTTGGAAAGCCGATCACCTCGGCGTTCGAGGGCACCATGCCCAACGACTTCATGTGGGGCATCATAAATTTCCTGAACGGCAACTGACCACGGCGCTCCGGTGCTAGCCGCGTGGTACGGCCCTGCCGCTGCGTGAACGGATGATCAGGCGGTTCAGCTTCGGCAGCCCCCACACCGCCAGCCCCGAGACGCCGAAGCTGATGAGAATGATCGAGAAGGCATCCGCCAGGAAGCTGCCGAAGGGCGAGGCAACCAGACCGCGCTTGTGGAACTCGCTGAGGATGCGCCCCCAGTAGAACTTGCTGTCAAGGCGGCTGCCGTCGCCGGCATACAGCGTGCGCCGGTAGGGCGCGCGGACCACGTATTGCGCGCTGTTCTTGAAGGCAACGATCTCGGTGTCGTCCTTGAGCGCGATGAACCATGCCGGGCGCCCATAGTAGACACCTTCCTTCAGGCCTTTGCTGATTGGTGCAAAGGGCTGCTTTTGCAGCCAGTCCTTGGCGCGCTCCGCATCGCCGCGGAAGCCCGGCTGCTCGTCAGTGAGCGCCTGTTGCATGCTGTCGCGCGGGAACAGCGAGAGAATGAGGTCGCCATGGTTCATGTAGAGCCCGGTCAGGCCATAGATGATAACCCATGGAAACAGGATCAGGCCCATCCATCTGTGCAGGGCTCTGAGTTTTTGGGAAAGGGCAAGCATCAAGGTGACTCTGAATTGATCCGGAAGGATTGCGCGCGGGAGATGTCGATGAGGCCGGCCTCGGCGAACTGCCGCAGGCAGCGGGTGAGCTGGCTGGCCAGTTCCCGGCGCGGTGCGTCGGGGTAAACCGCGCAGAGCATGTCCCAGGCCGTTTCGTCGTCGTCGAACTTCTGCAGCACGGTGAGCATGACGTGGGCGCTCTCGTTGATCTCGAAGACCCGCCCCGTCTCGTCGTCGGCGATGATGGCGCCGAGGTCGGTCCGGGTGATGTGCAGATCGTCGCGCTGGCTGCTCTCGGGCAGGGATCGCGGCGCGGCGGATGCGGCGGACATCTCGCCGCGCAGCAGCAGGCGTGCGGCCTGACCTGCATCAGCGAAGTGCAGGATGCTGCCGCGAAGGCTCTCGGCCAGCCGCGCTGCCATGCCGGTGATTGCCGAGGGCGCGTGGTGGCGTGACATGTTGTGCCAGAGAAGGCGCGGCATCAGCCTGCCGTGCGAAGCTGGCTCCAGCAGTGGCAGATCTTCCGCAGCTTTGGGGGCCCGGTTGAGCAGAACGATGTCGGTCAGGGGCCGCGCGCCCGCCGAAAGCGCCTCTGGCGTGAGGAAGACATAGCGCTGGCCGCGCATGATGCTGCGCGCGTCGATCCAGTCTCGCATGTCAGCTCCCGCACTGTTGACGAAGCCCTGCCGCAGCCGCATCGGAATGCGCAGGCCGGCAATCGTCAGCGCCTGCGTGTCCACCAGCACCACGTCGTCAGCCAGTATGTCGGCACCGAGCGCGGCAAGTTCGGCCACCAGGCTGCTCTTGCCCCCGCCGAAGGGCGCGAGAATGAGGTAGCTGTTCCCGTTCATGCTGGCGCAGGCGCCATGAATGCACAGCACGTTAGGGGGCACGGCCAGGCTCTTGCAGGCGGCCAGCCCCGCCATGATGGAGCCCGCGACCGCGTCCAGCCCCTCGACGCTGAAGGGGCTCTGATAGGCAGGGCCGGAAAGGTGAAACCTTCCGGCCCTGGACTTCACGATGATTGATGCAGGCCCTGGTCCTGGGGCCTCCACGGCGGCAACGCCGAAGGTGGCGAGCGCCGGGAACAATTCCGGCGGACAATCGATGTCCGCCGGAACCGTCAAACCCTCAAAGGTTAAGTGAACCCTGGCCAATATCGAGCTTAGTCGCACTTCGTGCCGGCTGGGCACGCCTTGTCGTCGCTGCTGCTGGACTTGGTGGTGGTGGTGGACGTGGTGGTGTCGTCGTCGCTCGAACCCGAGCTCGAACCACCCGAGCTCGAACCGCTGGAGCTCGAACCGCTGGAGCTCGAACCACCCGAGCTCGAACCGCTCGAGTCGGAACCACCCGAGCTGCCGCCGCCGTTGCTGCCGCCGCCGGAGCTGCCGCCGCTGTTGTTGCCAGAGGCGCGGGCGCTGCTCACCTGCAGGATGGCGGGAGCAACGAAGGCGCCAACGGCGCCGAGGCCCAGAAGCGACAGCAGCTTGCGGCGGTCCTTGTTCATGTTCACGGTGTCGGTCATGTCGTACTCCTTGGTTTGCCGTCGTCCGGAACTCTTCATAATCCCGGGCAACGATTGAACTTACCATGTCACATTGCCGCAGCCTGCCTGTCGCGAGCCTGACAAAATCCGGAATGGCGGGCAGGGCAGGGCTGGGCAGGCAGACGCCGTCCCGGTCCTTGCGGCAGGCGTCAGCGGTGCGGCGTGCCGCGGCGGCCTTCGGTCAGGGCATAGTTCAGGAAGTGGCGTGCCTGGCCCAGCACCTTGGCGTTGGTCAGCATGCCTTGTCCTTCCGGGCGGAAATCGGGGTGGGCGAGGGTCATCGCGTCCAGCGCCTCCCGGCCTGACCTGTAGCTGGCCATCGCCAGGTCGCTGCACAGGAAGGCGGTGATCGAGGCGCTCCCCGACCATTGCGCCGCGTCGGCGTCCGATCCTGGCGGCTTGTGGAAGGGGATCTTGCCCGGCCCGGTGCCCACCTTGGCCTGGAAGCTCTTGTAGTCGTCAGCCAGGCGCTGGCTCGCCGCGACTCCCACCTCCGCTGCGGAGATTGGGCGCGGGGCGCCGGGGCCATCGGTCTCCCCCGCCTTGCGCGACAGGCGGTACATGATCTTGCCGATCATGTATTGCGACGGGTCGGGCTGCAGGAACACAACCTGCTTGATGTTGGCCAGCGTCATGATGCCGGAGCACTGCGCGCAGGATTCGAGCGAGGTGTAGATCGTCACGTTCGACAGCGACTTGCCGTAGTCGTCGTCCATCTGGCCCCGCATCGGCGCCTTTTCGCCCGCCGGCGAAAGGTTCCAGCGGTCATCCGTACCCAGCGCGCTGTCCCAGTCCTGGTGAATGTCGGCGAGGCTGAAGATGCGCTTGATCAGTCGCGCCTCGGCATGTTCCACCGAGCTGTTGAAGATCGAGTTGTGATTGAAGTCGAAGTCAATGATGTCGCCGTCGCCATCGACCGCGATGCAGCAGATGTTGTGACCAAGGTAGCGCCCGCCCGCATAGAGCGACTGCGTCCCGGTGCCGGCGATGCGCTGCGATGGCTGCCACGGATATTCGCCGGTCTCGCCGTCCTTGTTGCCGTTGAAATAGCCATGCAGCAGCGCGAGCACGAGATTGGCATAGACGCGGTGCCGTTCCATCTCGGCGGGCGTCGCGCTGTAGGGGCCGATGTCGACGAGTTCGGACAGCGGCTTGTTCCAGTAATGCGCCATCGCGTCATCGGCGCTCAGGCCCTCGGGCGGCAGACTCTCGGCCTGGGCTTCGGCTGCCGGCAGGCCCGCGGCCGCAGCGGCCGCCAGTGAACCGCCCATCATGGATGTCACGAAGTTGCGGCGGTTCTGCTTAACCTGGTCTGTCATCTCGCACCCGTCTGTCGTGAACGTGCTCTCGTCCCGGCGGGCAGGCACAGGGACCTTACTCGTTCACTCCGGCGGGGCAGGGCAATCCGTGATTCTGCCTAGCGGTGGCGGGCATGCCGCGCCACGCCCTCTGGAACCAACGAAAATCGGCGGGGCTTGGGGGCCCCGCCGAAGCAGCCGATGCGGAAGCGGCTTGGGGCTCAGCCCTTCGCGCAGTTGGTGCCGGCTGCGCAGGTCCGGCCGCCGCGGTTGCGGGTGGAGGCGCCGGGGTTGTCATCGATCGAGTCGTTGCGCGCATTGTCGTCGCGGCCGTCGGAATCATCGGGCGCATCGTTGACGTCGTTGCCGTTGTCGTCATTCGCGTCATGGCCTGCCGAGTCGTCGCTGCCGCCACGATCGGATGAATCGCTGCCAGAGTTGCTGTCGTCGCTGCCGTTGTCGTCGCTACCACCGCGGCCGCTGTTGCCGCCGTCGTCGTTGCCGCCGCCATCATGGCTGCTGCCCTTGTCGGCGAAGGCGGGGGCCACATAGCCGGCCGCCGTTGTGGCGAACAGCACGAGCGTGCAGAGG
>JBEARP010000085.1:0-2664 GCA_041163105.1 Pseudomonadota bacterium
CCGTTCACTGCCCAGCACCGCCCAGTCTTCGCTCCAGTCAAATTGGAAGGCCTCTCCCGGGGCAAAGGCCAGCGGCACAAATGTACCGCGCCCGCTCGTCTGTGCATCACGCTGGCGTTCAGCTTTCCAGGCCCGCACAAAGGCCGCTACCCGGCCGTAGGAGCCGACGTAGCCCAGAGAAACAAGGTCGGTGTAGATCTGCTTCGCTGTGCGGCGCTGCTTTCGCGACTTGCCCGCCTCCACCCGGAGCCACGCCGCCAGCTTCTCGGCAAACGGGTCGAGGTTGCTCGGCCGGTCGGGAACCTTGAACTTCGGCTCCATGGCACCCGCCCGAAGGTACTTGCGGATCGTATTAAGCGATAGTCCAGTCCGCCGCTCGATCTCCCGGATCGGCATCCCCTCGCGGAAATGCCAACGTCGGATAACGCTCAAAAGTGTCATGTCGATCACTCCATGATCCCCCGGTCAAAATGCCAGGGGGAAGGTCAGAACATGGGTCAATTCTCAGTAGAAACTTGTGCCCCTTCCGGGTCAACTCTCAGTGCAAATCAACACCAAGCTATCTTTTCTCAGATCGACTGGTTCAGAAAATGCAGGTCAGGTCAGTAACCAATCTTTGGCAGCTTAGCGCCACTGCTTCTCGTCGACGGTCCAGTGTCTCCCCGGCAGCTTGCCGCGTTTCAAGAAGGCATCGACGACGTTCTTCAACACCCGCGAAGCGCTGTTGTCGAAGTTGTTGGCGGGCAGTGCTTGGCCATAGGCAATCGAACCGGTGGCGAAGACGGCGCCGTCGTTGGGTGCCGGAAAATAAATCATGTCGCCGCGGATGCGATAGTCGAGAGAGCCAACGAGGCCAGCATAGGCATAGAGGAGTTCCTCGGTGACCAGCACGTAATTGTCCGAGTGGCCGCCGGAAGAGGCGATGATCTTGGTGTGCGGCGGCGTGCCGAGCTTGAGGTCGTAGCGGTCGACCTCGATGCCCGCGGCGCCGCCATAGGCGAGGCCGTGGTCGCCGAAAATCTCACCCTCAACGCCCTCGGTGATCCACGACACGGTACGGTGCCAGGCATCCGGCATCTTACGGTAGGGCGTGGCGGTCTCGAAACCTTCGGCGATGAAACCCACGCCTGTGAGCTTCTGCGGCGCGCGGCCGCGGTTGCGCCACAACCCGCTCTTTTCGCCAGTGGTTTGTAGGTAATGCTCGCCGGGCTTGGCTGCCCAGGCACGCATGCCAGAGTCGAGCTTACGTACCTCCATGCAGGCCGTGTCCTCGGGATCGAAGCCAACGACCCAATAGTAACCGTTGCCGCCCATGTAGATGAGGCGGCCGCCCTGCGCCACATAGCCCTCCTGCGCGTCGAGCATGCGCTCAGAGACATATTCCGGGTGGGTGCCAGTCATCACGCAGGAATAGGGTTTGATGGCGTCCAGGCCCTCGCGGTGCAAGTCCTCATCAGTTATAAAGTCGCAGTCGTAGCCCATTTTTTCGATCCAGGCGACGATCGACAGGTCGGCCGGAAACTGCCAGGTAATGCCCATGCTCGACATGCGGTACTTCGGGCGCATGTTGACGATGGGGCGGCGGAAGGAGGAGTAGCAAACACCGGCGCCGTCCTCATAGCTGTCATAGGTCGAGAGGCCGTATTCGCGGTGCTCATATGTTTCGACGTCGAGGTCGGTGACCACCGGGGGCTGACCGGTCATCGGCTGCACGATGTGGGCGTCAAAGCTGAGGCTTTCGTTGCCATAGGCGAGATAACTGGCAGTAGGCACCAGGAAGCACAACTGGCCTCCGGGCTGCGCAGCGCGTACGATGAAAACGATGTATTCCTCTGCAATGCTAACGCCCGGGCCGACGCGCAACCGGATGGCATAGATACCGCTTTTCAGATTCTCCGGAATCACCATTCGTTTGCAGACCTCCCAACGGCAGTCGGTGACGGTGTCGGGATGGAACTCAATGCCGCCATACTGCTCCGGCGAGATGCGGAAACAGTCGTCCTTGCCGTTCCAGTTCCAGCCGGTCATAGCGCGAACCGGATGGTTGATACCCTTAGCATGAAGGCCGTGCGGCCCCACATCCTTCACAAGGTGGCCGATGCCGTTGGCGCTGTAGCCCACCGTGGTGTCCCAATAGGCGAGGATCGTGTCGGCGGGTGGCATGGCACCGGCGCGGCACTTGTCCAGTTCCTCGCGGGTCAAGGCGCCCTCGCAGATGGCGGGACGATCAACCTTGCCGGCATACATGTCGTTGACGAAGGTGCCGCGCAACTCATGGGCATCGAGTGCGCCGGCGATGAGGAAGGGGATGCCCTCGCCGTTCACATGCCGGAAGCGGAAGTTCTGCACCACGTGGGTGGCGTAGTCGTCCGGCACGACGCGGCCGTAGAGCGAGTTGTATCGGTTGACGACCCCTTCCTGGTATAGCTCGGCACGGCCCGTCTTCGGGTCGTAGGAGGCCGCAACGAAATACCAGACATGCGGCAAGATGGGGAGCTCGCCCGAGACGTAGTCGACCTCCTTACCATCGCCCACCCAGAACTCGAGGTTACCCGAGGGGTTGATGCCGATCGCATAGCCCTTGTTCCGCAGCGTGTCCCAGCGTCCCATGATTGTCTGGCGGTGACCCGATTGCGACAATGTGGGCCATACATAGGCCATCAA
>JBEARP010000086.1:0-21058 GCA_041163105.1 Pseudomonadota bacterium
ACCACGCACGGCCTTGTCAAGGCCATCGAGCGGGCGACAGGCCGGCCGCGGCCTGACAAGATCCACCCCGCCACGCGCACCTTCCAGGCGCTGCGCATCCATGTGAACGGCGAACTCGACGAACTGGTCGAGGCACTGCATGCCGCCGAGCGGTTGCTGCCGGAGGGCGGCCGCCTGGTGGTCGTCACTTTCCATTCGCTCGAGGACCGCATCGTCAAGCGCTTCTTCGCCTCCCGGGCCGGCCGCCTGCCATCGGGCTCGCGCCACCTTCCGGATGCGGTGAAGGGGCCTGAGCCCAGTTTCGAGCTTCCCTTCAAGGGCCACCTCGGTGCGGCCGAGGCCGAAGCGCGGCTGAACCCGCGCGCCCGCTCGGCCAAGCTGCGCGCCGGCATTCGCACGGCGGCGCCGCCGATGCCGGCGATTGCCGACGAGATCGGCCTCAGCGTGCAGGGGGCGCGGCACTAGATGCACAAGCTCCTGAACCTTCTGCTCGTGGCGGCGGTGCTGGTGTCCGGCTTCATCCTCTATTCGCTGGAGCACACCACGCGCGGCCTGGAGCGCGAGGCCTCGAAATTCCGCCGCGGCATCGCCGAGGAGACGGAGAACATGCGCCTGCTCAACGCCGAGTGGTCTAGCCTCACGCGGCCTGATCGCCTGCGTGCTCTGGCCGAGCGCTTCCTTGGCCTGTCCACACTCAAGGCGCAGCAGATCGTCAAGCTTGACGAGATCGGCGCGCATGTTCCCGCCGAACCCGTCATGAACCTCCAGGCCGAGGGCACTGACCCGATCGGCGACATCATCGACAAGATGAAACAGCAATGACCGACGCTCCGCACGACCCCAGCCTTCAGGACGAAGCCCCGCCGCGGCTGGCGGGCCAGAACCGCCTGCGCCTGATCGGCATCTGCTTCACGGCCTTCTTCCTGGCGATTGCAGGTCAGGTTACGCACCTCACGCTTTTCCCCAAGCAGGACGAGGGGCCGCTGCGCCCGATCACCGAAGGGCCGCTGCCGCGCCCCGACATCATCGACCGCAACGGCGTGCTGCTGGCCACCGACGTGGCGGTGGCTTCGATCTTCGCCGACCCGTCCAAGATCATCGACATCGACGAGGCGGTGGAGCTCCTGACCGCAACCATGCCCGACGTTGATGCCAAGGAGTTGCGGCGCAAGCTCACCACCGCCAAGCGCTTCGCCTGGATCAAGCGGCAGGTGTCGCCGGAAGAGCGCGATGCCGTCTACAATCTCGGCATTCCCGGCGTCAGCTATGTGAACGAGCGTCGCCGCGTCTATCCCCAGGGGCGCCTGTCTTCGCATGTCGTGGGCTATGTCGACCTCGACACCAAGGGCATCGCCGGAATCGAGAAATATCTCGACGACCAGGGCGCGCTCTATACCGCGTCGCTGGCCGAGCCCGCCGAGCACAAGACGCAGCCCGCCCAGATGTCGATCGACATCCGCGTGCAGGCGGCCCTGATCGACGAGATTGGTCAGGCCATTACCAAGTTCAAGGCCATCGCCGGCGGCGGCATCGTCATGAACATCAACACAGGCGAAGTGCTGTCGCTGGTATCGCTGCCTGACTTCAATCCCAACCAGGAGAAGAAGAACTTCTCCAAGGACCAGCAGAACCGCATGACCAGCGGCGTCTATGAGCTGGGCTCGGTGGTCAAGGCCGTGACCTTCGCCATGGCGCTCGACTATGGCACGGCAACTCTCGAGAGCCGCTATGACGCGCGCTTTCCCCTGGTCCTCGGCAGTGCACGCATCAACGACTTCCATGCCCAGCGGCGGGTGTTGACGCTGCCCGAGGTGTTCACCAACTCGTCCAACATCGGCACGGCCAAGATGGCATTGGAGGTTGGCACCGAGCGCCACCAGGAATTCCTGCGCCGCGTTGGCCTGTTCCAGAAGCTGCAGACGGAACTGCCTGAGGCGGCCAAGCCGCTGCTGCCGCGGCGCTGGAGCAAGCTTGCCACCGCCACGGCGGCATTCGGCCACGGTTTTGCCGTGCAGCCGCTGCAGGGTGCCGCTGTGGTAGCCGGACTTCTCAATGGCGGTCATCTGATTACTCCCACCTTCCTCCGCCGCAACGAGGAGGAGGCGATGGCCATGGCCACCACGGTGGTCCAGTCCTCGACCAGCGAGGTGCTGCGCTACCTGTTCCGCCTCAATGCCACCGAAGGCTCCGCGTCCAAGGCTGACGTGATTGGCTATCGCGTCGGTGGCAAGACCGGCACCGCCGAGAAGGTTGTCGCCGGGCGCTATTCGAAGGAGAAGCGGCTGGCATCATTCATCGGCGCCTTCCCGATGGAAAATCCGCAATACCTTGTGCTCGTGATGCTTGACGAGCCGAAGGCCATTCCCGGCACCTATGGTTTTGCCACCTCCGGCTGGAACGCGGTGCCGACGGCGGGCAAGATCATCGAGCGCATTGCGCCCATGCTCGGCGTCGAACCGGTGTTCACGCCCGAGGACCTCCAGAAGCTGGCCAAGCTCGAAGAGCAGGAAAAGAAGAAGCAGAACTGATGACCATCCGTCTCGGCCATCTCGTTGCCTCCGATGTCCCGCTTCCGCCGGGCGCCGAGGCCGTGCCGGTTGCGGGCCTCACCGCGGACAGCCGCGCGGTTCGGCCGGGCTTTGTCTTTGCAGCGCTTCCCGGCACGCATGTGGATGGCTCAAGGTTCATCCCGCAGGCGATTGCGGCAGGTGCTGTAGCTGTCATCGCAGGCGAGGGGGCCCAGGCCTCCGGCGTGCCGCTGATCTCCGCGTCCAATCCGCGCCAGCTCTTCGCGCATATGGCGGCGCGTTTCCATGGTCGCCAGCCGGATACCATCGTGGCCGTCACCGGAACGAGTGGCAAGACCTCGGTTGCGACCTTCGTGCGCGAGATCTGGACCAGCATGGGTTTTCCCGCCGCCAGCCTCGGCACGGTGGGCGTCGTCTCGCCCTCGGGCACCATCGAACTCGAGCACACCACGCCCGACGCCATGAGGCTGCAGGAAATCGCGGCGATGCTGGCGGCTGAGAAAGTGGAGCATCTCGCCATCGAGGCCTCGAGCCACGGACTCGACCAGTATCGTCTCGATGGGCTGCGCATCGCCGCAGCGGGCTTCACCAACCTCTCGCATGACCATCTCGACTATCACCCGACGGTCGAGGACTATTTCAATGCCAAGATGCGGCTGTTCGAGGAACTCGTGGCACCCGGTGGTGCGGCGGTGATCAATGTCGACACGCCTCGCGGCATGGAGGCGGCCCGCCGCGCATCTGCGCATGGACTCAAGGTATGGAGCGTCGGCTTGAAGGGCGAGACGATCCGCGTCACCGATGTGCGCCGCGAGGCTGGTAGCCAGCATGTGACTGTTGCCGTCCATGGTAATGCCCACGAGGTGGACCTGCCGCTGGCCGGCGATTTCCAGGTTTCGAACGCCTTGATCGCGGCCGGCCTTGTGATGGCCACCGGCGGCGACGAGGCGCAGGCGATGCACGCGCTGCAGTCTCTCAAGGGTGCCAAGGGTCGGCTCGAATTGGTGGGCCGCAGCAAGGCTGGCGCCCCGGTCTTCGTCGACTATGCCCACAAGCCAGACGCGTTGGAGAATGCGCTGGCGTCATTGCGCCCCTACACCCGGGGCCGGCTCTTCGTCGTCTTTGGTTGCGGTGGCGACCGTGACCGTGCCAAGCGCCCAATCATGGGCGAGATCGCCACAAGGCTTGCTGACAAGGTTTATGTGACTGACGACAATCCGCGCACGGAGGATCCGGCCATGATCCGCGCCGCCATCATGGCCGCCGCTCCGGGCGCCACCGAGATCGGCAGCCGTAGCGCTGCAATCCGCGCCGCGATCGGTGAATTGCAGGCGGGCGACGTGCTCATTGTCGCTGGCAAGGGCCATGAGGAGGGCCAGAAGATCGGAAAGCAGGTTCTTCCCTTCAGCGACCACCAGGCCGTGAAGGCCGCAATTGAAGGCCGCGACTACCATGGTTGAAGCGTTGTGGACCATCGATGAACTCCTGGCTGCCACTGGCGGCAGGCTGCACGGGCGGGTGACGAAGCCGCTTACAGCCGTCACCATCGACTCGCGTGCCGTAAAACCTGGCGACATCTTCGTCGCCATCAAGGGTGACAAGCATGATGGGCACGACTTCGTCGTCAGTGCGCTGAGGGCGGGTGCGGGCCTCGGCCTCGTGTCGCGGGTGACGCCGGAGATGCTGGCTGCCGGCCCCGTGCTGGAAGTGGCGGATGATCCGCTGCGCGGACTGGAGAAGATGGGGCTCGCGGCGCGTGCCCGCTCTGCGGCGCAGATCGTGGCCGTCACCGGCAGCGTGGGCAAGACGTCGACCAAGGAAATGCTGCTCACGGTTCTTTCAGCCTCGGGCGAGACGCATGCCTCGGCAGCCTCCTTCAACAACCACTGGGGCGTGCCCCTGACGCTGGCGCGGATGCCGCGCAGCGCTGCTTTTGGCGTTTTCGAGATCGGCATGAACCATGCGGGCGAGATCACCCCATTGGTCGGCATGGTCCGCCCGCAGGTGGCAATCATCACCACCATCGCGGCGAGCCATCTTGGCAACTTTGACTCGCTCGACGGAATCGCCGATGCAAAAGCAGAAATCTTTTCCGGTGTGGTGACCGGTGGCCACGCCATCATCAGCCGTGACACGCCCTACTTCGAACGGCTCTCAGCGGCTGCCTGGGCCTGCGGCGTCCGCAACGTCGTGTCCTTCGGCAAGCATGCGCAGGCCGACGTGCGCATGGAGCGCGTGGCCTTGCTAGCCGACTGCTGCTGCGTCACGGCGGACGTCATGGGCGAAACGGTGAGCTACAAACTTGGCCTTCCCGGCGAGCACATGGCGGTGAACAGTCTCGCCGTTCTCGCCGCCGCCAAGCTGACCGGTGCCGATCTCGCCCGCGCAGCGCTGGCCCTTGCCACGGCTGCGCCCGCCAAGGGGCGTGGTGTCCGCGAGCGGCTTTCCATCGCGGGTGGTGAACTGCTGATGATCGACGAAAGCTATAATGCCAACCCGGCATCGGTTGCGGCAGCGCTTGGTCTCCTTGGGGCTGCCCAGCCGCCGCGCGGCGGCCGCCGCATCGCCGTTTTGGGCGACATGCTGGAACTCGGCGAACAGAGCCCGGAACTCCACGCCGGACTCATCGAACCGATGGACGCCGCCAAGGTCGATGTCCTATACGCCGCTGGTCCTCTCATGGCGAATCTGTGGGCGCGCGTGGCCGAATCCCGGCGCGGTGCCTATGCGGAAAGTTCCGATGGATTGCGCGACGTGCTGCTCAAGGCTCTCAAGCCCGGCGACGTGGTGATGATCAAGGGTTCGCTCGGCAGCCGCATGGGGCCGCTGGTGGAGGCGATCAGGGCGGCCCACCCGCCGCTTGCCAAGGAGACCTGATGCTATTCCTTCTGTTCAGCAGCCTCGCGGATGAGGTATCCCCCTTCAACGTGTTCCGTTACCAGACGTCGCGGACCGGGCTAGCCATCATCACGGCACTGATCTTCGTGTTCCTGTTCGGCCCGCGCATCATCTCGCTCCTGAAGGTGAAGCAGGGCAGGGGCCAGCCGATCCGCGCCGACGGGCCACAGCGCCACATCGTCGAGAAGCAGGGCACCCCCACCATGGGCGGCCTTATGATCCTGTCTGGCATCTTCGTCGGCACGCTTCTGTGGGCGGACCTTCGTAACCTTTATGTCTGGGCGGTGCTGTTCGTCACGCTGGGCTTCGGCGCAATCGGCTTCTACGACGACTACCTCAAGGTCACCAAGGCCACGACCAAAGGCTTTTCCGGCAAGGTGCGGCTGCTCGCCGAATTTGCCATTGCGGGCCTCGCCGTCGGCATCTTCATGTGGATCGGCGACAAGCCGCTCTCCACCTCGCTGGCCGTGCCGTTCTTCAAGGACATGCTCATTCCCTTCGGTGCGCTGTTCATTTTCGTCGGCATGTTTGTCGTCGTGGGTGCCGGCAATGCGGTCAACATGACGGACGGTCTTGACGGGCTCGCAATCGTTCCGGTGATGATCGCCGCGGCCAGCCTCGGCCTCATCGTCTACCTCGTCGGCAACTACAACTTCTCGAACTACCTCGAACTGCACTTCGTGAGGGGTGCGGGTGAACTCGCGATCATCTGTGGGGCCATCGTCGGGGCCGGGCTCGGTTTCCTTTGGTTCAACGCACCGCCCGCCATGATCTTCATGGGCGACACGGGTTCGCTGTCGCTCGGCGGCGCGCTTGGCGCCATTGCGGTGGCCGCCAAGCACGAGATTGTGCTCGGCATCATCGGCGGCCTCTTCGTGCTCGAGACCATGTCGGTGATCATCCAGGTCGCTTCATTCAAGTTGACCGGCAAGCGCGTCTTCGCCATGGCGCCGCTGCACCACCATTTCGAGCAAAAGGGCTGGAAGGAACCCACCATCGTCATCCGCTTCTGGATCATCGCCATCGTGCTGGCGCTGATCGGCCTCTCGACGCTGAAGCTGAGGTAGCATTTGTTTCCGGCCACAACATTCAAGGGCAAGACCGTCGCCGTCTTCGGCCTCGCGCGTTCCGGCACCGCCACCATCGAGGCGCTCCAGCTGGGCGGTGCCACGGTGCATGCCTGGGATGACTCGGCGCCTGCGGTCGAGAAGGGCAGGGCGGCTGGCCTGCCGATCAGCAATCTTCATCAGCTTGATTTCGGAACGCTCGACGCGCTGGTGCTGAGCCCCGGCGTGCCGCTCACCCACCCCGAACCGCATTGGACGGTGCTGAAGGCCCGCCATTCCGGCATTGAAGTGATCGGCGATACTGAGATCTTCGCACGTGAGGCGGCGGCAGCTGGTTGCCGGATCGTCGCCATTACCGGCACCAACGGCAAATCGACGACCACCGCGCTCACCGGCCACGTGCTGCAGCAGGCGGGCCTTGACGTCGAGGTTGGCGGCAACATCGGCAAGGCCGTGTTCCTTCTTGGGCAGCCGGTCAAGGACCGCGTCTATGTGCTGGAGCTCTCCTCCTTCCAGATCGACCTGATGCCGCAGCTCGACCCGCATGTCGGCATCCTGACCAATATCACGCCCGACCATCTCGACCGCCATGGCACCATGGAGAACTATGCCGCCGTGAAGGCACGCATCTTCGCCAGCCAGCACAAGGGTGACACCGCGTTGTGTGGCGTTGATGACGACTGGTGTTCGGGGATCGCGGAGAGGACCTTGGCGACCGGCACCGACCTGCGCCGCGTCTCGGTGGTGAGAGACCTCGTCGATGGCCTTACCGCGCACGACGGCATATTGCGTGACAAGCGTGGCGGTGAGGTGAAGGCCGAGATCGACCTGCGCGCCATGCCGGCGCTGAAAGGCCGCCATAATTGGCAGAATGCCTGCATGGCCTATGGCGCCGCCACAGCGCTGGGCGTCGACACGAAAACCATCGCTGCGGCAATGCTGAGCTTTCCCGGGCTGGCGCACCGCATGCAGCAGGTGGGGCACATGGGATCCATACCGTTCATCAATGATTCCAAGGCCACAAATGCCGATGCGGCGGAGAAGGCGCTGGCCGCTTTCGAGTGCATCTACTGGATTGCTGGCGGGATCGCCAAGACGGGCGGCATCGAGCCGCTCAGGCCGCTCTTTCCGCATGTGGCGCGCGCCTACCTCATCGGGCAGGCAGCGCAGGATTTTGCGGCCACCATCGGTACGTCGATTCCATTCGAGGACTGCGGCACGCTGGATATTGCAGTCAACGCCGCACTGCGTGATGCGCAGAAGGACGGCAGGCCGGGTGCGGTTGTGCTGCTGTCTCCGGCCTGCGCCAGCTTCGACCAGTATCCCAATTTCGAAGTGCGGGGTGATGCCTTTGTCAAGGCCGTCGCCCGACTTCCCGGTATCGAGATGACAATTCCAGGAGATGTCCATGCTGCTCGGACGTAGCGACCGCGGCCTTCTCGCGCGCTGGTGGTTCACGGTGGACCGCGGCCTGATGTTCGCCGTGCTGCTGCTCATGGCCTCGGGCGTGCTCGTCTCCATGGCTGCAAGTCCGCCTGTCGCCGAACGTATCGGGGCCGACACCTTCCACTTCATCAAGAGTCAGCTCTTTTACCTCACTTTGGCAGTGCCGGTGCTTGTGACGCTCTCCTTCTTCCCGCCACGCTATGCCCGTCGTGCCGGGCTTCTGGTATTTTTTGGCGCGCTCGGCCTGATGGTGGCAGCGCTATTTTTCGGGCCCGAGATCAAGGGCGCGCATCGCTGGATCAACATCGGGCCGATTACACTTCAGCCTTCCGAATTTGCGAAGCCGGCCTTCGTGATCGTTGCCGCATGGTTCCTTGCAGAACACACGCGCCGGCCAGAGATGCCGGGCCAGGTGGTGGCGCTGCTGATGGGCATGATGTTCATCGGCCTTCTCATCATGCAGCCCGACTTCGGGCAGACGGCTCTGGTGATCCTTACCTTCGGCTCCATGCTGCTGATCTATGGCATATCCTGGTATATGGTCCTTGGCCTGGGCGCCCTTGGCGTGGTCGGCGTCTTCGCGGCTTATGAGCTGGTGCCACACGTGCGTTCGCGCATCGACCGGTTCATGAGCCCGGACAAGGGCGACACGTTCCAGGTGGACACGGCCCTCCAGGCCTTCAAGAACGGTGGACTCATGGGCACCGGCCCGGGCGGCGGCGAGGCCAAGTTGGTGCTGCCGGACGCCCACACCGACTTCACATTCGCGGTAGTCGGCGAGGAGTTCGGTCTCATTGCCTGCCTTCTGCTGATGTCGCTGTTCGCCTTCGTGGTGCTGAAGATCCTGGTGCGCGCCAAGCAGGAGCCCGATCCTTTCGTGGCTCTCGCGCTCTCCGGCCTCGGCCTGATCTTCGGCTTCCAGGCCATCATCAACATGGGTGTGAACACCGCGCTGCTGCCCGCCAAGGGCATGACGCTGCCATTCATTTCCTACGGCGGCTCGTCGCTGATGGGCATGGCCTTCGGCATGGGCATGGTGCTGGCGCTTGGTCGCAAGCGTTTCGGCGTGCGCTCCAGCGTGCCCGAACTCAACGTGTCATACGCGTGATGAGCAAGGGAACCTTCGTCCTCGCGGCGGGCGGCACTGGCGGACATCTTTTTCCGGCTCAGGCGCTGGCGGAGGAACTGACACGCCGCGGCTACACCATTCACCTGATGACGGATGAACGCGTGCGGGACTATGGGAAGTCCTTTCCCGCCGCCGAGACGCATATCGTGCCTTCGGCCACGCTGTCGTTGTCGAAGCCATGGCTCGTGCCAGGCCGGGCACTTCGTCTCTATGGCGGATATCGTGTAGCGCGTGACATTCTGAAGCGTGTGAAGCCGCTCGCGGTGATCGGCTTCGGCGGATACCCGTCCTTCCCGCCCATCATGGCGGCGGCGCGGCTGAAGATACCTTCCTGCGTGCATGATCAGAACGCGGTGATGGGGCGTGCCAACCGTGTGCTCGCCAAGTGGGCGGATGCAGTGGCTTCGTCTTTCCCGACCCTGCTTGGCTTGCCGCCCGAGGCGAAGTCCAAGCTCACTTTCACCGGTAACCCGGTGCGCGACATTGCACTGAAGGAAAAGGGTGCCCCTTACCCGTCCTTCGGCACATTAAACCTGCTCGTCTTCGGCGGCAGCCAGGGCGCACAGTTCTTCGGCGAATTCATGCCCAAGGTCTTCGGGGCGATGAGCCCGCAGGAGCGGGCGGGGATCCAGCTCACCCAGCAGGTGCGGGCGGAGAACTTGGACGCCGTGTCGTCGGCCTACAAGGCGATGGGGCTCGCTGCCGACCTCGCGCCATTCTTCATGGACATGCCGAAGCGCATCGCCGCCTCGCATCTGGTGGTGTGCCGCTCCGGTGCTTCGACGATTGCCGAACTCGGCGTCATCGGCCGTCCGGCCGTCATGGTGCCGCTGCCGCACGCGCTGGACAACGACCAGCTGAGGAATGCTGAAAGCTTCGCCACGGCAGGGGCTGGATGGGTTCATCCACAGGCCACGCTGGAGCCTCAGGCCTTTGCCCAATTTCTGACATCACTCCGCTCTCAACAGGGCCAACTTCAACAGGCGGCGGCAGCGGCCCTGGGGCACGGGAAACCCGATGCCGCCCAGCGGCTTGCGGATCTCGCGGTCAAACTCGCAGGGACATAATCCATGAAACTCCCGGGCAATGTCGGTCCCATCCACTTCATCGGCATCGGCGGCATTGGCATGAGCGGCATCGCCGAGGTCATGGCGACGCTGGGCTACAAGGTGCAGGGCTCTGACCTCACCGACAATTACAACGTGGCTCGCCTCAGGAAGAACGGCATCGACGTCCACGTCGGCCACAAGGCTGAGAATTTGGGCGACTCACAGGTCGTGGTCGTCTCTTCCGCGGTGAAGGACGACAATCCGGAACTGGTGGAGGCGCGCAACCGCTATCTCCCCATCGTGCGCCGGGCGGAAATGCTTGCCGAACTCATGCGGTTCAAGTCCTGCGTGGCGGTGGGTGGCACGCATGGCAAGACGACGACCACTTCGCTGGTGGCGGCACTGCTCGATGCCGGCAACCTTGACCCGACGGTCATCAACGGCGGCATCATCAACGCCTATGGCACCAACGCGCGGCTGGGCAAGGGCGACTGGATGGTGGTGGAGTCGGATGAGTCCGATGGCACCTTCGTGAAGCTTCCCGCTGACATCGTGATCGTCACCAACATCGATCCCGAGCATCTCGACCATTACGGCACCTTCGACAAGGCCAAGGAAGCTTTCCTCGCCTTCGTCGAGAACATTCCCTTCTATGGCTTTGCCGTGATGTGCATCGACCACCCAGTGGTGCAGGAGATGATCGGCAAGGTGCGCGACCGCCGCGTCATCACCTATGGCCGCAGCCCGCAGGCGGACGTGCGCCTCACCGACGTGCGCTATGAAGATGGCGAGACGCGGTTTTCGGTGCGCATGACCAACCGCCGCACTGGTGAAACGCATGACATCAAAGATCTTAGTCTCGTCATCCCCGGCGATCACAATGCGATGAACTCCACCGCCGCCATTGTGGTGGCGAAAGAGCTAGGCATGTCGGACGACGACATCCGCAAGGGTTTCAAGAGTTTCACCGGCGTCAAGCGCCGCTTTACCCGCACCGGCGAACACAATGGCATCACTGTGTTCGACGACTATGGCCACCACCCGGTGGAAATCGCCGCGGTGCTGAAGGCGGCGCGTGGTGTTGCGCGAGGCAAGGTCATCGCTGTCATGCAACCGCATCGCTACTCGCGGCTCTCGTCGTTGTTCAACGAGTTCTGCACCTGCTTCAACGATGCCGACACGGTTGTCGTCGCCCCCGTCTATGCGGCGGGCGAGCAGCCAATTGACGGTGTTTCGCACACCTCGCTTGCGGAGGGCCTCAAATCGCGCGGCCACCGTTCTGTCCATACGATCGACAAGCCTGAACAGCTGGCACCGCTGGTGCGCGGCATTGCGAAGCCGGGTGACATCGTCATGTGTTTGGGCGCGGGAACGATCACCCAATGGGCCTATGCGCTGCCTGGCCAGCTCGAGGCCTTCGACAAGGCGCAATCATGACAAGGCTTGACGGTGACGCGCTGCTGAAGCGCTTGCCGCAGGTACGCGGACGGCTGGAGGCAAATGCGCCGCTTGCCGACCTCACCTGGTTTCGCGCTGGTGGAGCTGCGGAAGTTCTGTTCGCGCCGGCCGACGAGGCGGACCTTGCGGCCTTCCTGAAGGACACGCCCAAGGACATTCCGGTCTATGTAATAGGTGTCGGCTCCAACCTGCTGGTGCGCGACGGCGGCGTTCCGGGTGTTGTCATCCGGCTTGGCAAGGGCTTTGCAGATGTTGCGGAAGAGCCCGGCCATCGCGTAAGGGCAGGAACGGCGGCGCTTGACGTGCGTGTCGCCCGCTTCGCGCTGGAGAAGAGTATCGACTCGTTAACCTTTCTGAGAGGTATACCGGGCACCATCGGCGGCGCGTTGCGCATGAATGCCGGGGCCTATGGGGACGAGACGAAGGACATTCTGATCGAGGCGCGCGCTGTCGACCGGTCGGGGAATATCCACGTGCTTACCAACGCGGACATGAATTACACTTACCGCCACTGTGGCGCGCCGGAGGACCTTGTGTTCACCCAGGCGCTGTTGCAGGGCCGTGCCGGCGATCCTGCCGAGATTTCCGCCGCCATGGACAAGATCACGGAGAGCCGCGAGGCTACTCAGCCGATCAAGAGCCGCACCGGCGGTTCCACCTTCAAGAACCCGCCGGGCAACAAGTCCTGGCAGCTGATCGACAAGGCAGGCATGCGCGGTTTCGCAGTCGGCCCCGCCAAGGTTTCTGATCTTCACTGCAATTTCCTCATCAATGAGGGCGGGGCCACCGCCGCCCAGATCGAGGAGCTTGGCGAAGCCGTTCGAACCAAGGTCAAGTCGACGTCGGGCGTCGTGCTCGACTGGGAGATCAAGCGCATTGGCCTCAAACCCGAGGATGCGGCATGAGCCGAGTACCGTCAAAGACGACGGTTGCCGTGCTACTCGGCGGCTGGTCCGCCGAACGTGAAGTCAGCCTCAGCTCCGGCAAGGCCTGCACCGCCGCGCTGGAGCGCGCCGGCTTCAGGGCCGTACCGATCGATGTGAAGCGCGAGACAATCGTCGCTGAATTGCAGCGCGTGAAGCCGGATGTCGCCTTCAATGCGCTGCACGGCAAGTGGGGTGAAGACGGCTGCTGTGCTGCCATCCTCGAGACCTTGCAGATTGCCTACACGCATTCTGGCGTGTTGGCCTCGTCGCTGGCAATGCACAAGGAAAAGTCGAAGATCGTGTTCCGTGCAGCGGGCGTGCCCGTGGCCGAGAGTCTGCTTGTGTCGCTCGAAGACGTGGCAGCCGGTCATCCCATGCGGCCGCCCTATGTGGTGAAGCCGGTGGCAGAAGGTTCCAGCGTCGGTGTGCACATTGTGCTTGAGGGTGCCAATGCGCCGGTGAAGGCAGTGCTGGACGAGCGCGCCATCTTCGGCAGCCACGCCATGGTCGAACGTTTTGTGCCAGGACGCGAACTCACCTGCGCAGTGATCGGCGGCAGCGCACTTGGCGTCATCGACATCGTGTCAAAGGGATCCGGTTGGTACGACTATGAGGCCAAATATGCGCCGGGCGGCTCGCAACACATCCTCCCCGCCCAAATCCCGGCGGATGTCTACGCCAAGTGCCAGGACTATGCGCTGGCTGCCCACAATGCGCTGGGCTGCCGCGGCGTGTCACGCACGGACTTTCGCTATGACGACAAGACCGGCGACCTGATCGCGCTTGAAGTGAATACCCAGCCCGGCATGACCGGCACCTCGCTGGTGCCGGAGCTCGCCGCCCATGCGGGCCAGAGCTACGAAGAGCTCGTGACCTGGATGGTCAACGATGCGTCGGTGGACAGATGAACCGTGACTTTGCCGTCTATGAACGTCGTAGCCTAACCTGGCTGGACCGGGGCAACACGCTGCGGGTGCGTTTCGCCGCCCGTGTTTCCGCATTGCTGCTGATGGGCGGCGTGATCATGTCGGGCCTGGCCAGCGGGGGATACCTCGACTACGAGGGCAGCCCCTGGATGCAGCTGCCGGGCAAGGCGGCGGGCGTGGTCGGCATGGCGGCGCAGGAAATCACCATCACGGGTCTGGAGCACCACGAGCCAGAGTCGCTGCTTTCGGCCATTGGTGTGCAGCCCGGGGGTTCGCTCATGGGCTTCGACGCCGTGCGGGCCCGAAACATCCTGCAGAATCTCGACTGGATCGAGAGCGCCAAGGTGCAACGCCTGTTTCCCAACCAGCTTGTCGTCGAGGTGCGCGAGCGCGAGCCCTTCGCCATCTGGCAGCGCGGGACGGCCTATTACGTGATCGACAAGTCGGGCGCCGCGATGAGTGGCCTCGAGGCCTCGCAGATGGTGCGCCTGCCGCTGGTGACGGGCGAGGGCGCCAATGTCGCCGCTACGGAACTCATTAACCAACTTGCAGCCTATCCCGACATAATGTTGCAGGTGAAGGCAGCGGCCCGCGTCGGCAGCCGGCGCTGGACCCTCTATCTCGACAACGGCATCACGGTGCAGTTGCCGGAAAGGGACTGGCAACAGGCAATCGCCATGGCGGACCAGCTGAACAAGACCCAGCAGATCCTGGCGCGCGGCATTCGCTCGCTGGACCTGCGGCTTCAAGGCCGGGTGACGGTGGAAGTGGCGGAAATTGCCGCCAGTGATGCCAAGGCTGGAGAGAAGAAGACGGTGGCCGGAACCAATTGATGCCGGCAGGGCAGACGTGAGTTCCGAGGGGTTGGCGTAGATGACGGTCGTTCAGTTTCAGGGCAAGGGCGCAACCAAGGGCACGGTGGTGCCGAAAGGTGGCCTCGTTGCGGCGCTCGACGTGGGCTCCACGAAGATCAGCTGCCTCATCGCCGAGGCTGTTCCCGCCAAGCACCGCACCGCAGACTCGGATGACCGGCACACGCTCAAGGTTCTGGGTGTGGGCTACCAGCTGTCGCGCGGCATCCGTGCGGGCGCCATCGTCAACATGGACGAGGCCGAGCGCGCCATACGCCTGACGGTTGACGCGGCCGAGCGCATGGCCCAGCGCACCATCACCGAAATCTATGTGAATGTATCGGGTGGTCGCCCGCAATCGCAGCGCTACATCGGTTCCGTCGGCACCCAGATGGGGCAGGTGATGCAGCGCGACATGGACCGCGCCCTCGACGCCGCCCTCGATCAGGTCGATCCCGGCAGGCGGTCGATCATGCATATCACGCCGCTGCAATATCACCTCGACGATGCCAGCGGCATCAAGGACCCCACGGGTCTTTATGGCGACAACCTGGCGCTGGATCTCAGCGTCGTCACCGTCGAGGCGCCGCATCTCAAGAACCTCGTCATGGCGGTCGAGCGCGCGCACCTTGCTGTCGCAGGCTTCGTGATCGCGCCTTATGCGGCGGCCCGCGCGGTGCTGGCGGAGGATGAAAAGTCGCTCGGCATCACCGTTGTCGACATGGGCGGTTCCACCACGTCTTTCGCGGTGTTTCACGAAAACCACCTGGTGATGGCGGATGTGCTGCCCATCGGCGGCCAGCACATCACCAACGACATTGCACGCGGCCTCTCGACCACGATCGCCCACGCCGAGCGCATGAAGACGCTGTGGGGATCGGCCCTTTCCAGCTCCGTCGACGAACGCGAGATGATTTCCGTGCCGCTGCTCGGCGAGCGCGGCGTCGATACAGTGCAGCAGGTTCCGAAGTCGATGCTCACGGGCATCATCCGGCCGCGCCTCGAGGAAACCTTCGAGATGCTGAGGAACCGCCTCGATGGTTCCGGCCTCGGCCATTTCGGCGGCTGCCGAATGGTGGTCACCGGCGGCGCAAGCCAGTTGAACGGCGTGCAGGAAGTGGCCAGCCAGTGGACCGGACGCCAGGTGCGCATGGGCTTTCCCGCCCACGTGCCCGGCATGCCCGAAAGCGCCCACGCCCCGGCCTTCGCGGTCTGCGCAGGGCTTCTCAACTATGCGCTGAAGCCGGATCACCATCATGAACTGCCCAAGCACAAGGTGAGGCAGGTGGAACGCGCCCAGCAGAATTACGTCAGCCGTGTCGCGCGCTGGATCGGCGAGAGCTTCTAACCCACGGTAAACCTCCATTTGCACCGACCCCGTTGAGGCCCTATATGCGTTGCCTCAATGTTAGCGCTTGAAATCCTTCTGGTCCTTGCCCTCGTGGTGCTGAATGGCGTGCTTGCCATGTCGGAACTGGCCATCGTCTCATCCCGTTCCGGGCGGTTGAGGGCGATGCGCGACAGGGGCGTTCACGGCGCGCGTGCCGCTCTGGATCTTGCGGAAAATCCTGGCCGCTTCCTCTCCACGGTGCAGGTTGGCATCAGCCTCGTCGGCATCCTCGCGGGCGCTTTTTCTGGCGCGGCGCTCGGCGATCGCATGGGTTCGGCTCTCATCGCTTTGGGGGTACCGGCCAACTACGCTGGACCGATCGGTTTCACCCTGGTTGTCACGATTATCACCTATATATCTGTGATCATTGGTGAGCTTGTTCCCAAGCAACTGGCCCTCAAGAACCCGGAGGCGATTGCCTGCCGTGTGGCTTACCCCATGGATCTGTTGTCAAGGATCGCCGGTCCGTTCGTCTGGGTGCTCGACGGATCCGGTCGGGCGCTCATCGGCCTGCTCGGCCTCAAGCAGTCCAACGAGGCCGCGGTCACTGACGAGGAGATCAAGTCGCTGATCGAGGAGGCCGAGTCGGCTGGCGTCATCGAGAGCGGCGAGCGTGACATGATCGCCGGCGTGATGCGACTGGGTGACCGGCCGGTGCGCGCGCTGATGACGCCGATGACCGACATCGACATGATTGCCATCGACGATGACCTCTCCGATCTGCGCAAGAAGATCGTGGCCACGCCACATTCACGCATCCCCGTCCACGGCGAAGACCCGGAAGAGGTGATCGGCATCGTGGTCATCAAGGACGTTGCCGACGCCCTGCTTGAGCGGCGCAAGCTCGAAATCGACAAGCTCGTTCAGAAGGTGCCGGTGATCCCCGAATCAATGCCGGCGCTGGAGGCCATGGAACTGTTCCGTGGCTCGTCGATCCACGTCGCCTTCGTGCAGGACGAATATGGCCGCACCCTCGGCCTGATTACTGCGGCAGACCTGCTGAGCGCCATTGCCGGCAGCCTGGAGCCGCAAGAGGAGGGGGGTGAAGGCGC
Organism: Pseudomonadota bacterium; assembly: GCA_041163105.1. GTDB lineage: Bacteria > Pseudomonadota > Alphaproteobacteria > Rhizobiales > Aestuariivirgaceae > Aestuariivirga. The sequence goes on from JBEARP010000086.1 coordinate 16,721, forward strand.
GGTGCAGCGCGATGATGGCTCGTGGCTGCTGCCTGGCAACATGGCGGTGGACGAGATGGCCGCGTTGATCGGCTTCGCCCTGCCAGCGAAGCGGCGCTACGAAACGGTGGCCGGTCTCGTCGTCGATGCCTTCAAGCACCTGCCGTCGTTGGGGCAGGTCGTGAAATTGGGCAACTGGCGCTTCGAGGTGGTGGACCTCGACGGCCGCCGGGTGGACAAGGTGCTGGCCAGCCGCTTGCCCGAAACTCACCGCCCCGCCCGCAGGGTCGCAGCAGGCTAAACCCCGCGTTACTCCACCGGTCCAATACTGGGCACATTTTGCGGCCGAAAGGCCAATGGTTAGCGCGCGTTAACCATTTGTTATGGTTTTGGTAAGAAATAGGTAAGCGGGCAAATCAATTCCGGGCGCCACGCAAAATGACCATCAATCTCACCGTTCCGAACCTCTCCGATCTCAAGCCCCGCATCGCCGTTTTCGGCGTCGGAGGTGCTGGCGGCAACGCCGTCAACAACATGATCGAGAGCCGGCTTGAGGGGGTCGAGTTCGTCGTCGCCAACACCGATGCGCAGGCCTTGATGCAGAACGCCGCGCAGCGCCGCATTCAAATGGGTACGGCCCTGACGCAGGGGCTGGGTGCCGGATCTCAGCCGCAGATCGGTGCTGCCGCCGCCGAGGAGGCGTTGCCCGAAATCCTCGACCATCTCGCAGGCGCCCACATGGCCTTCATCACCGCCGGCATGGGCGGCGGCACCGGCACCGGTGCTGCCCCCGTCATTGCTCGTGCGGCGAAGGAGCAGGGCATCCTGACCGTCGGCGTTGTCACCAAGCCCTTTCAGTTCGAGGGTGTGCGCCGCCAGCAGACGGCCGAGCGCGGCATCGAGCAGCTCGCCAAGCATGTTGACACGCTGATCGTCATTCCCAACCAGAATCTCTTCCGTGTCGCCAACGAGAAGACCACCTTCGCGGCGGCCTTCGCCATGGCTGACCAGGTGCTCTATTCGGGTGTTGCTTCGATCACCGAACTGATGACCAAGGAAGGCCTGATCAACCTCGACTTCGCTGACGTCCGCGCCATCATGAGCGAGATGGGCCGCGCGATGATGGGCACCGGCGAAGCTTCGGGAGACAAGCGCGCCATCGAGGCCGCCGAGGCCGCCATCTCCAATCCGCTGCTGGATGACGTGTCGATGCGCGGCGCCCGCGGCCTGCTGATCTCCATCACCGGCGGCCCGGATCTGACCCTTTACGAGGTTGACGAAGCCGCGACCCGCATTCGCGAAGAGGTGGACCCCGAGGCCAACATCATCCTGGGTGCCACCTTCGATGAATCGCTCGAGGGCATCATGCGCGTGTCGGTTGTCGCCACCGGTCTCGCTGCAGAAGCGCTCAAAGGCAAGAATGCGCCGGCCTCCGAGGTCGAGGATATTGCCGAGAAGCCTTCCGTCTTCGGTTGGACCGGAAAGCAGGCCATGCCGCCCAAGAAGCCGGTCACTCCGGCCGTTGCCACTCCCGCACCCCCGGCCACGCAGGCCGCCCCGTCGATCGTCTCTCGCGTTGCGCAGCCTGCGCCTCAGCAGGTAACGGCTCCGGCCCCATTGCTCGCCCGCCTCGAGGAGGAGCATGTGGCTGCCGCCCAGTCGACACCCGCCCCGGTCATGCCGGAACGTTCGCCAGCTCCGGCCGCGGCCCGCGTGCGCATGCCAGCCATCGACGACTTTCCGCCGCAGGTGAAGAAGCAGATCGAGGCCCAGCAAAGCCGTATCGAATCGATCGCCGACCAAGCACAGAAGAAGAAGCCCGGACTGTTCCAGCGCCTGGCCTCGGTGGGCCTCGGCCGCAAGGACGATCCCACTTCGGCCCAGGCCCCGCGTGAGCCCTCGATCGCCGTGCAGCAGCCACCGCAGCGCCCCTCGATGCAGTCACGTTCCCCGGCTCCGGCCCCCCAGCCGCAGCACCATGACCAGCACCTTGACGATGACCAGCTCGAGATCCCGGCCTTCCTGCGCCGTCAGGCCAACTGATTGAATTAGCAGGGGAACAGGGCAAGCCCGGCGGGTCACACTTCCGCCGGGTTTGCCGCATTAAACGCATCGTGGCTTGGCGTCCGGCGCGCCTTCGGTTTATGTGACGGTTTGCGGGTGCAGGTGGGGTTTCTGGTGCAGGTTTCGAGACGGTTTTCGCAAGGCTTCGCAGCGGCGTTGGTCGGCGTGCTGCTGTCCGGGTGTGCTACCAGCCTGATGGACGGCATCTGGGGCGACGATTCGAGCGCGTCATCTGCCGCCGCGGCTTCTTCCTCCGCCGTTGCGCCGAACACTTTGGCCGCTCAGGAGAATGTCGAGGTCGCCAAACTCTACAATGAAGCCCTTTCCGACCTGAACGGCAATTCGCTCAAGTCGGCGCTCAAGCAGTTCAGCGAAGTCGAGCGCCAGTACCCCTATTCGACCTACGCCACCCAGTCGATCCTGATGCAGGCCTACATCGGCTACAAGCTCGGCAAGTGGGATGACGCCATCAACGCGGCCAACCGCTACATCACGCTGCATCCGGGCGGCAAGGACGTGGGCTATGCCTACTATCTCGTCGCCATCTGCACCTATGACCAGATTGCCAACACCAAACGCGACCAGTCAGCCACTCAGAAGGCCGTGGCCTCGCTCGAGGAGGTTGCCCAGCGCTTCCCCGGAACGCCCTATGCGGCGGACGCTGCCGCCAAGGTATTGGTCGCGCGCGACCACCTGGCCGGCAAGGAAATGGAAGTCGGGCGTTATTACTATCGCCAGGGCGCCTATCTGGCCGGCATCAACCGCTTCAAGAAGGTGGTGACCGACTACCGTAACACCAGCCAGACCCCGGAGGCGCTGTTCCGCCTCACCGAGGGCTACATGGCGCTGGGTGTGGTCTCCGAGGCCCAGACGGCGGCGGCCGTGCTGGGCACCAACTACCCCCAGTCGAACTGGTACAAGGACGCCTATCAGCTGGTCGCCAACGACGGCAAGGTGCCGGAAGCCAACAGCCAGTCCTGGATTTCCAAGGCTTTCGACGCCGTCAACCCGATGTAATTCGGCTGTCGCCTGAGGCGCCGACTCCGCTATAAATGCGGCCCATGCTGACCGCTCTCTCCATTCGTGACATCGTCCTGATCGAGAAGCTCGACATTGCTCTCGACGCTGGGCTCACCGTGCTCACCGGCGAAACCGGTGCCGGCAAATCGATCCTGCTTGACGCGCTGGGCTTGGCGCTGGGCGCCCGCGGCGACAGTTCGCTGGTGCGGACAGGGGCGGAGCGCGGCGTCGTCACCGCGGCTTTTGCACTGCCGCACGCACACCCTGCGTTTGCGATCCTCAGGGAACAGGGCGTGGACGCGGACGGAGAACTTGTGATCCGCCGCATCCAGAACGCCGATGGTCCGAGCCGTGCCTCCATCAACGACCAGCCGGTGAGCCTGAACCTGCTGCGCCAGATTGCCGTCGCGCTGGCCGAGATCCATGGCCAGCATGCCGACCGTGCTCTGGTTGACGTCACCGCTCACCGCCGTCTGCTTGATGCCTTCGGCGGCAACGAGGCAGAGGTGAATGACGTTTCCGCGCTGTGGGCGCGCTCCTCTGCCGCCGAGGAGGCACTGAACGAGCATCGCAGCCTGATGGAACGGGCCGAGGCCGAACGCGACTTTCTGGAGCATGCGGCGGAGGAACTTCGCGCGCTGAACCCCATGCCCGGCGAGGAGGCGATGCTCGCCGAGGCCCGGCAGATGATGATGTCCTCCGAGCAATATGCCGAGGCCCTCACCGACGCGGAAGAAGCTCTTGCTGGTGACGGCACATCGGTGGCGCGCCTCAACGCGGCGCTGCGCAAGCTTGAACGGCGACGCGAGAGCGCGGGCGGGCGACTCGACCATGTATGCCAGGCGCTTGACCGCGTGCTCGCCGAGGTGAGCGAGGCGGAGCGTGCAATTGCCGAGGCCCAGCGCGCCTTCGTCTTCGACCCGAAGGAGCTGGAGAAGTCCGAAGAGCGCCTGTTCGCGCTCCGAGCTGCGGCGCGCAAGTTCAAGTGCACGGTTGATACGCTGGCCGATGTGCGCGAGCGCTTCGACACTGAGCTCAAAGCACTCACTGATGGCGGCGGGCGCCTCAAGAAGCTCGAACAGGAATTCAAGGCGGCGCGCGAGGCCTTCGATGCCGCCGCCGAGAAGCTCTCCAACAAGCGACGCAAGACGGCGAAGGCCCTCGACAAGGCAGTATTGGCGGAACTGCCGCCACTGAAACTTGAACGCGCCCGCTTCGAGACGGCACTCGAAACCGATGCCGGGAAGCCAGGTCCCACCGGCATCGGTTTCGAGT
>JBEARP010000087.1:0-12868 GCA_041163105.1 Pseudomonadota bacterium
AAGATGTCGCGTCTGGCGCTTCGCGAGATGTCCAACCTGGGTCTGATCCCGGGCATGGTCAAGTCGAGCTGGTAACAGATACGGACTTCAGGAGAGAAGAATGAGTGTGAATGATCCGATCGGCGATATGCTGACTCGTATCCGCAACGCGCAGGAGCGCGGCAAGTCGAAAGTTTCGACGCCGCACTCCAAGCTGCGCGAGAACGTTCTGAACGTTCTGCAGGGCGAGGGCTTCATCCGTGGTTATGCCGTGGTGCAGCTGGGCAACAACAAGGCCGAAATCGAGGTTGAGCTGAAGTACTTCGACGGCGCTCCGGTTATCCGTGAGTTGCAGCGCGTTTCGAAGCCTGGCCGCCGCGTCTATGTGTCGGTCGGTTCGCTGCCGACCGTCTACAATGGCCTTGGCATTTCGATCCTCTCGACGCCCAAGGGTGTGATGTCGGATGCCGACGCTCGCACCCACAATGTGGGCGGCGAAGTTCTCTGCACCGTGTTCTGAGGTCACACACATGTCTCGTATCGGAAAGAAACCAGTTCCCGTACCGGCCGGCGTGACCGTCAACCTTGCTGGCAGCAATGTCGCGGTCAAGGGCCCGAAGGGCGAACTCAAGTTCGTGCTCACCGACCAGGTGATCGCGAAGATGGAAGAGGGCGCTGTCAAGGTGGACCCCAAGGACAAGACCAAGCTGGCGCGTTCGGCATGGGGCATGTCGCGCACCATGATCGCCAACATGATCAAGGGTGTGACCGAGGGTTACTCCAAGACGCTCGAAATCACCGGCGTCGGCTATCGTGCGGCGGCACAGGGCAAGACCCTGAACCTGGCGCTGGGTTACAGCCACGACATCAATTATCAGGTTCCGGATGGCATCGACATCAAGACGCCGAAGCCCACCGAGATCGTGATCACCGGCATCGATAAGCAGCGCGTCGGCCAGGTTGCGGCAGAGATTCGCGACTTCCGCGGCCCCGAGCCCTACAAGGGCAAGGGCGTGAAGTACGCCGGCGAGTATATCTTCCGCAAGGAAGGCAAGAAGAAGTAACAGGTGATGGCCATGGCTACGAAATCTCAATCGCTCCGCAAGGCCCGCGTCCGCAAGGCGCTCGCCGCACGCGGTGCACTGCGTCCCCGGCTGTCGGTGTTCCGCTCGTCCAAGAACATCTACGCCCAGATCATTGACGACACGAAGGGTGTGACGGTTGCCGCCGCATCCTCGCTGGAGAAGGATCTGAAGGGAAAGATCAAGACTGGCGCTGACAAGGACGCGGCGGCCGCAATCGGCAAGCTCATCGCCGAGCGCGCAATCAAGGCCGGCGTCAAGGACGTCGTGTTCGATCGCGGCGGCTATCTCTATCACGGGCGCGTCAAGGCGCTCGCAGACGCTGCCCGCGAGGGCGGCCTGAACTTCTAATCTCCGGCGAAAGATAGGCGGAAAGCAATATGGCTAAGGAACGTTCGGAGCGCGGTGACCGCAAGGACCGTGACAACCGTGAAGAGCGGGACAGCGAGTTCATCGACAAGCTCGTGCACATCAACCGCGTCGCCAAGGTGGTGAAGGGCGGCAAGCGCTTCGGCTTTGCGGCACTCGTCGTCGTCGGCGACCAGAAGGGCCGCGTTGGCTTCGGGCACGGCAAGGCGCGCGAAGTGCCGGAAGCAGTGCGCAAGGCAACCGAGTCGGCGAAGCGTGGTCTGATCCGCGTGCCGCTGAAGGAAGGCCGCACTCTGCATCATGACATCGACGGCCGCTGGGGCGCTGGCAAGGTTACGCTGCGCACCGCTCCTCCGGGAACCGGCATCATCGCCGGCGGCCCGATGCGCGCTGTCTTCGAGTCGGTCGGCATGGCCGACGTCGTGGCGAAGTCCAAGGGCTCGTCCAACCCCTACAACATGGTCCGCGCCACTTTCGACGCGTTGAAGAAGCAGACGAGCCCGCGTGCCGTCGCCTCTCGCCGCGGCAAGAAGGTTGCCGACGTCATGAGCCGCCGTGGCGGCTCGGCCGTGGCCGAATAAGAAGGAAACTGATCATGGCGAAAGCCCCGGCGAAAGCCAACAAGACGGTCACGCTCCAGCAGGTTGCAAGCCCGCAGCGTCGCCCCGGCGAGCAGCGCGCAACGCTGATCGGGCTCGGCCTCAACAAGATGAACAGGACCTCGACCCTCCAGGATACCCCGGCGGTTCGCGGCATGATCGCCAAGGTCGCGCACCTCGTGCGCGTCGTGGAATAAGGAAGAGCGACCATGAAGCTCAATGAAATTTCCGACAATCCCGGTTCTCGCCACGCCAAGAAGCGTGTGGGCCGTGGCATTGGTTCTGGCCTCGGCAAGACCGCAGGTCGCGGCGGCAAGGGTCAGACGGCCCGCAAGGGCGGCGCCAAGGCCGGCTTCGAAGGCGGCCAGATGCCGATTTACCGCCGTCTGCCGAAGCGCGGCTTCAACAAGCCGAACCAGGTTGACTACAACGAGGTGAACCTGTCGATCGTGCAGGCCGCCATCGACTCGAAGCGCCTCGACGCGAAGCAGCCGGTGAATGCCGCTGCACTCGTCGCCGCCGGCGTCATCTCTGCTCCCAAGGGCGGCGTTCGCCTGCTCGGCAAGGGCACGCTCACATCCAAGGTGGCCTTCGAGGTTTACCACGCGACGGCCGGTGCCGTTGCGGCGGTCGAGAAGGCAGGCGGCTCGGTCAAGATGCTGAAGCCCGTCGAGAAGGCTTCGGACGCGAAGTAAGCTTGCAGGCACTGGTTAGGGGCCCCACATAGGGGCCCCAAGACCGTTGCGAGGACGAAGACATGGCATCAGCCGCAGAACAACTTGCCGCAAACCTGAACTTCGGCGCGCTCGCCAAGTCGGAAGACTTGAAGAAGCGCATCTGGTTCACGCTCGGCGCCCTGATCGTCTATCGCCTCGGCAGCTATATCCCCATTCCGGGCGTTGACGCGATCCAACTCGCCAAGTTCGCCGCGCAGAACTCCAACGGCATCCTGGGCTGGGTGAACAACCTGGCCGGCGGCGCACTTGGCCGCATGGCGATCTTCGCCCTCAACATCATGCCGTATATCTCGGCCTCGATCATCATTCAGCTCATGAGCTCGGTCTCACCGCAGCTTGAGGCGCTGAAGAAGGAGGGTGAGCAGGGCCGCAAGAAGATCAATCAGTACACCCGATATGGCACGGTGTTTCTTGCTGTTCTGCAGTCCTATGGCATCGCCGTCGGCCTTGAGGGGCAGGGCAACATCGTCGTTGATCCGGGCATGTTCTTCCGCATTTCCACCGTCATCACGCTGACCGGCGGAACGGTTTTCCTGATGTGGCTGGGTGAGCAGATCACCTCGCGCGGCATCGGCAATGGCATCTCGTTGATCATCTTCGCGGGCATCGTCGCGAACCTGCCAAGTGGAATCGCGGGTCTTCTCGAGCTTGGCCGAACTGGTCAGGTGTCGACCTTCGTCATCCTCGGCATCATCCTGCTGGCCTTCGCCGTCATTGCCTTCATCGTGGTGATGGAGCGTGCCCAGCGCCGGTTGCTGATCCAGTATCCGAAGCGTCAGGTTGGCAACAAGATGTTCCAGGGCGAAAGCTCTCACATGCCGCTGAAGTTGAATACGTCGGGCGTCATTCCGCCGATCTTCGCGTCGTCGCTGCTGTTGCTGCCCATCACTGTCGCCAACTTCTCCCAGGGCCAGGGCCCCGAGTGGCTGAACTCGCTTACGGCCATGCTTGGCCACGGCCAGCCGCTTTTCCTGCTGCTTTATGCGCTGCTCATCGTTTTCTTCGCGTTCTTCTACACCTCGATCATGTTCAACCCGGTCGAGACGGCTGATAATCTGAAGAAGTACGGCGGCTTCATTCCCGGTATCCGTCCGGGTGAGCGGACCGCGGAATACATCGACTACGTGCTGACTCGTATAACCCTCATCGGTGCGCTCTATCTGGTGTTGGTGTGCTTGTTGCCTGAATTACTGATTGGCTACACGGGCGTTCCCTTCTATTTCGGCGGCACGTCGCTGCTGATCGTGGTGAGCGTGACCATGGATACCGTCGCCCAGGTGCAAGGACACCTTCTGGCCCAGCAGTACGAGGGCCTGATCAGGAAGTCCAAGCTCAGGGGTAGCAAGCGGTGAACATCATTCTTCTCGGACCTCCGGGGGCCGGCAAGGGCACGCAAGCCAAGCTCATCGAAGACAAGCATGGCATGAAGCAGCTCTCGACCGGCGACATGTTGCGCGCCGCCGTGGCCGCCGGAACCGAGACGGGCCGCAAGGCGAAGGAAATCATGGACCGGGGCGAACTCGTGCCGGACGCTGTGGTGGTTGGCATCATCGCCGACCGGCTCGACCAGGCAGACGTGAAGAAGGGTTTCATCCTCGACGGTTTCCCGCGCAACACGGCCCAGGCCGAGGCCCTAGACACCATGCTTGCCGGCAAGGGCCTGATGCTCAATGCCGTGATCGAGATGAAAGTGGATGACGAGGCGCTCGTAGAGCGCATCACTGGACGTTACACCTGCGCCCATTGCGGCAAGGGTTACCACGACCGGTTCGAGCAACCCAAGGTTTCAGGCGTATGCGATGTGTGTGGGGGGACCCAGTTCACTCGCCGCGCCGACGACAACGAGAAAACGGTTCGTGACCGCCTCGCTGTCTACAACAAGCAGACCGCGCCGCTGGTGCAGTACTATGGCGGGCGCGGTACGCTGAAGACGATCGACGGCATGGCGGACATCATGGAAGTGACCCGCCAGATCGAAGGTGTGTTGAAGGGCGTTTGAGGCCCCGATTTGGCGTTCTAGAGTTGACGCGCGAGCGATTCCACTCTAGACACGGCGCCAATCTCGGTCGAGAACAGGCTGGCTTCAGGGGGAACGACCCCTTGGGGTACGGCCTTATGCCTTTGAATGCATCCGATCGAAGCTGAAAACAGATGTGAAGTCAGTGACTTAAGTCGCTGAAGTGATTAGGAGAACAGGCGTGGCCCGTATTGCAGGCGTCAATATTCCGACCAACAAGCCGGTGGCGATTTCGCTCCGCTATATCTTTGGCATCGGCCCGGTTAACGCGGTCGAGATCTGCGAAAAGACGAAGATCGACCAGACCAAGCGTGTGAACGAGCTCTCGGACGCCGAGGTTCTTGCCATCCGTGAGGTGATTGACCGCGACTACGTGGTCGAGGGCGACCTGCGCCGTGAAGTTTCGATCAATATCAAGCGCCTGGTGGACCTCGGCTGCTACCGCGGCCTGCGCCACCGCAAGGGCTTGCCCGTTCGCGGTCAACGCACCCATACAAACGCCCGTACCCGCAAGGGCCCGGCCAAGGCAATCGCCGGTAAGAAGAAGTAAAGGCTGAAAGAACATGGCTAAGGAAGCTCAACGTCCGCGCCGCAAAGAGCGCAAGAACATCTCATCCGGCGTGGTGCATGTGAACTCGTCGTTCAACAACACGATGATCACCATCACCGACGTGCAGGGCAACGCCATCGTCTGGTCGTCGTCCGGCAAGCTGGGCTTCAAGGGCTCGCGCAAGTCCACTCCGTATGCGGCCCAGGTCGCTGCCGAGCAGGTTGGCCGCGCCGCCATGGAGCACGGCATGCGTACCGTTGAAGTCGAGGTCTGCGGTCCGGGTGCGGGTCGTGAGTCGGCTCTTCGCGCGCTGCAGGCCTGTGGTCTTCAGGTTACCTCGATCCGCGACGTCACGCCGATTCCGCACAACGGCTGCCGCCCGCCCAAGCGTCGCCGCGTCTAACCGCGGAGTTCGCCGCCACCCCGCATTTCAGGGTGGTACATCGTTATCTTTGTGAAAACATGGATCCCCTGACGGGGAGCCGGATTTTCGACAGGAAGCACAAGAAGATGCAAGTCAACCAGAAGAACTGGCAGGAACTGATCCGTCCGTCGAAGCTCGAGGTCCAGCCGGGCCGTGACCGCCGCCGCGTCGCCACCTTTGTGGCCGAGCCGCTGGAGCGTGGCTTCGGCACGACGCTTGGCAATGCTTTGCGCCGCATCCTGCTGTCTTCTCTCCAGGGTGCTGCAGTCACCTCCGTTCACATCGACGGCGTGCTGCATGAATTCTCGTCGATCGCCGGCGTGCGCGAAGACGTCACCGACATGATCCTGAACATCAAGGAAATCGCCATCGGCATGCAGGGTGAAGGCCCGAAGCGCCTGATGCTGCGCAAGGACGGCCCCGGCGTCGTTCGCGCCGGCGACATCCAGACGACCGGCGATATTCAGATCCTGAACCCGGAGCACGTGATTTGCACGCTGGACGAAGGCGCAGAGATCCGCGTCGAGTTCACTGTCGCCACTGGCAAGGGCTATGTCTCGGCCGAGCGCAACCGTCCGGAAGATGCCCCGATCGGTCTCATTCCTGTCGACTCCATCTACAGCCCCGTGAAGCGGGTGTCGTTCAAGATCGAGAACACCCGTGAAGGCCAGATTCTCGACTATGACAAGCTGATCATGAACGTCGAGACCGACGGTTCTGTGAGCCCCGAGGATTCGGTTGCTTATGCAGCCCGTATCCTTCAGGACCAGCTGTCCGTGTTCATCAATTTCTCGGAGCCTTCCAAGGCCATCATCGAGGAGTCGCGCCCCGAACTCGAGTTCAATGCGGCGCTGCTCAAGAAGGTCGACGAGCTGGAGCTTTCCGTGCGCTCCGCCAACTGCCTGAAGAACGACAACATCGTTTATATAGGCGACCTGATCCAGAAGACGGAAGCCGAGATGCTGCGCACCCCGAATTTCGGCCGCAAGTCGCTGAACGAGATCAAGGAAGTTCTTGCTCAGATGGGCCTGCACCTTGGCATGGAAGTGCCGAACTGGCCGCCTGAGAACATCGAAGAACTCGCGAAGAAGTACGAACAACATTATTGAGAACCCGAGCGGCGCGGCTTGAAGCCTGCGCCGGAATTGAAGGAGAACGGTTATGCGTCATGGTTTCAGGGGCCGCCGGTTCAACCGCACGGCAGAGCATCGCGAGGCGATGTTCGCCAACATGGCTGCGGCATTGATCAAGCATGAGCAGATCGTGACGACGCTGCCGAAGGCCAAGGACCTCCGTCCGGTGGTTGAAAAGCTGATCACGCTTGGCAAGCAGGGTGGTCTTCACGCCCGTCGCCAGGCAATGGCTCAGGTTCGCGACGAGACCCAGGTCAAGAAGCTGTTTGAAGTGCTGGCCAAGCGCTACGGCACGCGCAGTGGCGGCTATATCCGCATCATGAAGGCAGGTTTCCGCTACGGCGACCAGGCTCCCATGGCGGTGATTGAGTTCGTCGATCGCGACGTTAACGCCCGCGGGCTCGATTCCGGCCCGAGCCAGAAGACCGATGTGGCTGCGGAAGCGGCCGCCTGATTATTGCTATAGTATCGTTTTGACACAGGGGCAGCGAAATAGCTGCCCCTTTGCCATTGCGCGGCCGTATTATTCAGTCAAAACTTGGCCCGTTCCTTGCGTTCGTTGAGTCGTGTGTTCGCCGTTGAGACACGGTGACCCTTAGATTGGACAACGATTGCAATGAACCTGACCAGCCGATTTGACATCTTCAACGCCACGCAGGAACCCTTCTCGGATGAGAAGGAGTCCGCCAACTTCCTCCGCACGGCGCGTGACCGTTTCGGCGTCCTGAACCTTTCCTACTGGTTCCTCGGGTCGTCGCGGGCCGTGCCCGACCGGATGACGTGGTTCTCGACCTACGACGAGAACTACACCCAGCTCTACATGAAGGAATACTCGCCGCTGAAGGACAGTGCGTTCCATCTGTGTTTCAGCCGCCTTCTTCCGCTGGACTGGGACGAGGCGCGCACGAGTGATGAGACCGTGAAGGACATCCATCAGATCGCCGAGCGCTATGGCATCGGCCGCCACGGCATATCAATCCCGATCCGTGAGCTTGGTGTCGGCGATGCGATGTTCTCCATCAACTTCGACTGTGACGATCGTCATTGGGGCGAGGTGCGCCGTGAACTGGTGAATGAAGCGCATCTTTTCGCGCACTACTATCACCAGCGCGTCAAGAAACTGATCGCGGCTCAGCAACGCCCAATGGGTGAGGGTTTCGAGTTGAGCCCGCGCGAACGAGAAGTGCTGATGTGGGCGGCGGAAGGCAAAACCGCGAGCGAAACCGCCGCGATCCTGAAGCTCAGCACCAGCGCTGTAAACCTTTACGCGGCACGGGCCATGAGCAAGCTTCGCGCTCATACAAAGACGCAGGCGGTTGCTATCGCCGTGCGAAACTCGATGTTTAACTGAGTTCGTCAACTGTACAAAATGATGAACGGCCGGTCGATTGACCGGCCGTTTCCAATAGAAGCGATCCTTGAGCAGTGAGAACTGCACGGCCGCATCGCATTCAGCCGTTGTACGCTTCTCCCACAGCGATCACAGCGTGGTTGCCATAGCCGTTGAACATGGTGGACGTGGCTATGCCATAGGCGCCCAGCGTGCCGAACTCGACAAAGTCTTCGTCTTTCAAGTTGACGGGCAGATCCAGCTTGGTGGGCAGCACGTCGAGCGGGTCGCAGGTGGGACCGAAGACCTTCCAGGGCTTGGTGGGGCCTTCCAGCACCTTGCCATCGCGGATGACGCGGTAGGGCGGCTGCAGTTCTGGCACCTGCATGAACTCCATCAGGCCACCATAGACTCCGTCATTCAGGAAGATGTCGTCTCCGTCGGAGCACACCAGCTTGATCCGGGTGAGAAGCGACATGCAGTTGGCGACGAGGCCGCGACCCGGCTCGCACTCGAGTGCCGGCTCCGTGCCCTTGCCAAAGTAGCGCGTGGTAGCTTCGGCGATGAGGCTGAAGAAGGTGTCGAGCGGGGCAGGCTTGCTCAGCGGATAGCTGGCCGGGAAGCCGCCGCCGACATTGAGCTTGCCGATGTGCACGCCCGCCGTCTTGGCGATGCGGTGTGCGGCCTCGATGTGGCGGACATAGACGTTGGGATCGCGTGACTGGGAGCCTGGGTGGAACGTCATCACGGGCACGAAGCCGCGGCGCTGGATGTCTTGAAGCAGTTCAACAGCAATGTGCTCGGGCGCGCCGAACTTGGTCGAGAAGTCATGTGCCGAGGTCGCGCGGTCACGTGGCAGCACGAATCGGACGGCCATTTCGACCGTACGATCCGCGCCGACGATCTCGGCGATCTTGGCGACCTCCTCGCGGGCATCCACGGCAAAGCGATGGCAGCCATACTTGTTGTAGGCGTCGTGGATCTCGCGCCGTGACTTGACCGGGTTATGATAGTGGAAGTGCGCCGAAGGCTGCACCGAATGGACCAGTGCCATCTCGTGCACCGAGGCAACGTCCCAGTGCGTGAGGCCGGCCTCGGAGAGGGTGGTCACCACTTCACGTGACGGGTTCGACTTGACCGCAAAGCTGACCGTTCCGGGAAACCCCCGGGTAAACAGCGCCAGGCGCTCCCGGAGGCGTTCGGCGCTGAAGCAAAACACGGCTTCTTCCGGTTGCATGGAGGCGGCCACCGCGTTTGCATCGGCATAGTAGGGATCGGACACGACGTTCAGGGCAGTGAGGGCCATCGAAACCTCCGTTAGGACAGGGGAAAACGCGAGAGCGGTAGATAACGTCCGGGGAAGATGGTTTACACACGGCAATATGCTGAATTATGACGGCTGAGTCGTCATTCCGACGAATACGGACCCCAATTCGCCGATGGTACAGATCACCCCGAAGGATGAGGAGTTGATTGCCCTGCTGAAGGTCGATTCGCGGGAGCCGGTTGCTTCGTTGGCCCGCAAGTTGGGGCTCTCCCGCACCACCGTCCAGGATCGGCTGAGGCGGCTGGAGGAGACCGGGGTTATTGCTGCATACTCCGTTCGGCTCTCGCGCGAGCTTGACCAGGGCGGCATGAGGGCCTTCGTCACCTTCTCAGTGGAACCGCGTCGCCAGATCGAGGTGGGGCGGATGCTCGCCAAGTTTCCGCAGATCGAGACACTGAACACGGTGAGCGGAAAATTCGACCTTATCGCGCAGGTGAAGACCGGGTCATCCGAGGCCATGGACAAGCTGATCGACGAGATCGGCCAAATTCCGGGTATCACGCGGATCGAGACATCGGTCATCTTGTCGACAAAGCTAGATCGCAGATAGGCGCGCCATCGCGCCCCAAGAGGAGTCCCATGCGTTTATTTCCAGCCCTTATGTCCGCCCTCGTGCTGTTCCTGGCGAGCCCGCTCGCCAAGGCGGACGAGAAGGCCGTGCCAGGCACGGCTGCCGTCATGCAACTGTCCTTCGCCCCGCTGGTGAAGGCCACGGCGCCGGCTGTCGTCAACGTCTATTCGCAGCGCAAACTGGTGGAGAAGAAGACCGACAGCTTTTCTCAGGATCCGTTCTTCCGGCGCTTCTTTGGAGGGGACGGCAGTTTCGGCCGCCCGCGCGAGCGTGTTGCCAGTTCGCTCGGGTCGGGCGTTATCGTCGATCCCAATGGACTGATCGTCACCAACAACCACGTCATTGCCAACGCCACGGACATCAAGGTGGCGCTCGCCGACAAGCGCGAGTTCGAGGCCAAGGTACTGATCGCCGACGAGCGTACCGACCTTGCGGTGCTGAAGATCGAGGTCCCGGACGAGCAACTCCCGGCGCTTGCCTTGGGCGATTCCGACGCGCTGGAGGTGGGTGACCTCGTCTTGGCCATCGGCAACCCCTTCGGCGTGGGCCAGACGGTTACCAGTGGCATTGTTTCCGCCCTTGCGCGCACCCGCGTCGGGGTCAGTGACTACCAGTTCTTCATTCAGACCGATGCAGCCATCAACCCGGGCAACTCGGGTGGCGCGCTGGTGAACATGAACGGTCAGCTGATTGGCATCAACACCGCCATCTTTTCGCGCTCGGGTGGGTCCATCGGCATCGGGTTCGCCATTCCCACGAACATGGTGAAGACCGTCGTCGCGACGGCGGAAACAGGCGGGGCCGCGATCCGCCGGCCTTGGCTGGGCGCGGAATTGCAGGATGTGACGCCCGATATCGCGACATCAATCGGCATGTCGAGGCCGGAAGGGGCCATGATCATCAGCCTTCATCCTGAGAGTCCACTTGCCAAGGCCGGGTTGAAGCGTGGAGATATCGTGCTCGCTCTGGAGGGCAAGCCTGTTGAGACGGCTCAGGAGCTGGGTTACCGCGCCGCGACCACGGCACTGGGTGCAACCATCATCATCGAGTACCAGCGCAAGGGCGACCGCAAGGAGACCCAAGTCACCATGGAGGCTGCGCCCGAGACGGTGCAACGCGACGCGACCATCATCGAGGGGGCGAACCCGCTGGCGGGTGCGACCGCTGCCAACCTCTCTCCCGCCGTGGCGGACGAACTCGGGCTTCCCGCCGACATCGAGGGCGTGGTGATCTCGAAGATTGAGAAGGGGCCAGCCCAACGCTTTTTCAAGCGTGGTGACATTGTGCTCGAAATCAACGGCACGAAGATCGACAGTGTGGATGCCTTGAATGCGGCGCTCGAGGATGGCGGCAGGACCTGGCGGATTGCCGTCAGCCGTGGTGGCCGCGTTGTGAAGCTGGCAATCGGCGGCTGATGCCAAGCCTCTTCGATTCCGCCGGTTTCGGAAAGGACGCGCCCCGCCCGCTGGCGGACAGGCTCCGCCCGCAGAAACTGCTGGATGTGGTGGGGCAGGATCACCTCGTCGGCCCCGACGGGGTGATCACGCGGATGCTGGCCGCGGGGCGCATCCCTTCCATCATCCTGTGGGGGCCGCCGGGGACAGGCAAGACGACCATCGCAAGGCTTCTGGCGGGTGAGACGGGGCTGGCCTTCGAGCAGATATCGGCGATCTTTTCCGGTGTCGCCGACCTCAAGAAGGTCTTCGAGCAGGCGCGCATCCGGCGCGAGCAGGGACGTGGCACGCTTCTATTTGTTGATGAAATTCACCGTTTCAACAAGTCACAGCAGGATTCATTCCTCCCTTACGTCGAGGACGGCACCATCATCCTGGTGGGCGCCACGACAGAGAACCCGAGCTTCGAGCTGAACGGCGCTCTGCTCTCGCGGGCGCAGGTTCTGGTGCTGAACCGACTGGACAACGAGGCGATGCAGGCGCTGATCCGGCGCGCCGAAATGTTCGAACGCCGCCCGCTGCCGGCTGACCCGGCCGCGCGCGAGGCGATGACCGGCATGGCGGATGGCGACGGCCGCTATTTTCTCAACATGCTGGAAGAGGTGTTCGCCGCGGTGCCAGAAGGCGGCGCCCCGCTCGACACGGAGACGCTGTCCCGCACCGTGCAGAAGCGGATGCCGCTTTATGACAAGGCGGCGGACGGGCACTACAACCTCGTCTCGGCGCTCCACAAGTCGGTGCGCGGTTCAGACCCGGATGCAGCGCTCTACTATCTCGCCCGCATGCTGGTGGCGGGGGAGGATCCGCTGTTCATCGTGCGCCGCGTGGTGCGGATGGCGGTCGAGGACGTGGGCCTCGCCGACCCCGAGGCCCTGCACCAGGCCCTGGCGGCGAAGGAAACCTACGACTTCCTCGGCAGCCCGGAGGGCGAGCTGGCGATCGCGCAGGCAGTCGTCTACGTGGCCTCCGCGCCAAAATCGAATGCCGTCTACAAGGCCTACAAGGCCGCCACCGAGCGCGCCAAGCAGACGGGCTCGCTGATGCCGCCCAAGATCATCCTCAACGCGCCGACCAAGCTGATGAAACAGCAGGAATACGGCACCGGCTACCGCTATGACCATGACCAGCCCGATGCATTTTCAGGACAGAACTATTTCCCGGAAGGGATGGGCCGCGAGAGCTACTACGACCCCGTCGAACGCGGCTTCGAGCGCGAGGTGAAGCGACGGCTGGACTACTGGGCGAAGCTCCGGAAGGAGCGGGGCTAGGCCCCCCGGGTGGCGGTCATCCCGGCGG
>JBEARP010000088.1:0-17892 GCA_041163105.1 Pseudomonadota bacterium
ATATTGGTGGCGCCGCGGTCGCTGCCGCTGTGGCCCCCACCGCCTCCGCCACCATCGCCGCCGCCACCACCCCCGCGGGCGAAGGCTTCGAGCGGCAATGTGCAAACGAGTGCAATTGCGAGTGCGACCGGCATGATGCGGATGGTCATGATTGGCTCCTGTCTGTCATGAGCGCGAAAGCGGGAATTTCCCGGCGCCATACCCCACAGTTGGGTACGCCCGGCCACAATTCCAAGGTGTTGCAGGGATGTATCACCCTGCGGCAAACACTACTCCAGTGCGCCAATTGTTGCCAGATGCACTTTTGCGAAGCGAGAGGTTGTGTATAGGATCCGAGCACGAGGGGGAATCTCACATGATGTTCAAGTCGCTGAAAATTTTCACTGTTGCGGCCCTGTTCTCGGCGTCCCTGCCGCTTGCCGGCCAGGCCGCGGACATTGCACCCGTCCCGGATACCAGCGACTGGAAGTTCACCGCCGCCGCCTATGTCTGGGGCGCTGGCCTCAGCGGCGACGTGGGCGTGTTCGGCCTGCCGCCCCAGGACATTGACCTGCCCTTCAGCGACATCATCGGCAGCCTGGACTTCGCCTTCATGGGCCTCGCCGAAGCGCGCAAGGACCGTTTCATGCTGGGCGTTGACCTCACCTACACCAACGTCGGCAAGACGGTGGAGACGCCCTTCGGCCGCTTCGCCGACAAGATCGAGGTCACCAACACCAGCCTGATGCTGACGGGCCTCGCGGGCTATGCAATCTATGACACTGACGTGGCACGGCTCGATGTCGTGGTCGGTGGCCGGTACTACAACGTGAACAATGAGTTCGACGTGAAGGGTGGGTTCTTGGGCGGAAAGTCCAAGGACGACGGCGCCAGCTGGGTTGACCCGCTGGCCGGTGCCAAGCTGCGCGTCGACCTGCTGCCAGATGTCTATCTCGCCAGCTGGGCCATGATCGGCGGCTTCGGCGTCGGCTCCGACCTGATGTGGGACCTGATGGGTGGCGCGGGCTATGACTTCACCGATCATTTCTCGGCCTTTGCCGGCTACCGCGCGATGAGCGTGGACTACAGCAGCGATGGCTTCGTCTACGATGTGGTGGAGCAGGGCCCGGTTGTCGCTGCCGTCTTCAAGTTCTGAGGACCATCCCACCCCGCGTATCTCAGGGACGTTCCAGACCTTGACCAGGACAAGACTGCTGATCGTGGCCTTGCTCGGCATGTTGCTGGTCGCTTGCGCCGGTCCGACGGTTGAATCTCTGCGCGACCCCGTGCCCGAACCGCTGGCAAGCCGCTCCACCGTGCCGGGCTACAGCCGCATCCGCTATTGGGGTGACAATGGCGACGGGTTCACCGATGCCATGCTGGAGGAGATCACCGCACAGCAGAAGGCGGCGGGGCTTTCCCCTACTGTCCGCAATTTTCTGGCCGTGTCGGGCGGAGGCAGCAATGGCGCCTTTGGCGCCGGCCTGCTCTCCGGCTGGACCAAGGCCGGCACGCGACCCGAATTCACCGTGGTCACCGGTGTTTCCACCGGATCGCTCATCGCGCCCTTCGCCTATCTGGGTCCTCCCTATGATGAATTGCTGACGGAAGCCTATACGGCGATCTCCGGCGAGGATGTGTTCCGCAGGAAGCCAATCATCAGGGTCATCGGCTCGGCCGCGGCGGCCGACAACACGCCGCTGCGCAACCTCGTCGCCCGCTACGTCACGGACCAGATGGTGACCGATATCGCGCGGGAGAACGCCCGCGGCCGCAAGCTTCTCGTTGGGACGACCAACCTCGACGCCGGCCGCCCCGTCGTGTGGGATATCGGGGCCATCGCATCGAGCGGTGTGCCGGACCGCAAGGACTTGATTCGGGACATTCTTGTCGCCTCGTCCTCGATTCCCGGCGTGTTCCCTCCGGTCAAGATCAAGGTGGTTGCCGATGGCCGGACCTTCGACGAGATGCATGTCGACGGCGGCACGTCCAACCAGGCCTTCATGTTCCCCTCCAACTTCTCGGTGAAGGCGCAGGACGCCAGGCTGAACCGCAGCGGCATCAAGCGCACACTGTACGTCATCCGCAATGGCAAGGTGACGCCGCAATACACGATGGTGAAGCCGCGATTGGCATCGATCGTCGGCCGGTCGATCAGCACGCTCATCACCACCCAGGGCGTGGGCGACCTCTATCGCATGTATGCCAATGCCCAGCGCGACGGAATCCACTTCAAGGCCATCTGGGTGCCCGAAAGCTTCAGCAAGGAAGAAACGGAGCCGTTCGATCCCGTCTTCATGAAGGCGCTCTACCAGCTTGGCCTCGAGATGGGGCGCAACGGCATTCCCTGGGCAACGCAACCGCCGTAGCCCCGCTGCTGCACGTGGTGGACGAACATTGCGAGTTGTGAATGTGAATACGTAGTTCCTCTCTTGCTCCACCTGCCCGCTGTCTTCTAGGACAATGGTCCCACATCGCGAAATCGTTCGCAGCAGGACAAGCCAGCATGACGCAGAAGAACAGGCTCACCACCGTACCCGATACCGCGATGCTCTCGCTCTGCCGGGCGCTGGTGAACTTTCTCGCCGACGAGACGCAACTGCGTGGCTGGCAGGATGTCAGCGAGCAGCTGAAGGCGGTGGAGGCCGCGCTGATGGCGCGCGGCGCGGCAGACACCGGCCTCTAGCCCGGACGGTACACCCTCGTCCGTTCGCGTGCTATGATGGTCGCAACGGAAGGGAAACCGCATGCAGCAGCCAGACGACAGACCGCCCGCAATGTTCGGGACCGCGTCGCTGATGGAAAGATTCGCGCTGCTCGTGTTGTTCAGCCTGCTGCTGGCCGGCGTCTACCTTGTCCTGAAGCCCTTCATGCTGGGGCTGGCCTTTGCCGCAATTCTCGCGGTGGCAGCCTGGCCGGTGCGCAGCTGGCTGGTTGGCAGGGGCTTCTCCGGCAACATCGCGGCGGGCATCATGCTCTCGGCACTTCTGGTCTTTGTGCTGGTGCCGATCCTGGTGATCGCGCCGGACCTTGCGGTCGAGGTGAAGGACCTCACCGGCCTGGGCACGGCGTGGATCGCATCAGCCCCGCAGTTGCCCGGCTGGGTTACTGGCCTGCCGCTGGTCGGGGACAAAATCGCCTCGACCTGGAGTGGCGTTCTCGCCCAGACACCGGAATCGAAGGCGATGCTGATGTCCTATGCGGAGCCGGTCCGGCAGTTCCTCACCTCCGCCGCCTTCGGGCTGGCGACCAGCATCATGGATATATCACTGGCGCTCATCGTCGCGACCACCTTCTGGTCACGTGGCGACAGGGTGGCGGTGGTACTGCGTGACAGCCTGGGGCGGCTCGGCGGACCGCAGCTCGCGGCATTGACGGACGTGGCGGCCGGCGCGACGCGTGGGGTGTTCTACGGCATCGTCGGCACAGCCGCGATCCAGGGGTTGCTGATGACGATCGGCCTTCTCATGGCTGGTGTGCCCGGCGCGGCCCCGCTCGGCTTCGTCACGCTCATCTTTGCCATCAGCCAGTTCGGCGGGGCGCTGATCAATCTCGTCTGGGGCGGTGCTGCGTGGTGGCTTTACGCGCAGTCCGGCATGGATGCCGCATTCTGGTTCGTGGTGCTGTGGGGCCTGTTGGTGACGTTCAGCGACAATCTGCTCAAACCGTTGCTGATCGGATCCAGCATCAAGCTGCCGCTCATGCTGGTCATCCTCGGAGTGTTCGGCGGATTCCTGTCCTTCGGCTTTCTCGGCCTGTTCATCGGGCCGACGCTGCTGGCGGTTGCCTTCGAGTTGCTGGCCGCATGGCGCCGCGGCAGGCCTGCGGAGGTCTCCTCCTCGTCGCGGGGAGCACCAATCGACGGGGCCGCATAGTTTGCACCTGCAGGTCAAGCGCCGTCACATCGACTGATCCCCCAGCGCCCCTTGCAGCCCCGGCGTGTTGTCAAACTCTGCCATCGTGGTCTTCAGGGTATTTCATCGCGCCTTGCATGGCGGTACGCAGCGTGCTGAGTTGCGCCGCAATGAAAATGAAACTGTGTGGGGACGGACTGACATGAGGCTTGGATCGCTGGCACTTGGAGTGATGATGGTGTTTGCCGGAACGGCGTTGGCCGATGGGTATCCGGCCATTCCGCTGTTCTCCGGCAACAAGACGGTGATGGGTGAGACCATCGCCTATCCGACGCAGGGGCAGGCGATGGTGAATGCCTTGGTCGTGGTGCTTGGCCCTGGCGAGAAGACGGTGCTGCACAAGCACGGCGTTCCAACCTTTATCCATGTCCTCGAAGGCGAAGTGACGGTGGACTACGACGGTCGCGGCACGCGCACCTACCGCCAGGGAGAATCCTTCCTCGAGGCGATGGACGTCACCCATGCCGGCATCAATACCGGGACGGTGCCAGTGAAGATCCTCGCCGTCTACATGGGTGCTGACGGCGCCAAGGACGTGATCAAGCAGCCCTAGCGGTCATTCAGTCGGCGCGGCGCTGCCGCCAGAATGACAGTCGGGGTCTTGCGTCGATGCTGTCTCGCTGGCGCAGGTAGCGGATGTAGAAGAATACGCTGATCCAGCTAACGATTGCAGGGTAAAGTGCGAAGGTGGTGTAGGCAAGGCTTGGCGGCGCCGTGCCGCCGGTCAGCGTTGCAATGGTCAGCGCGCCGAGCAGGATGATCATGACGATGGCCATGGACTGCGCGGCCTGCAGCGCGCCGCGAAATGCGCAGATGGCGACGAAGCCCCAGAAGAACAGCATGATGAAGAAGCTGCTTCCGAGCTGCTTGCCAACGATGAAGGCGTGAACCGACAAGGCGGATGCGATCCAGAACAATCCCCAGTAGTGTTTCGCCTGCATGGCCGATCCCGTCAAAACCCGCCACATGGCCAGCCAGCGGCGAGCCGCTTGCGCCAATATGCAGTTTGCAGACGACGATTAACAGAGTTTCATTCGGCTGTCTCAACTGCGCCGTCTTCAGCCTTAATGAATGCCTTGTCGTGAATGCAATCGGGAGAAGAGGAGCCGCCTGATTGCGAGTACCATTGCGAATGTGATTGCATGTCGGCACGGCCTGGCCCAATTCTAGTGCCGGTTCGCCCTGTTGGTCAGATGGAGTGATTTGTTCTTGGTCAATGCTTTCTCATGGCTCACTGCTGCCACACCGATGTGGCTCAGCCTCTGCGTCATCGCAGCCTTGGGGGCCGTGGCCTGGCAGCTGTGGCGGACCATCAAGCGCATCGACCGCCACGCCCGGAGCATCGCGCACATGGATGAATGGGCCGATGTCGTGGATCAATGCCTGACAAGCATCGATGAACGGACTCGTCGCGCCCCGCCACCGGCTGCCCCGGCGCCGCGCTCGGCGGTCGACTTCAAGAAGTGGGGCCAGAAGTAGCTGCCACGCCGGCCTCGCCCGCGATGTCATGATCCGGCGCGCGGCCGGTCAAACTCCCGCGTGCCCTGCAGCGTGCCGATGACATAGCTCAAGAGCAGAATTTCATGCGCCGCCTCCGTGCGGAGGCCCCAACGGTTTCCCGAACGCGCTGGTCTTCCGCCGCCATCCACCGCATCGCGATAGTCCGCATAGATCATGAAGCGGTCATCGACATCGCCGCGATACAGATCCACAACGCGCTTCAGGTCCGCCAGCGCACGGCGTCGGCGCGGCTGTCCATCGGGCAGGACGTGCCGCATGAAGGCAGCTTCCGAGGCGCCCAACTCGTCTGTGATGCGGGCGAGGACCTTTCGCACAACCTTGCGCTTGTCGGACTGGGAGAAAGAGTCCTGACAGACGTGCTCAGTGACCACATCGATCCAGAAGAACAGCAGGGTGCAGCAATAGGGGAGACTGCCACATCGGCCCCATCAGCGAAGGTCGGCGCGAATCCAGTATCTGCAAGGGCCGCCCCGCGATGCGCCGGATACGTTGCACCCGCCTGCGCAGGCGCAGCCATTGCAGCATGTGGGTTCAGTGGCCCGACGGCGCGTCGGCCCCCTCGGGGCCGTCCTGTGCCACTGCCGTCGCGCCCTGTGACCTGGCGTTCGACAAGTGCAGGAGCCTGCTGTGCAGCTCCTGGGTGAAGGTCTCATTGACCTCGTCCAGTTCCCGGCGGAAGCGCTCGACCGACAGGAAGATGAAGTCGACATAGCCTTGCAACACGGACTCGGTGGTTTCAGTGGCCGTTTTGCGGAATTCCTGGCTCAGCACCACCGAGCGTTTGGCCACGCCATCGAATGAGCGCTCGAGGCCGGATTGAAGGTCGTGAAGCGTTTCCTGAGTCAACGCCGAGAGCCTGGCGGGAACGGCATCGACGATCTGCCGCATCTGGTCAGAAAGCCCGAATAGCGAGCCTCTCAGTGCGCCATCGATCCGCGACACTTCCGCATCCATGCGATGGGCCACCTCGTCAGGCAGATCCTTGATGATGGCGGCGATGCGGCTGGAACTGCGTTCTGCCGTTTCGCCAATGATGCCTTCGAAACGCGCCGTATCGGTGTTGACGCGCTGCATGAGTTCCGTCGATGTTGCTGCGAGGCGGGTCTGCAGGCTCAATACCGAATTCTCGATCTCGTGGCTCACCGAACCTGCCATACGCTTCGCCATGTCATTCAGCTCCGCCATCGAAGCCGCAACACGGACTCCGATGCGCTGGTCGAAGGACGAGAGTGTCTGGTTCACACCTTCGAGAGCCTTGTCGGCAGCGCCTGTCACTTCGGACACGGGCTGCTGCAGCCGGTTGACCACCGCGGCAGCCGTGTCGACGAGAAGGTCAATCTCGCGCGACAGTCCGGAGACGCGTGCCGTCTCCTCGCCGACGATTGATTCGAGCATTTGCCGGAAACGGCCGGCGTGGGACTCGACGGCCCCCTGGAACAGGCCAGCACCCGTGGCGGAGAGTTCCGTGAAGGCCCGGCGGCTGTTGTCGAGCGCCGTGCTGATGTCCTTGGTCAGCTGGTCGATGACCTCGATATTCGCCGTGGAGAGCAGCGCCGCGTCGGCAATTGTTTCCGACATGGGGGCAAGGCGCCCAATGGTGGCCTCCAGTTGCTCGGGAAGCCTGGCAATCGACGTTTCGAACCTGAGCATGCGCTTGTCGATCTCGGGAACCACCGTGAGATTGGCGCCGTTGAAGCCGTCAAGGCACTGCTTCATGTCTTGCGTGCTCTGCTTCAGCCTGCCGCTGATCGTCTCGAGGATGCCGCCGGCATTTTGCGACACCGCCTCAAGCGACATGACCGTGGATTCGAGCTTGGAGATCACCGGCATGACTTCGGTGGAAATCATCATGCCCGTGCGATGCAGGGACTCGCGTTGCATTTCCCCTGCTTCGACGATGCCACGCATGTTGGCGTTGTTGAGTTCCGAGGCGGCAGCCGAATGGTGGATCGAAGCCTCGATCTGGTTCGCCAGCTGTGCACTCTTCTCCTCAAGTAGCGCCATGCGGGCATCGATGTCGGCGAAGACGGTCTCGAAGGAGGCGTTGACCCTTTGCCCCGCTTCGGCGACCAGCGCGCTGGGTTCGTGGAAGCGCTGCGTCGCCAACAAGATACTGTGCAGAATGTCATTGTTGGCGGCGTGGCGGTGGGCTGAAAGCGCAAACATCCACTGAATGGCGGTGATCAGTGCAAGCGACATCCAGAACACCGAGTACTGCGACGGTGTGCCGGTCAGTGCGGAAAGCGCCGACGCGCTGCCGAACCCCATGGCCAGGACGAACAGCATTCCGATGCCGACTGACGAAGCGAGCGCTATCCAGAAGTGGCGCGATCCCACGAATGCCGCGGCGTGACGGCGGCGGGGAGCCTGGCGGCGGCCGTCATCGTTGGCGGGCCTTGCCTGCACGGCCTCGAACTCGGCAAGGTCCTTGCGCGACGACAGCGGCCGCGAGCCAAGAAGCTCATCGGTCCAGAAACCGGGGCGCTCCTGCGCGCCGTCCAGATAAATCTCGTCGAGTTGCAGGTTCCGCGCAGGCTTTTTGCTCGATGACGTCATTCCCAATGATCCCCCGGGCCCAAGCGGGCGCTCGTTCAAGAAATCGATTGTAGTCTGTCATGTCGCGATGCATACGGAAATTGCGTGAACTGTGGATAACTGCCAGGGACTGTCCACAACCTGTGCTGGCCGTGGCGCCGTCAGAGCACCGCCAGGCGGATCACATAGGCGGTGCCCACGACGGCGGATACTCCGGCGATATAGAGGCCAATGAACCAGAGCCATTGGCGCATCAGTGGTAGGTCTCGCCGGGGCGAACCTTGCCGCGGAACACCCAGTAGGAATAGCCGGTATATGCAAGGATCATCGGCACCAGCACGGCGGCGCCGACCAGCAGGAAGCGCAGTGAGGTGTCCGGAGCCGCCGCGTCCCAGATCGTCACCGAAGGCGGGATCAGGTGCGGATAGAAGCTGATGCCCAGCCCCGCATAGCTCAGGATGAAGATTGCCACCGTGGCCAGGAAGGGCCGATGGGTGAGTCCGTCCCGCAGCCCCGTCCACAGCATCCAGGCCGCCACCGCCAGCAGCACGGGCACGACCGCGCTGTAGAGGCCGGTGGGCCAGCCGAACCAGCGCTGCAGATACTCTGGCCGCAGCAGCGGCGTGGCAATGCTCACGGCGCCGATCAGCGTCAGAAGCGCCAGCCCCAGAGGTTTGGCCAGACGTTGCGCGCGTGCCAGCGTGGCGCCTTCCGTCTTCATGATCAGCCAGGTGGCGCCGAGCGTGGCATAGCCCACCACCAGGGCCAGCGCGGTGAGCAGCGAGAAAGGTGTTGCCCAATCCCAGTTGCCGCCACCATAGCTGCGGCCGGAGACGGTGACGCCCTGCACCAGCGTGCCCAGCGCCATGCCCTGGGCAATTGCAGCCACCAGCGAGCCACCCCAGAAGGCCACCTCCCAGAACAGCTTCATGCGCTCCGTGCGATGCACGAACTCGAAGGCGACGCCCCGGAATATGAGGCCGAGCAGCATGGCGATGATCAGCGGGTAGAGGGCGGGCATGACGATGGCATAGCCCAGTGGAAATACCGCGAAGAGACCGCCACCTCCCAGCACCAGCCATGTTTCGTTGCCGTCCCACACCGGCGCCACGCTGCTCATGGCAAGCATCCGTTCGTCGCGGTCCTTGAGGAAGGGAAACAGGATGCCGATGCCGAGGTCAAAACCGTCAAGCAGCACATACATCAGCACGGCGACGGCGATGAGCCCGGCCCAGATGAAGGCATAGTCGATGACCATGGCTTATTCTCCCGCCTGCGCGATGGGGGTGATGCCCGCCGTGCGCGTGGGCCCGATCTGGCTGATGTCGACGTGGTCTTCTGGCGCCCGCGACATGAGCCGGAGCGCATAGAACGTGCCTGCACCGAACACGAAGAAATAGACGATCACGAAGCCCATCAGCGAATAGCCCACGGCATCGGCGCGGAGGCCCGAGACGCTGTCTGCGGTGCGCAGCAGGCCATAGACGGTGTAGGGCTGGCGCCCCACCTCGGTGGTGATCCAGCCGCACAAAACGGCGAGGAAGCCGGCCGGACCCATCGCCACGGCCGCGCGGTGCAGCCATGGCCATTCGAAAAGCCTGCCCTTCAGGCGGGCGAGGCCAGACCACAGTCCTGTGATCAGCATCAGCATGCCCACGCCCACCATGATGCGGAAGCTCCAGAAGACGATGGCCGCCGGAGGCCGCTCATCCTTCGGGAAGGCGTCGAGGCCGAGAAGCGGCGTGTCGAGGCTGTGGGTGAGGATCAGCGAGCCCAGCAGCGGGATCTCCACGGCATAGTTCGTGGTGCTCGTCGCTTCGTCCGGCATGCCGAACAGGATGAGCGGCGCGCGGCCGTCCGGAAAGGACTCGAAGTGCCCTTCGATGGCAGCGATCTTGGCCGGTTGATGTGCCAGCGTGTTGAGGCCATGCGCATCGCCCGCGAAGAGCTGGATCGGCGTCACCAGCAGTGCCATCCACATCGCCATGGAGAACATCACGCGCGCGCCGCGATTTGTAGGCTGCTTCAGCAGGTGCCATGCGCCCGCGGCGCCAACCACGAATGCGGTGGTGAGGTAGGCCGCAAGCACCATGTGCACGAAACGATAGGGGAAGGACGGGTTGAAGATGATGGCAAGCCAGTCCTCCGGCACGAACTGGCCCTGCGCGTTGACGGAGTAACCCTGTGGCGTCTGCATCCAGCTGTTGACGCTGAGGATCCAGAAGGCGGAGAGCAGCGTGCCGCCAGCCACGATGGCGGTGGCCATCATGTGCAGGCCCTCGCCCACCCGCCGGCGGCCGAACAGCATGATGCCGAGGAAGCCCGCCTCGAGGAAGAAGGCGGTCAGCACCTCATAGCCGATCAGAGGCCCGAGCACCGGGCCCACCTTGTCCGCGAAGACGGGCCAGTTGGTGCCGAACTGATAGGACATCACCACGCCGGAAACGACGCCCATGCCGAACGTCACGGCGAAAACCGTTTTCCATTGCTCGAACAGGGAGAGGTAGACCTCGTCGCGCGTCCACAGCCACAAGGCGTTAAGCACCGCCAGGTAACTGGCGAGGCCGATGGTGAAGGCGGGGAAGATGATGTGCGCCGAGACGGTGAAGGCGAACTGCATCCGCGCCAGGTCGAGTGCCGAAATGTCGCTCAGCATGACGATAGCCTGTGCCCGGTCCTGAACCCATCTTTCACTGCCGACGTCCCCCCGGTTTCGTGATCGTCACGACTAACCTTAGCGCTTCGGGCAGCGTGTTGACATGACATCTTCGGTCACCCCCTTGGGCCTGCCGATCATTCCACAGGCTGGAAGCTCCTGGGGTCCCGCAGGAGTTCGGATGCCTTGATGACATTGCGGCCATCGGGCGTTTCCGGGTCGAAGATCGTGTCTTGCGGCCCCGCCACCGACAGCACCAGGCCATCGCCGCGGAACACCGTCTGGCCATAGGGCGGTGGTTCATCCGGATTCTGGGCGGCATCCCAACTGTCGGCAGGGAAGTAATAGGCGCTGAACAGGATTGTCTTGTCGCCGCTTTCGGGCTGGTAATAGACCAGCACGGAGGCGCGAGCTCCTGCCGCCTCGACCTGTTCGGCCCAAATGCCGGTGAGAGGCCCGGTGGAGAGGCGGGATGCGATCTCCGGCGGGGCCACGAAGCCATAGGGGATCGGCGACAACGCCAGCCACGCCATTTCTGCCCTGGCGGGCAAGGCGGCGGCGAGCAGGAGGAAGAGTCCGGTCAAGATCGTTTTCATGACGGGTTGCCTAGCGCAAGTTGAGCCGGTGGGCAAATCGACACTGCCGAACGCCAGAGCGCGCCGCCCTAAAGACAATCTTAACCATGTCGCGCAATCGTTTGTTATCAACTCGAGAACGGTTCAGCGCCATGTCCGACCAAGTCCTCGTCCAACTTCCTTCATTTACGGCCTATGTCGAATCCGGCCGTGCGCCGCGCTGGACGATGGGGCTGGCGGATATCCATGGCTTTCTCACCGCGCTGTCCATGGTGGGGCCCTGGCCGGATGCCGACTGGATGAGTTGGATCTGGTCGGGCGAGACGCCGGAGTTCAGCTCCGAGGACGAGCAATGGAACGTGATGGCCGAACTCATCGCCTTTGATGAGCATGTCCGCGCCAATCTCGACGGCTACCGTCCTCTCCGTGTCACCATCCTGCCGCACGCCGGGGACGGCTGGTACTTCGTGGCCGACTGGGCCGAGGGTTTCCTGCAGGCCATCGAGGCCGCCCCGCAGCCCTGGCAGAAGGCGGTTGATGAGGCGGAGGTGTCGCTCTCCGTCGTGCTGGGTACATGCTATCACAATCACGATGACGAAAACGCCGGTTACGTCGGCCTCGCGGCGCTCGACGAGATCAACTATCACATTCGCAACCTGCACCGCGTGATGCGGAAGTCGGCGAACTCTGCGGGCGCGATCGCCAACGCTGCCTGACACCGCTTGAGCCGCGGTCACGCCTCGTCCTAGGATCTGCTGATGACAGGGACCGGGGCACCTCACCCGAAACAACTGCGCGTCATGCTGCTTGGTGCCACCGGCACCATCGGCCGCGCCACGGCGCGCGCGCTGCATGACGACGGCCATGACGTGGTTTGCCTCGTCCGGCCCGGCGCGCCGGCACTTCCGGATGGCGTCGTGACGCGGGTGGGACAGGTAACGGACCAGAACTCGCTTCGCCAGGACGGATTCCGGGGCGAGGCGTTCGACGTTCTCGTGTCCTGCCTCGCTTCGCGCAGCGGCGCGCCGAAGGACGCCTGGGCCATCGATCACGATGCGCATGTCACAGCCCTCGCCGAGGCCAGGCGGGCAGGGGTGCGCCACGTGGTACTGCTCTCGGCCATCTGCGTTCAAAAGCCGAAGCTCGCGTTCCAGCACGCCAAGCTCTCCTTCGAGAAGGCACTGCTGGCGTCGGGCCTCGCCTGCTCCATCGTGCGGCCCACTGCCTATTTCAAGTCGCTGTCCGGCCAGATTGGCCGCGTGCGCAAGGGCAAGCCCTTCCTGCTCTTCGGCGATGGGCGCCTCACGGCAACCAAGCCGATCAGTGACGGCGATCTCGGACGCTACCTCGCCCTGTGCCTGCGCGATCCGTCGTTGCGCGGCATCCTGCCCATCGGTGGGCCGGGACCGGCCTTCACGCCGCGCGAGCAGGGCGAGTGGCTTTTCGCCATGCTCGGCCAGGCACCCCGCTTCCGCGCCGTGCCGGTGGCGCTGCTCGACGGCATCATCGCAGGGTTGACGGTACTTGGTGCTCTGTCGCCGCAGCTCAAGGCCAAGGCGGAGCTTGCCCGCATCGGCCGCTACTACGCGACCGAATCCATGCTGGTATGGGATGAAGCGTCAGGCCGCTATCTTGCAGATGCCACGCCATCCTTCGGCACCGAGACCCTGCGCGCGCACTATGCGGAAATCATCGCGGGGGCACCGGAACAGGACCTCGGCGCCCACCGCGTGTTCTGATCAGACGATGACGAGCTCGACGCCCTTGTGCAGCTTCTGCAGGTTGGGAAGCGACTTGGACTGCCACGGGATCTTGCTGGAGCCCACGACCTTCACCGGCATGTCAGGATGCTTCCTGAGTTCGATGGTGAACTTGGCAAGCAGGTTGATGCCGGAGCTGTTGAGGAATTCAAGCTGGGTGAGATCCAGAACGACATTCTGCGGCTTCTCGGCAAGCACTTGCTGCATCAGTTCGAGGATAGGCTGGTAGGCATCCGTCCCCGACAGGCGGAGCGTTCCTTCATAGTGGATTGTGGAACCTTCGTTCCACACGTTGTATTCGCCGGTCTTGATTTCCATGTGAGGCAAACCTTTGGAGTTCAGTTGAGGGTGAGGGCCGCGTGGGTGCTGAGCATCACCGCGCCGCCTGTTGCAGAAGAGCGGAAGTCCCAGCCGAGACGCGCTCCGTAATCATTCATCAGCGTGAGAAGCCCAAGGCCGGAGCCCGAAGAATTCTCGTCTGCCGCATTGGCCTCGATCCGCTCGATCAGCAGCTCGCCGGGATCACGCGACGTGATTTCCTCGATCAGCGCCTGGAAGCGGTTCGCTACCTCGGCCTGCGTGTCGTTGCTGACGGTGAGTTCGAAATTACCCTGGTTCAATGAGCAGTCGACGGAGATCGTGCCCGGCACGCGGAACTTGATGGCGTTCTCCAGCAGTTCGTTCACCAGATAGACGATCGAATGCCGCGCCTCGTTGTAGTCTGAGCCTTGCTTGGCATGGTGGAGTGCGAAGACGTCGCCAAGGAACTCGCAGGTCTCGCTGGCATGCTGCCAGCTGACGCCGAGCGGGCCGTCCGAAATGGTGATCCGCATGGCAAAGGCCCCGGACCCGTTGTTGCGCGAAGTGTCTCCGAATGTCTTCATGATTCACCTGTGCTTCAGAACGACGAGGGTGATGTCGTCGTGAACCTTCTGATTGCCGATATGCGCTCGGACATCTGCGATGATTGCGGCGGCAATGCCGGACGCCTTTGCCTTGTGGACGCGCTGCGCCGAGGCGATCAGATTGTCGATGCCATAGAGGCTGCCATCCTCGCTCTCGGCCTCGGTGATGCCGTCGGTGAACAGCACCATGGTGTCACCTTTGTTGAAGGGCAGCGTGGTGCTTGCCAGGAAGTCGTTGATGTTGGGCTCGAGGCCGATCGGGAAGCCGAGATCCATCGTGTCGAGCCGCTCGACGGTGCCGTTGCTGCGGATGACGATCACTTCCTCATGCTGACCAGAGATGATGGCTTGATCGTTGGCATAGTCGACGAAGGCCAGGGACAGGTGCCGGTCGGAGCGGGTGCGCTCGACGTTCTTGAAAATCGAGCGGTTGAGCACGTCGAGGAACTCGCGCGGATCGGTTACTCCGCGTTCATAGAGGGCGCGGCTGACCGACTGCACCATGAGCATCAGTACGCCGCTTTCGACGCCATGGCCGGTGACGTCGCCGATGCCGATCTTCGCGCCACCGGGAATGTAGAGAACGTCGTAATAGTCGCCGCCCACCTCTTCGGCCGGCTCGGCATAGCTGGCGATGTCGAGGTCCGGTATGCGCTCCAGTTCGTCGGGCGTCGGCATAACCATCAGCTGGATCTTGCGCGCAACGTCAAGTTCGGCGCCAAGCCGCAGGTTTTCGTCCTTCAGCTTGTCATAGAGCCGTTTGATCTCGTCATTGGCGGAGGCAAGCTGGCCGGTGCGCTCGGCTACCCGGTGTTCCAGCATTTCCGTGTGTTCACGGATCTCGCGCGCCATGGAATTGAATGCCGTTCCGACCAGGGCCACCTCGTCGCGTCCGTTCACCGGAACCTGAACGGTGTAGTCGCCCTTCGTCAGGCGCTTTGCGGCGTCAGCCAGTCCAACAAGCCCCGCAGTGAAGCGCCGCGACAGAGGAACGGTCAGCGCCAGCGCCAGCGCCAGGAAGCCCAGCACCGAGGCCAGGATGCCCTTGACGATGCTGTTTGTGGCACTGCTGATCTGCTTCTGCGCGCCATACAGCGAGGCATAGATCTCGCTGTCCGGCACCACGAAGCCGAGCATGAGGTTTTCCGCGGCAATGCCCTTGTTGGGTTGCCACATGTTCATCGGCTCGATGGGGTGCATCACCACAAGCAGGCCGACGGACTCGCCGTCCTTTTCCACGGTCACGTGGTCGATGCTGGTGGCACCGGGCCTCGGGATCCGAAGGTTCGCCACGTCCTTGAAGCTGCTCTTGAACAGGCTGCGCTCATGGCCGGTGACGCCGGACCCGGTGGCCGCGACTTCCCTGAGGCCAAGTAGCGCCTCGCCCTCCTTGGTCACGGTCAGCACATTGCCGTTCTGCTGGGAGAGGAATGCGAAGCCCGTCTGGGCGATCTTCACGTCTTCCACCAGCTTGGTGAGTTGATCGAGCGTCACGTCCATGGCCACCATGCCCGCGATCGCGTCGCGCGACTTGGTGTAGAGCGGGTGGAAATAGCTGACGATCAGCTTGCCGGTGATGGCATCGACATAGGGAGCCAGCACCGTGATGTCGGTGGGAACCGGCCGCGACGCGGGGTCCTTCAGCCAGCCCTGCCAAGCCTCATAGACGCCGGGGAAGAAGAAGTCCCACCAGTTCTGCTGGTTGTTGCCGGGGTAGAGCTTGTCGAAGGTCTGGGCCTGCTCGGAATAGGGCATGGTGCGCATGATCGGCCGTTCCTTGGGGCCGACGTAGTACATCTGCAGCTTCTCCTGCCCCGAGGCCATGAGCGATGGCACCACCAGGTCGAAGAACTGCGTGTTGCGCACCGCATCCACCACGTCGGGGCGCATGTTGCCGGCGGCGTCGAGCAGATAGCCCCATACGCTGATGACCGAGGGCTCGCCCGGCGCGTTCTGCGTCCAGTTGGCGTCGTTGTTGTAGGTCAGCTCGTCCCGGAAGTCGGGATAGCGCTCGAGGAACTTGCCGAGGTCCTCGTTCAGTTCCGGATGGTCGATCAGGTCCTGGCTCAGCCCGGCGAGCGCCGTCACCTGGTCGAAGGTGCGGTTGAGCATCAGGGTCGCCCGCTGTGCGGTCATGTCGATGTAGCGGGTGAGATACTCTTCATTCGCCTTCGTAAGGCCGCTCTCGATTTCCGCCGAGGCATCATGCGACAGCTTGTTGACGTTCCACAGCGCAACCAGGCCGCCGCCGAGCAGTGATGCGATCACCAGCGCGCCGACCAGTGCTATGAACTTGGTGCGGGTGCTGGTGAGGAAGTTTCCCTTCACCGGGGGGCTGTCCGTTCCGTCACTCATAGCGGCCTCCGTCCGGAAGCGGCCCAGATCGGCCAACCGGCATAGCCCTTGGGATGGAGAGCGGCATAGATGTGATCCTGGAAGCCCTGCCGGAATCTGGCGATGAACTCGGGCGAGTCGCCGCGATCACGCGCCATCTCGCCGGCATAGACGTTCTCCCAGGACTGGATGATGTCCGCGAAGCCCTGCGGGTCGCCGTCGAGATTGGTGACCATGAAGCTGTCGACCTTGATGTCCTCGAAGCCCGCATCGATCAGGTAGCGACGGCTCTTGGGTCCGAGTTCGATGTCCATCTTGTAGTCGGCCCACAGCCTTGCGACTTCATTGTAGGTCCACTGGATCGAGTCCGCACGGGGCTCGCCCAGGCAGTGCGAGTTCTTCTCGTTGGTGATGTAAACGCGCCCGCCCGGCTTGCAGATGCGGTAGAGCTCCTTGAGGATCAACTCCGGCCTGTCGAAAACCTGCAGCGAATGCCGGCAGGCGACGAAGTCGAACTGGCTGTCCTCCAGGATCATTTCCGATGCGTCGCCATAGACATATTCAATGTTGCTGACGCCGAAGTCCGCCGCGACCTTGCGCGCATAGTCGAGGCTCGTGCGCGAGTGGTCGAGTGCGATGATGCTGGCCGGGCTGAACTCCTTCTGCACAAGCACGGCGAAGTCGCCGATGCCGCAGCACACATCGGCCATGGCCATGCCGGGCCTGAGGCCATGGCGTGGCAGCAAGTGCCGCTCATGGGTCCAGGTCAGCTTGGTCTGGGCGCGAAGGATCGGAATGAAGCCGCCCTCCTCGAGGTAGGACTGGCCGGGGTAGAAGTCCTGGTCATATTCATTGACGGTCACGTTCGGCAGCCGGGACGCGAGCGGCAGGAACTTGCGCGTCGACCAGCCCATGACGCTCGACGTCACCACTTCGACGCGCAGGTCGGATCGTTTGTCGCAGACCTGGGACACCAGACCGGTGATGACGCGGAAGGCAACGTTGTTGAGCCGCGCCAGTCTCTTGACGTTCAGGTAGAAGGTTCCACGGACCTTGCCCAGCGCAGCGTCGAGTGCCTCGGCAAGTGGCTTGATCTCGGCTTCACTGCGCGGGCGCAGCTTGCCGGCGATGACGAATTCCTGGTTGTTCTCGTTGAAACTGGCCTGGTAGCTGCGATCGAGGCTCATGCCGCGGCTCCCTCGAGCGCCATCTCTGCCGCAAGCTTCAATCGGTTGCCGTTGTCCGGGACAATGGAGATGCGCGCCCGGTAGTCGACCGCCACTTCGAGCAGGCCAAGGTGCGGATCGGCGCTGCCGGGCGAGAAGAGCGCCGAGCGATAGAGATCCGCCACGTCCGGCCGCCTCAGCCTCTGTGCTGCTTCGCTGTAGTAAGACAATGCCGCCTCATCGCAGGGAAGATCGAGTTCGATCACGTCTGCATCACCCGAGCGGCTCACCCGGCAGGAAAAATCGCCTTCTGGCCCATGGTGGGCGAAGGCAGTCTCAAGGAGTTCGTTCAAGGCGGAGCTCAACAGGTTCGCATAGAGCAGGGAGTCGGCACGGTTGTGGCTCACCATTCGGGCAAGGTAGGAGGAGATGCGATCGCAATGCAGCCACTCCGAGGCGAAGGCCTCGATGCCCATGGAGATTTCGACTAGCGGTCTGTTACCACTCATTCCCTTGATCCCGGCATGTCCTCGGGCGTCAGGGGCCA
>JBEARP010000089.1:0-15759 GCA_041163105.1 Pseudomonadota bacterium
GCGCGCACCGCCTCCATCTGGGCCACCACGCTGCCGCACTCATAGTGCCGCCGCATCCGCTTGCCGAGCTCCACCGCATAATCCAGCGCGCGGGAATAGACGAAATCCTCGACGTGGGTGACGAAGAGATGTCCGTCGAGATCATCGACGGACGCGATCGGCCCATGCCGGTCAAGATAGGACTGTGCGGCATAGACGCTGAGCGAATAATCGGTGAGCTTCCTCACGATGAGCCGGCCGTGCTTCGGCCGGTCCAGCGTCACCACGATGTCCGCCTCGCGGCGCGACAGCGAGAAGGTGCGCGGCAACGGCACCAGCTGGATGGTGAGTTCGGGGTGAAGTTCCGCCAGTGCCCCCAGCGTGCGCGACAGGAAATAGTTGCCCAGCCCATCGGGCGCGCCGACGCGCACCGTGCCGGTCAAGGCCTCGGTGGCGCCTGACAGGCGGGCGCCGGCCTGGAGGAGCTCCGACTCGACCTTCTCTGCGGAACGCATCAGGACTTCCCCGGCCTGGGTCAGCACGCAGCCATTGGTCTGGCGCTCGACGAGCGTAGTGCCCAGTTCCTCCTCCAGCGCCGTCAGCTGGCGGCCCACGGTGGCGTGGTTCAGCCCCAAGCCCTTGGCGGCGCCCGAGATTTGCCCCGAGCGGGCGACGGCGAGGAAAATGCGGATGCGGTCCCAGTCCATGGACGTACGTTAATTCTCGCACATCAAAAGCGCAATCCTGTCCATTGCTGTGCATAATTCAAAGGCGCATAGCGGGCCACCAATTCAGGAGGACTCCCCATGGCCAAGACCATTCCTTTCTTCATCGGCGGCCACGAAGTGGCAGGCAAGGGCCGCACGGCGCCCGTCTTCAACCCGGCGACCGGCGAACAGACAGCCTCCGTATCGCTGGCCTCCACTGCCGAGGTGAACGAGGCGATCGCCGTGGCCAAGAAGGCCTTTCCGGCCTGGGCCGCCACGCCGCCGCTGCGCCGCGCCCGCATCCTCAACAAGTTTCTCGGCATCCTCGACGCGCGCACCGACGAGCTCGCCGCCGTCATCACCTCCGAGCACGGCAAGGTGCTGTCGGATGCCAAGGGCGAAATCCAGCGCGGTGCGGAAGTCGTGGAATTCGCCACCGCCGCCCCGCAGCTCCTCAAGGGCGAAGTGACCGAGAACGTCGGCACCCGCGTCGACAGCCATTCGCTGCGCCAGCCGCTGGGCGTGGTTGCCGGCATCACGCCGTTCAACTTCCCGGCCATGGTGCCGATGTGGATGTTCCCCGTGGCGCTGGCCGCCGGCAACTGCTTCATCCTGAAGCCCTCCGAGCGTGACCCCTCCGCCGCGCTGCTGCTCGCCAAGTGGCTCAAGGAAGCGGGCCTGCCGGACGGCGTGTTCAACGTCGTCCACGGCGACAAGGAGGCGGTCGACGCCATTCTCCATTCGCCCGACATCCAGGCGGTGAGCTTCGTCGGCTCCACGCCCATTGCCCGCTACATCTACGAAACCGCCGCCCGCACCGGCAAGCGCTGCCAGGCGCTGGGTGGTGCGAAGAACCACATGATCATCATGCCGGACGCCGACATGGACCAGGCGGTGGACGCGCTGATGGGTGCCGCCTACGGCTCCGCTGGCGAACGTTGCATGGCGATTTCGGTGGCCGTTCCCATCGGCAAGAAGACCGCCGACGCGCTGATCGCCAAGCTCGAGCCCAAGGTCCGCGCCCTCAAGGTCGCGCCCGGCACCGACCCGGACGCCGAGATGGGCCCGCTCGTCACCAAGCAGCACCAGGAGAAGGTGAAGGGCTACATCGACGCCGGCGTCGCCGAAGGCGCGAAGCTCGTGGTCGATGGCCGCGGCATCAAGCTGCAGGGCTATGAGAACGGCTACTTCGTCGGCGGTACGCTGTTCGACAACGTGACGCCCGACATGAAGATCTACAAGGAAGAGATCTTCGGCCCGGTGCTCTCCGTCGTCCGCGCCGACAGTTACGAGCAGGCCGCGACGATGATCAACGAGCATGAGTATGGCAATGGCACCGCCATCTTCACGCGCGATGGCGACGCGGCCCGCGAATTCGCGCACCAGATCCAGGTGGGCATGGTGGGCATCAACGTGCCGATCCCGGTGCCGATGGCCTTCCACTCCTTCGGCGGCTGGAAGTCATCGCTGTTCGGTGACCATCACATGCACGGGCCTGAAGGCATCCGCTTCTACACCCGCCTCAAGACCATCACCTCGCGCTGGCCCACCGGCATCCGCGCGGGTGCAGACTTCGTCATGCCGACAATGAAGTGACGCGCCGCAGGCGCGTCATCGCCGGGATCGACCCGGCGATCTCCCAAGGCGGCCACAGACGTCCACACACTCACCTTGCCCCGGCTTGACCGGGCGAAGGTGAGCATTGGAGAGGTGCGGCGGGGTGGCGTTTTCATTCCGCTCGGCTAATCTCCCCCAAAACAGCGGGAGCGGCGTGCATGAGCATCGGGGTTGGCATCATCGGGGCGGGCATCATGGGCGCGGACCATGCCCGCATCTTCGCGAGCTCCGTGGCGGGCGCGCATCTGGTGGCGATCTCGGATGCTGACGCGGCCCGCGCCATGTCCGTGGCGGAGGAGACGGGTGCCAAGCGCGCGCTCAGTGATCCGTTCGCGCTCATCAGTGATCCCGACGTCGGCGCAATTCTCATCGCATCACCCGACGCCACGCACCCGGACTTCGCCATCGCCTGCATCAGGGCCGGAAAGCCGGTGCTGTGCGAAAAGCCGCTGGCGCCCACGGCGGTAGAGGGCCTGCGCGTGATCGAGGCGGAGATTGCGGGCGGGCGCCGCCTCGTGCAGCTGGGCTACATGCGCCGCTTCGACCCCGGCTATGTGGAGATG
The DNA here is from genome assembly GCA_041163105.1 of Pseudomonadota bacterium. Taxonomy (GTDB): domain Bacteria; phylum Pseudomonadota; class Alphaproteobacteria; order Rhizobiales; family Aestuariivirgaceae; genus Aestuariivirga. The sequence goes on from JBEARP010000089.1 coordinate 2,867, forward strand.
AAGGGCCTGCTGGACTCTGGCGCTTATGGCGAGGCGCTGGCCTTCCACTGCGTTCACCGCAATGCCTCCGCACCGCCGCATTTCGATGCCGCCGCGGCCATCGTCAGCTCTGCCGGGCACGAGGTGGACGTGTCGCGCTTCGTGCTCTCCGCCGAACTTGCCTCGGTGAAGGTGTTCAAGGCCAAGCGCTCGAAGCTCGCGACCTTCGACGACCCGATGCTGGTGGTGTTCGAGACCGACAAGGGCCAGCTCGTCGATGTCGAGCTCTTCATCAATGCGCAATATGGCTATGACGTGAAGGGCGAGCTGGTCTGCGAGACCGGCACCATCAGCTTCGGCCCGACGCTCAACACGCAAGTGCGCGCCAGTGGCGTCAACGCCACGCAGCTGGCACCTGACTGGCGCCCGCGCTTCGCGGCGGCCTATCGCATCCAGAACCAGGCGTGGATCAACTCCATCGTGAGGGGCAAGCCCGTCGGGTCGAGCGCGTGGGATGGTTATGTGGCAACAACAGTCACGGATGCCGGCGTGAAGTCGCTGAAGACGGGCGAGACGGTGGCGATTGCTTATGAGAAGCGGCCGGCTTTCTATGGCTGACGCCTTCCAAAAACTTCACCTTGCCCCGGCTTGACCGGGGCATCCTTTTCCGCGGCCACCAAAAAAGGATCGCCGGGTCAAGCCCGGCGAAGGTGAATGTCTGATGTGGATACGCCCTAAGGCAGATTATCCCGCAGGAAGATATCGATCCTGATCCGCTCCTGGCTCTCGATGAGCGGAACATTGTCGGCCTTGGCGATCAGAACGCGAATGGCGCTGCGGACTTCGTGGCCGGGGTCCTGGTTGATGACGGCATCAATGGTGCCGCGGATCAGCGCCTTGCGGTTGGCGTCGCTCAGGTCATGGCCCAGCAGCACCACATCCTTCGCGCGACCTGCGGCCTCGAGTGCCGACACGATGCCGCGTGTGCCGCCCCCGACGTTATAGATTCCGACGAGGTCGTGATGCTCGGCAACGAGTTGCGCCGTCATCTCCTCCAGCTTGCGCCAGTCATCGCGCGACTCGCGCACCGGCAGAACCTGAAGGTTGGGGTATTCATGCGTCAGCACCTGCTCGAAGCCGAACTGGCGTTCGATATGGTCGCGAAGCGCAAGCGACCCGGCGATCAAACCCACCTTGCCGGTCATGCCCCGCAGGAAGCGACCCATCAGGCTCGCCGCGGTGCGGCCCGCGGAGGAATTGTCGATGCCGGCATAATGCATGCGCTTCGAGCCAGGTACGTCTGAAACGAGCGTCACCACGGTCACGCCGCGCGCCGCCAGCGCATTGATGGCCTCGCGCACCGCCGGGTGGTCGAGTGCCGCCACGGCCACGCCGTCATGCACGTCGCCGATCGAATCGAGGGTGGAGGCCAGAAGTTCGCCGTCGAACACATCAACGCGCTTCACGGTGATCGACACGCGCTCGCCCGCCATGCGGTCCGCCATGGTGCGCACTTCCTCGTTGATGCGCTCCCAGAAGTCGCCCGCGCGGTCCGGCAGCACGAAGCAGAAGCGGTATTCGCGCGAGCGCGCAAGGCGCGCCGCGATGCGGTCCGGCTGGTAATTGAGGTCCCGGATGGCGGTTTCCACCTTGCCGACGGTCACACCGCGCACGCCGGGGCGGCGGTTCAGCACCCGATCCACGGTTGCAACGCTCACACCCGCAACGCGGGCCACATCCTGGATTGTCACCTTGGCCATGAGGGGATTGATAGAGGGATGCCGAGGTTTCTGCAACACGCCCCTCAGATTCAGGATGCGAATGCCTCTTGAACGGGCTAACCAATCGCCATGGCAAAGACTGCAAAGCTCGCCGCCGACATAGGCGGCACCTTCACCGACATCGTGCTGGAGGACGGCGCGAAGCGCTGGTCCGGCAAGGTGCTGACCACCACTCATGCGCCTGAACTGGGCGTGATCGAGGGCCTCAGACTGGTGCTGGCGGCTTCCGGCCTGAAGCCACAGGACATCGGCGTGTTTATCCATGGCACCACGCTCGCCACCAATGCGCTGATCGAGCGCAAGGGCGCGCGCACCGCCTTCATCACCACCAAGGGCTTCCGCGACATCATCGAGCAGGGCTACGAGAAGCGCTTCGACCACTATGACCTCATGATCGACCGCCCGGTGCCGCTGGCGCCGCGCACGCTGCGCTTCGAGATCGCGGAGCGGCTGGCGGCGGATGGCTCCGTTCTGGTGAAGCTGGACGAAAGCGCGGTGAAGGGCTTGAGCCAGCGCATCATCGCCGAGGACGTGAAGTCCGTGGCCATCGGCTTCCTCCACGCCTATGCGCATGACGCCCATGAGGTGCGGGTGCGCGAGCTTCTGGCACGACTGCTGCCGAAAGACGTGACCATCTGCATCTCGTCCGAAGTGGCGCCCGAAATCCGCGAATACGAGCGCTTCTCGACAACCTTGGCCAATGCCTATGTACGTCCGCTGATGGCGAGCTATCTCTATCGCCTGCGCGACCAGTTGAAGGAGATGAAGCTCACGGCCCCGCTGTTCCTGATGATGTCAGGTGGCGGCCTCACCACGCTGGAAACGGCGGCACGCTTTCCCATCCGCCTCGTCGAGTCAGGTCCGGCAGGTGGCGCCATCCTCGCGGCCCAGATCGCGGCGGAATGCGCGCTCCCCCAGGTTCTTTCCTTCGACATGGGCGGCACCACGGCGAAGATCTGCCTGCTCACCCATGGCGAGCCGGAGCGCGCCCGCAAGTTCGAGATCGCGCGTGCCTATCGCGACATGAAGGGCTCCGGAATCCCTGTCCGCATTCCCGTCATCGAGATGGTGGAGATCGGCGCGGGTGGCGGCTCCATCGCGCGCGTCGACAAGCTGTCGCGCATCACGGTGGGGCCGGACAGTGCAGGCTCCACCCCCGGCCCCGTCTGTTACGGCCGCGGCGGCACGGAACCTGCCGTGACCGATGCCAATCTGGCACTCGGCAAGATCGACCCCGCCTATTTCGCCGGCGGCAAGATTCCGCTGGATGAAGCCGCGGCGAAGTCAGCGCTGCAGAAGCACATCGGCAGCAGGCTTGGCCTCAAGGAGTTCTGGCCCGCCGCTGGCGTGACCGAGATCGTGGAAGAGAACATGGCCAACGCCGCGCGCGTCCACGCCATCGAGCGCGGGCATGACATCGCCTCCTGCACCATGATCGCCTTCGGTGGTGGCGCACCGCTGCATGCCTGCCGCCTCGCCGAGAAGGTGGGGGTGGACACCATCATCGTGCCGAAGGGTGCGGGCGTGGGCTCCGCCATCGGCTTCCTGCGTGCGCCTGTTGCCTATGAGATCACCAAGAGTGCGGTGATCTCGCTCGAGGACTTCAACGCCGGGCGCGTGAACAAACTGCTGGCATCGATGACCGCCGATGCGCGCGCCGTCGTCGCACCGGCGCTGGGCAAAACGAAGCCCACACTCCACGTGATCGCCGACTGCCGCTATGTGGGGCAGGGCCACGAGATCCGCGTGAGCGTGCCGGTGAAGAAACTGGTCACGGCCGATGGTGCGAGGCTCAAGGCGGAATTCGAGCGCCTCTACGAGCAGGTCTATGGCCTGCGGATTCCCAACCAGGAGGCGGAAGCCATCACCTGGTCGGTCACCGTGTCGTCAACAGCCGCAAAGCCGAAGCGCGCCGCGAAGGCCGCGAAGAAGGCTGCACCCAAGCCGCGTTCAAAACGCACCATCTACGATCCCGCATTGGGCAAGCAGGTGCAGGCGCCCGTCTACTGGCGCTTCGACATGAAGCCGGGCTCCGCCATCAAGGGCCCCGCCATCATCGCCGAGGACGAGACCTCGACCATCGTCGGCGCCAATTTCAACGCCTCGATCAACTCGCTTGGTTACATCGTTCTGGAGCGCAGCCGATGAGCAAGGACGCAAGCAATGGCGCATTGGCCGCCATCCGCACGCAAGTCATGTGGAACCGCCTGATCGCGGTTGTCGAGGAGCAGGCGCAGTCACTGCTGCGCACCGCTTTCGGCACCATCACGCGCGAGGCGGGCGATCTGTCCGCCGGCGTCTACGACCCGCAAGGCAACATGATCGCCCAGGCGATGACCGGCACGCCCGGCCACGTCAACACCATGGCCACGGCGGTGGCCCACTTCTTCAAGCACTTCCCGCAGTCGACAATGAAACCCGGCGACGTATTCATCACCAATGACCCCTGGCTCGGCACCGGGCACCTGTTTGACTACGTGATGATGACGCCGGTGTTTCTGGGCAAGAAGCTCGTCGCCTTCTTCGCCTCCACCTGCCACGTCATCGACGTGGGCGGGGTGGGCATGTCTGCCAAGGCCAATTCCTCCTTCGAGGAAGGCACGCTCATCCCGCATTCGCGCATCCGCAAGGAAGGCAGGCTCAACGAGGAGCTGCTCGCCGTCATCCTCGCCAATTCGCGCTCGCCCGTCGAAGTGCGCGGCGACATCCTCTCGCTCATCAGCGCCAATGACACGGGTTCGCGCCGCCTCGTCGACATGATGAGGGAGTTCAAGCTCACCTCGCTTGACGCTTTGGCCAAGCACATCCTCAAGCAGTCCGAAAAGGGTGCGCGCGCGGCGATCAAGGCCTTGCCCGAGGGCGAATGGTCCTACGAGATGCCGCTCGACGGCTATGAGCGTGAGCTCACGCTCAAGTCGAAACTCATCGTGAAGAACGGCAAGATCACGGTGGATTTCTCCGGCACCTCGCCCGCATCGCTCTTCGGCATCAACAGCCCGCGCACCTATACCCATGCCTATGCGGTGTTCGGGTTGAAGGCCGTCATCGCGCCGCATGTGCCCAACAACATCGGTTCGCTGTCCTGCTTCGACCTCATCACCGAGCCCGGCACCATCGTCGACCCCATCCGCCCCTCGCCCGTCACCGCGCGCCACGTGATCGGCCAGATGCTGGCCGACAGCGTGTTCGGCTGCCTCGCCCAGGCGCTGCCGGGCACGGTGCAGGCGGAGAGTGCGGGCCCCATCTGGATTCTCTCGCTCTACTCCGCGCATGGCCGCGTGGCACCTGAACTCACGGCCAAGGCAAAACGCTTCGCCGTCATCAACATGGGGCTGGGCGGCATCGGCGGCAGGCCGGGCAAGGATGGCCTCAATACCACTGCCTTCCCGTCAGGTGTGGGCACCATCCCCATCGAGGTGACGGAGACGCAGTGTCCGCTCTACTTCAAGCGCAAGCATTACCTGGCGGATTCGGGCGGTGCGGGCCAATGGCGCGGCGGCGTCTCGCAGGCGATCGAGATCGCCAACACCGAGGATGCACCCTTCGCCATCTCGGCGGCCACCTTCGATCGCATCATCCACCCCGCGAAGGGACGCGAGGGCGGCGACCCCGGCTGCGTGGGATTGGCCGGGCGCGGCTCTGGCAGCAAGCTCCCTGACAAGGGCATGCACATCATCGATGCGGGGGACTCCCTCGTGCTGGAACTCCCCGGCGGCGGCGGCTTTGGCAAGCCCCACACGCGCGACCGCGCGGCAGTGGAGGCGGACATCGCGGCGGGGCTGGTGACGGCAGAAGCCGCGAGACGCGATTACGGGTACAAAGGGTAACAGGACCGCGCCTCCACCCTCTCAGGCCGTCATCCCGGCGAAGGCCGGGATCCCGCTTTCTCACCGCATGGCGACGTCCAATATCTTCACCTCCCCGGGCTTGACCCGGGGGTCCTTTTCTCGCGACCGTAAAGGGATGCGCGGATCAAGTCCGCGCAAGGTGAGCGTGAGGAGTGCGAAGCCAAAGCCCGACCCAGGCCTTCGCCGGGGTGACACCATCAAGAGCAATCAGCGCCGCAGCACCGCCCGCACCGGGCTCGCATCCAGATTCTCGAACTTCAGCGGCAGCGCGATCAGCTCGTAATCCCCCGGCTCCACATCGGCCAGCGCGAGGTTTTCCAGGATTCGCATGTCGGCCCTGCGGCAGGCATGGTGCGCAGACAAAGTCTTCGAGGTCTCCGGATCGACCGATGGCGTGTCGATGCCGACAAGCACGACGCCCTTCGCGGCCAGCAACGCCACCGTCTCCGCCGCCAGCGCGCGAAAGCCGGTGGGCCACACCTTCGGGTCGAGTCTGTCCATCAACCGCAGCAGGATGCGCGGCGGTGCACCCTCCAGTGCAGAGCCAATGTCAGACGGTTCGCACTGCGGCCCGTCCCCCCGCGCGTCGATGACGCGGCAGGGGCCAATATAGGGCTCCAGCGCCAGCGCTCCCGCCGCCGCACCCTTCGCATCATAATGCAGCGGCGCATCGGCATGGGTGCCGCAATGCACCGAGAAGGACACGCGCGAGACATTCACCGGGCAGTCGGGCCCGAGCCGGAAGGTCCAGCCCTCTTCATAGGCTGCATCACCCGGAAAGCCCGCCATGCCGGGCGACAACCCCTGCGTGATGTCGATGATCACGTGACGGCCTTCTTCGCCATGAACTGCGGCTGATCCCACTCACGCTTGTCGAGGATGCGGGCGAGGATGTCGACCGCGTCCCACACTTCCGCGAAGCTCGTGTAGAGCGGGGTGAAGCCGAAGCGCATCATGTCGGGCGCGCGGAAGTCGCCCACCACATTGGCGGCAATCATGGCCTGCATCACGGCATAGCCCTGGCTGTGATGGATGGAGACGTGGCTGCCGCGCTCATTCATGTTGCGCGGGCCCGCCACCTTCACGCCATGCGTCGCACAGCGTTGCTCGACAAGATCGATGAAGGTCTTGCACAGGGCAATCGACTTCTCCCGCAGCACGGTCATGTCCACGTCGTCCCACACGTCCAATGCCGCATCGAGTGCGGCCAGCGACAGGATGGGCTGGGTGCCGCACTGGTTGCGGATGATGCCCGGCGCAGGCCTGTATTCGAGATCGAAGGCGAAGGGTGAAGCATGGCCCCACCAGCCCGACAGTGGTGGCTGCACCTTGTCCTGCAGTTCCGGCTTCACATAGAGGAAGGCGGGCGCACCTGGCCCGCCGTTCAGGTACTTGTAGGTGCAGCCCAGCGCGAAGTCGGCGCCGCAAGCCTCGAGCTGCACCGGCGTGGCCCCCGCCGAATGGGCGAGGTCCCAGATGGTCAACGCGCCCTTGGCGTGCGCCCTCGCCGTCACCGCCTTCATGTCGTGCAGCCGCGCGGTGCGGTAATCCACCTCGGTGATCATGGTGAAGGCCACGCTCTCGTCGATGGCGTCCATCACCTCTTCCGGGGCCACCACCTTCAGCTGATAGCCGTCGTCCATCAGGTCGCGGAAGCCCTGCGCGACATAGAGGTCGGAGGGGAAGTTGCCGCTGTCGGAGAGAATCACCCGGCGCGTGGGGTTGAGCTTTGCCGCCGCCCCCAGCAGCTTGAACAGGTTGACGGAGATCGTGTCCCCCGCAATCACGCTTCCGTGAGGGGCGCCGACCAGCCGGGCGATGCGATCGCCCACCCGGGATGGCAGCTGGAACCAGCCATGCTCGTTCCAGGACTTGATGAGGGTTTCGCCCCACTGGTGCTCCGCCACCTCGGCCACGCGGGCGGGCACGTTGCGGGGCAGAACCCCCAGCGAATTGCCATCGAGGTAGATCAGTCCCTCGGGAATCACGAAGGAAGCGCGCTTGGCCGCCAGCGGGTCGGCGCGGTCCAGCGCCTCGCAATCCGATCTGTTCACGGGCGTTATCCCTCTGCCTGATGTCCTCCGGGCGACATTCCATGGCGCAAAGCTGCCGTCAACGGCGCAGTGCACAAAAAGAATTCAACCGCATGCGCGCCTTTGACATGGCGCCGACACGCCACAGTGGTTGACCTTTGGGGTCCGGGTGGCCCAAAATGCGCAGCGAAATTCCAAACAGGTGACACAATGCAATATGAAGCACCAGAAACCACCAAGGCGGCAGTTGGCCTGCTCGCCAAGGCCAAGGGGAGCGCCTATGTGCTCGCGGGGGGGTCCGACCTGCTCGTGCGCATGAAGGGCGGGTTCGTGGAACCCGATCTCGTCGTCGACATCAAGCGCATCAAGGCGATGCGCGAAATCAAGAAGACCGCCTCCGGCTTCACCATCGGCGCGGCCGTGTCCTGCGCCGAGATGAACGAGAACAAGGCGCTCATCAAGGCCTGGCCGGGCGTCGTCGAGGCCGCCGGCCTCATCGGCTCCAAGCAGGTCCAGAGCCGCTGCACGGTGGCCGGCAACCTGTGCAATTCCTCGCCCGCCGCTGACAGCGTCCCGGCCCTCGTCGCCGCCGGCGCCAAGGCCCTGATCCAGGGTCCCAAGGGCAAGCGCAAGCTTGCCGTGGAGGACGTTCCGGTCGGCCCCGGCAAGAACGCGCTGAAGAAGGGCGAACTGATCGAGGCGATCGAGCTTCCGGCCCGCAAGGGCAAGTCGGGTGATGCCTATCTGCGCTTCATCCCGCGCACCGAGATGGACATCGCGGTCGTTTCCGCCGCCGTCAGCCTGACGCTCGGCGAGAAGGGCGTGATCAAGGATGCCCGCGTGTCGCTGGGCGCCGTCGCTCCCACCGTGCTGCTGGTGAAGGCCGCGGCCAAGGCGATCATCGGCACCAAGCTCGATGAAGCCGCTCTCGAAAAGCTGGGCCAGGCGGCATCCGCTGCCTGCAGCCCCATCGACGACAAGCGCGGCACCATCGAGTTCCGCACCAAGGTTGCCGCCGTGCTGGCGAAGCGCGCCGCGCAGATTGCGTACAAGCGCGCAGGAGGTAAGTGATATGGCCGTTCTCGTAACCACCAACATCAACGGCGACACCGTCGAGTTCGCCTGCGACCCGCATGAGTCGCTGCTCGACGTGCTGCGCAACCGCCTTGGCCTTTCGGGCGCCAAGGAAGGCTGCGGCACGGGTGACTGCGGCTCGTGCTCGGTGCAGGTCGATGGCCGCGTGATCTGCTCCTGCCTCATGCTCGGCGTCGAGGCCGAGGGCCGCGAGATCGAGACGGTCGAGGGCCTGTCCACCGGCACCGAACTCCACCCGCTGCAGACCAAGTTCCTCGAGCATGCCGCGCTCCAGTGCGGCGTGTGCACCCCGGGCTTCCTGATGGCGGCCAAGGCGCTGCTGGAAAAGAACCCGGATCCCACCGAGGAAGAAATCCGCTTCGGTCTGGCTGGCAATCTTTGCCGCTGCACCGGCTATGACAAGATCGTGCGCGCCGTCCAGGACGCCGCCAAGGTTATGAGGGGTTAAGACAATGGCTTCTGAAAGCACCACTGCCCATCCCTTCGAGGATGCGCCGAACCATGTGACGCCCACCGTCGTCCATGACCCGATCCTGACGAAGACCGACTTCAAGAGCGTCGGCACGCGCCCGCTGCGCCCTGACGGCCTCGACAAGGTCACGGGCCGCGCGCGCTACGGCGCGGACTTCAACCTGCCGGGCCAGCTCGTTGGCCTCGTTCTGCGTTCGCCCCATGCGCACGCGAAGATCAAGAAGATCGACACGTCCAAGGCCGAGAAGCTGGCGGGCGTGAAGGCCGTCGTCACGGCGGCCGATCTTCCCGATCACACCGCCGGCGACCAGTCGATGTATGACATCCTCGAAAACTGCATGGCACGCGGCATCGCCAAGTATGACGGCCATGCCGTGGCCGCCGTGGCCGCCGTCGACGCACCCACCGCGCGCGCCGCGCTGAAGCTCATCAAGGTGGACTACGAGATCCTCCCCCACGTCACCGACGTGGATGAGGCGGTGAAGCCCAACGCCCCGCTGGTGAACCCCAAGATGTTCACCGAAGGCGTCGAGCCGAAGCCGAAGAAGGCCTCCAACATCGCCAAGCGCACCGAGTTCGGCCACGGCGACGTGGACGCGGGCTTCAAGGACGCCGACATCATCGTCGAGCGCTCCTTCCGCACCGAGCAGACGCACCAGGGCTACATCGAGCCGCATGCCTGCGTGGCATCGGTCTCGCCGGATGGCACGGGCGAGCTCTGGGTCTGCACCCAGGGTCACTTCGTCTATCGCAACCATTGCGCCATGCTGCTCGGCATGGAGGTCTCCAAGCTGCGCGTCACGTCCTCGGAAATCGGCGGTGGCTTCGGCGGCAAGACCCATGTGTGGGCTGAACCCGTCGCTCTTGCGCTGTCGCGCAAGGCCAACCGTCCGGTGAAGCTCACCATGTCGCGTGACGAGGTGTTCCGCGCCTCCGGCCCGACTTCGGCCACGTCGATCGACGTCCGCATCGGCGCCAAGAAGGACGGCACCATCGTGGCGGCGGATGCCACGCTGCGCTTCTCCGGTGGCCCCTACTACGGCATGTGGGCCGAACTCGGCGCCATGACGGCCTTCGCCTGCTACGACCTCAAGAACGTCCGCACGGTCGGCTATGAGGTTCTGGTGAACCGCCCGAAGACGGCGGCCTATCGCGCACCGTCCGCCCCCATGGCAGCCTTCGCGGTCGAGAGCGTCGTCGACGAGCTCGCCCACAAGATCGGCATGAACGAGGTGGACTTCCGCATCAAGAACGCGGCCAAGCAGGGCACCCGCGCCTCCTACGGCCCGGTCTACGGCCCGATCGGCATCGGCGCCACGCTGGAAGCCGCAAAGAAGCACCCGCACATGAAGGCGCCACTGGGCAAGAACCAGGGTCGCGGCATGGCTTGCGGCTTCTGGTTCAACTTCGGCGGCCAGACCTGCACCGACATCAACGTCGGGCCGGATGGCTCGGTGACGCTGACGGTCGGCACGGTCGACGTCGGCGGCTCGCGCGCCTCTCTCGCGCTGTGCGTGGCCGAAGAGCTGGGCGTTCCCTACGAGCAGGTGAAGTGCATCGTCGCCGACACCGGAACCCTCGGCCACAACGACATGACCGACGGCAGCCGCGGCACCTTCTCCTCCTCGATGGCCGGCATCTTCGCCGCCCGCAACGCAGTCACCGTGCTGCGTGAGCGCGCTGCCAAGATGTGGGAAATCTCGGTGGAGGACGTGAAGTGGGAAGACGGCCATGCCAAGGCCGTGGGCTCCAAGTACGGCAACCTCGCTCCGCTCTCGATCAAGGAGATCGCGGCGGCGGCCGGCAACACCGGCGGCCCCATCGCGGGCCACTCCGAGATCGTCGCTGACGGCGCTGGCGTTTCCTTTGCCACGCACATCGCCGACGTCGAGGTCGATCCCGAAACCGGCCGTTCCAAGATCGTGCGCTACACGGTCATCCAGGACGCCGGCAAGGCGGTGCACCCGACCTATGTCGAAGGCCAGTACCAGGGCGGTGCCGCACAGGGCATCGGCTGGGCGCTGAACGAAGAGTACATCTACGGCAAGAACGGTCGCCTGCAGAATCCGGGCTTCCTCGATTACCGCATCCCGGTGTGCTCCGACCTGCCGATGATTGACACGCAGATCCTCGAGATCCCCAACCCCAACCACCCCTATGGCGTGCGCGGCGTTGGCGAAACCTCGATCGTTCCGCCGCTCGCTGCCATCGCCAATGCCATGTCGAACGCCTTCGGCGTCCGCATGACGCATGTTCCCATGTCGCCCCCGCGCGTCCTCAAGGCGCTCGAGGCGGCCAGGAAAGGCTGATTGGCCGAGATACACCTTTGGGGGGCGCTCCGTCCGGCAGCGGGCGGAGCGTCCGTCGTTTCAGTGAACGCGAAAACCATCCGCGAGCTGTTCCGCAAGCTCGAGGAAGACTACCCCGGCATGGCGCCCCACATCGCACGCGGCGTGGCCGTCTCCATCGACGGCCGGATCTACCGCGACGACTGGGGAATGGAATTGCCGGAAGGCGCGGAGATCTACCTGCTCCCGCGGATACAGGGCGGCTAGGGCTCGCACATTCCAAAGCCTCATCATGGCCGGGCTTGTCCCGGCCATCCTTTTTGGCGTCCGAAAGGAATGCGCAGCTGAAGCTAGGCCTGCTCCGGCGGCTCGGACCACAGCGGGCGGTTCTCCCGGATCCAGTGCGTCACGTCACTGTTAGAGCCCTTCATCAGCTTGAGCCAGTTTGAGTTGCGCATCTCCATGCCGCCGTGGCCCGGCTCCTGCCATTGTTCGCTCACAACGATCAGGTGCCACTTGCACTGGCCCCGCACGGAAAAGGAGATGTCGGTAATCTCGATCAGGAAGCCATAGGTCTGGCCTGAATAGCGGTGGCGCTCGCGGCGAACGGTTGCCCCGCCAGCCACCCAGCTGTTCGCGTCCAGCTGAGGCTGGGCGTCCCGGATGATCGAGGTGATCTCGAAGATCGTGCGCTCATTGGCGATTCGTGACATGGCCTGCGAATCCTGCTCCTCACGCCCGGAAGACAGGATGAAGGCCGGCGCAATCTTCAATCATGTCGCACTCCAATCACCCGTTACGAGGCTGCAATACCGGCAAAAGTCTCGTCGGAACCCTCTATGAACAATTTGAAAGGTGAAGGCCATCTTTCAGTCGCAGAGCGACGCTTGGAGACTCCCAACAGGGAGGCATGCTCGTGACTGAAAGATTGCCCGGCACTGCAGGCCGCACCACCAGGCACCGCCTGGACCCGTTCACCCTCGGGCGAAGGTCCTTCGAGCGCGGCGAGCCCTTGAACGCCGACTTCGGCTCCACCTTTTCCGGATGGCCCCCGATCAGCGCCCAGTGCCTCTATGAACTGGGGCGGCTCAAGTCGGCGAGCCTCGCGGCTCATGCCGCCAAGGTGAGGCCAGCAGGCACTCCGAAGCCTTCGACATCGAGGCGCAAGCGCGGGTAACGTCTTGAGGCGCGAACAACGCCCCAGTTGCGCGGCCATCGCCGGGTGTTAGCATCGGTCCCGGCAACGGGGGCGACTCATGGAACTGATGCAGCGCATCGAGCTGGGCGAACTCGCCACCGTGCTCGTCGGCCTCGTCGCCCTCTTCGTCGGCCGCTTTGTGCGCAAGTCGGTGCCGCTGCTCAGCCGCCTCGACATGCCCAATGCCGTCGTCGGCGCCA
>JBEARP010000090.1:0-29635 GCA_041163105.1 Pseudomonadota bacterium
GGAAAGTCATGCGCCATCACCTGCTCGAAGCCGAACTGGCGCTCGATGTGATCACGCAGGGACAGGGACCCGGCGATCAGCCCCACCTTGCCCCGGCGGTCCGAGAGATAGCGCCCCATCAGCGTGGCCGCGGTCCGGCCCGCCGCCGAATTGTCGATGCCGACGTAATGGACGCGCTTTGAGCTCGGCACGTCCGAAACCAGCGTCACCACGCTCACGCCGCGCTCCGCCAGGGCGTTGAGCGCTTCGCGAACGCGCGGATGGTCGAGCGCCACCACGGCAACGCCGTCATAGATGGGGCCGATGGTATCAAGCGTCGTGGAGAGTTGCTGGGCGTCGAAGACATCCGTGTGGCGAAGATCGATGACCACCTTCTCCCGCTCCATGCGCAGCGCCTCTGCCTGCACGGCTTCGGCGAGGGTGGCCATGAAGGCATTGCTGCCCTCGGGCAGGATGAAGCAGAAGCGATACTCGCGCGCCCGCGCCAGGCGGGCGGCCAGCCGGTCTGGCTGGTAGTTGAGGCGGCGGATGGCCTTTTCCACACGCTCGGCCGTTGGCGGGCGCACGGCGGCGCGGCCGTTCAGCACGCGGTCGACGGTGGCGACGCTGACACCTGCCTCCACGGCGACATCCTCGATGGTGGCTTTGACCATGCTGCATCAAAGCCTGCCTGCAAGATTTCGTCAATTCCTGATAGGCGTCTATCAGCGGCTCAATCGACGGCTTTGACAGTGCCCTGCCGGTGGTCACCGGAATAGACCTTGAAGCGGCCGATCTTGCGCTCGGCGGCATAGCGCCGGAGCATGGAGCAGGTGGCCTCGTCCGGCAGCCTGTCCCAGGGAATGTCTTCGAAATCGGCCAGCACGGTGCGGCCGCGGGCGTGCAGCAGCGCCTCCCCGCGGTAGTAGATGCACTGCTCGCGGGTGCCGGGATTCTCGAATACCGCGAAGAGGAAGCCCAGCGTCGCGTCCATACCTTCGCGGGCCAGCAGGTCATGCAATTGAGACGCACTGCCCGAGTGGCCGTGGCGGCCCACTTCCGGCAGCACCAGACCATTGGGCCGTGCCGGGTCCGGCAGCAGGACAAGACGGTTGTCGTTCTCGAGGATGGCGCCGACCACGGTGCGGCTGGCGGAAGAGGCCGCATTCACCGCCGCCTGCTCGAGCCCCAGCGTGATGTAGTGGCCGCGCGCGTAGCCCAGCGGATTGGCGTCGGAATAGGAAAAGGCCTCGACGTGGCCCATCAGGATGATGTGGTCGCCGGCGTCGATGACCTGGTAGCGGGCGCAGTCGAACCAGGCGGCCGAGCCCTCGATCAGCGGGTTGCCGAAAGGCCCTGCCCGCCACTTGGCAGCCTCGAACTTGTCGGCCCGCTTCGAGGCGAAGAGCACCGAAATCTCCTTTTGCGCCTCCGACAGGATGTTGACGGCGAAGCCCCGGGCGTGGCGGAACACTTCCATGCTCGCGGCCTGCTTGCCGATGCAGATCATCAGCAGCGGCGGCTCCAGCGAGACGGAGGTGAAGCTGTTGGCCGTGAAGCCACGCGGTTGGCCATCCACCCCCGCCGTCGTGACGATGGTGACGCCGGTCATGAAGCTGCCGAAGGCAGAACGAAGCTCGCGATTGTCGAAGCTGCTCAGGCGTTCGGCAAGGAAGGTGCCGAGCAACGCATCTGTTGCGCCCGGCGCCACAACAGCGGAGCGGCCGCGCTGCAGGCCGTTTGCCAGCGCCTCGGCCGCCGCACGATGCGCCTCGGAGGTGATGACGAGAACCGGGCAGAGAATGAGTGAAGCCGGATCACCGTCCGGCACGGCATCGATCAGCGCGACCCGCCGGACGCGGTGCGGAAATGCGGCCGCCGCGCTGAGCGCCACCGCGGCGCCAGGCCCGTGGCCGACGAGACTGACGGAGGTGATTGCCAGGTCATCGAGCAACCGGCGCAGCTGGGCGAGCGCATCGCCCGACTCATCCGCCATGGCAATGGCGCGGAACTGGCCTGAAAAGGCGTCGAGATGAGCGCGCGCATCGCCACCGATGAACAGAACCGGCTCGCCCTCACCCTTCTCGATATGGCGGCTGCCGCCGATGCTGCTGGTCGGCATGGGGCCTTCAGGCCTTGACCTTTGCCCGGGCACGGTCGGCCAGAAGGTTGGTCAGCCAGTCCGGGTCCATCTGCGGCACGGACGACAGCAACAGTTCCGTATATGGCGGATGGGGCGGGTTCAAAACCTGCGTCTTCGGACCCTGCTGCACCACCTTGCCCTGGTGCATGACCACGATCTCGTCCGAGATCGCCCGCACCGTGGCGATGTCATGGGTGATGAACAGGTAGGAGACGTTGGTTTCCTTCTGCAGCTTCATCAGCAGGGTGAGGATTTCCTCCTGCACGATCTGGTCCAGCGCCGAGGTCACTTCATCGCAGATGATGATGTCGGGCTGGGCGGCAAGAGCACGGGCGATCGAGATGCGCTGTTTCTGGCCGCCCGAAAGCTCGGTGGGCAGGCGGTCGATGTAGCTCTCGTTGAGTTCGATGGCATCCAGCAATTCCGCCACGCGCCGGTCACACGCAGAGCCCTTGACGCCGTGATAGAATTCCAGCGGCCGGCCGATGATGTCACGGATCGTCTGCCGCGGGTTCAGCGACGTGTCGGCCGACTGGTAGATCATCTGGATGCGGCGGAGCGTATCCTTGTCGCGGTCCTTCAGCGCCTTGGGCAGCGCCTTGCCGTTGAACAGGATCTCGCCCCTGCTGGGTGGCAGCAGCCCGGTGATGGCGCGGGCCAGCGTCGACTTGCCGGAGCCGGATTCGCCCACCACCGCGACGGTGCGGCCACGCGGCAGGCGGACGGTCACGTTGTCGAGAACCTTCACCACGCCGGAATAGCTGGCATCGACGTTGCGCACGCTCAAGGTCACGTCGTCGCTGATCGATTCCTCCTTCACGAGGCTGCGCACCGCCCACAGGGTCTTGGTGTAGTCCTGCTTCGGCTCCTTCAGCATCTCGCGGGTAGGGGCTTCCTCCACCTCGAGGCCATGGCGCAGCACCATGATGCGATCGGCCATCTGCGCCACCACCGCAAGGTCATGGGTGATGTAGATCGCCGCCGTGTGGAACTGCTCAACGATGTTGCGCATCGCGGCCAGCACCTCGACCTGGGTTGTCACGTCCAGCGCCGTCGTCGGTTCGTCGAAGATGATGAGGTCGGGACGGCAGGACATGGCCATGGCGGTCATGGCACGCTGCAACTGGCCGCCAGACACCTGATGTGGAAAACGGTCGCCGATGTGCTCCGGGTTGGGGAGTTGCAGGCGGCGGTACAAATCGACCGAATCCGCCACGGCCTGGTCCTTGGTCCTGATGCCGTCACGCACCGCGGTCTCGATGGTCTGGTCGATCAGCCTGTGGGCGGGGTTGAAGGCCGCCGCAGCACTCTGCGCCACATAGGCGATGCGTGCGCCCCAGAGCTGGCGCTTCTCGGCCTCGGATGCGGCACGCAGGTCGATGCCGTCAAACATGATCGTGCCGTCGACGATGCGGCAGCCGGGCCGTGCGAAGCCCATGGCGGCGAGGCCGATGGTTGACTTGCCTGCCCCCGATTCACCGATCAGGCCGAGCACCTCGCCACGCTTCAGCGTGAGGTCCACGCCCTTGACGATCGGGTGCCAGACGCCGTCCGAATTGCCCTCGATCTTGAGGCCGCGGATTTCGAGAAGGGCCTCGCCCTTGACGCGCTGCGTATCACTTTTCATCGCGGAGTCCACTGGTCTTGTGGAGGAACCAGTCCACCACGAAATTGATCGCGACCGTCAGCAGCGCGATGGCGATGGCCGGATAGAAGGGCGCCGGAATCCACGGGAAGGTGCGGACCGGAAAGGTGATGAGGGTCTTGCTCTCGGCCACCATGGAGCCCCAGTCGGCAGTGGGCGGCTGAATGCCGACGCCGAGGAAAGACAGGGCTGCGATGGTCAGGAACACGAAGCAGAAGCGCAGGCCGAACTCGGTGATGAGCGGCGGCAGGATGTTGGGCAGCACTTCCTTGAAGATGATCCAGCCCATCTTCTCGCCGCGCAGCTTGGCGGCTTCCACATAATCCATCACCACCACGTTCAGCGCTGTGGCGCGGGCAAGACGGAAGACGCGGGTCGAGTCGAGCAGTGCAAGGATGAGGATCAGGTTGATGATGCTCTTGCCCGCGACGGCGAGCAGCATCAGCGCGAAGATCAGCACCGGAATCGCGAGGAAGGCATCCACCACGCGCGACACCAGCTGATCAAGCCAGCCACGGCGCAGCGCCGTGAGAACGCCCAGCGTGCCGCCGATGGCAAAGGACAGCATGGTTGTGAGGAAGGCGATGCCAATGGTGTTGCGCGCGCCATAGATGAGGCGGGACAGCAGATCACGGCCAATCTGGTCGGTGCCCAGCCAGAATTCGGGGCCGGACGGCTGGTAGGCCTTGCCCACCACGTCGGACTCGCCATAGGGCGCCAGCCAGGGCGCGAACACCGCCGCGATCACATAGATCACGATGACGACCATGCCGAACCAGGCACTCAACGGCGCGGTTGCCAGAGTGCGCCTGGCATTCTCGAAGAAGCTGCGCCGGGCGCGGACGGAGCGGAGATCGGGGGCTTGCGCTGTCATTTGGGATGCAACAGTCGAGGATTGGTGATGATCGACACGACGTCGGCCGACAGGTTCAGCAGGATGTAGGTTGCAGCGAAGATCAGGGCGCAGGCCTGCACCACCGGCATGTCGCGGCTGGACACCGCGTCCACCATCAACTGGCCGATGCCGGGATAGACGAACACCACCTCGACCACCACGACGCCCACCACCAGATAGGCGAGGTTGAAGGCGATGACGGTTGCAATGGGCGCCCAGGCATTGGGCAGCGCATGCTTGATGATGGCCTCGCGACGCGGCGTGCCCTTGAGCTGGGCCATTTCCATGTAGGGGCTGGCCAGCAGGTTGATGAGTGCAGCACGAGTCATGCGCATCATGTGCGCCACGATCACCAGCGTGAGGGTGATGGCCGGCAAGCCGGCACGCCACAGATGCTCGAGCAATGTGGTGCTATCGCTCACGGTCGAGAGGGTGGGGAACCACTTGGCCTTGATCGCCAGGAAGAACATCAGCAGGTAGGCGATGAAGAATTCCGGCGTGGCGATGGTGGTGAGCGTCACGGCGTTGACGGTGCGGTCATACCAGCTGTTGCGATAGAGCGCTGCCATGATGCCGAGGAACAGCGACAGCGGAACGGCGATGATGGCCGTCATGATGGCGAGGAAGAAGGTGTTGTAGAGGCGGGGCGCGATCAAGTCCGACACGCTGCGCTTGATGGAACCGCCCATGCCGGCATAGGAGTAACCGAAATTGCCGTGCAGGATATTCCAGATCCACTCCACGTAGCGCACGGGTGCGGGCCGGTCCAGACCGATCTGCTTGTTGAACGCCGCCACCGTCTCCGGCGTGGCGCCCTGTCCGAGAATGGCTTCCGCGAAGCCACCAGGCAGCATTTCAAGGGACGCGAAGATCAAAACCGACACCACGAACAGCGTCAGCAAACCTAGTCCCAAGCGCTGCAGTACGGTTTTCAGAACCGGATGCATGCCTCTCCCCTGGGCCTCTTCCTGGGCCCGTTCATTCGATAGTAGCAGAACTACTGAGCCTGCCCAGCAAAATGATAGGGGCCGGACTGCGCTTGCGCAGTCCGGCCCACGACCGTTGTTTGGACGTTTCCGCCAGCCTTACGAGGTGAACCACCAGCGCTCGGCAACGCGCATGCCGTCGAGCTGCCAGTTGGCGGCCACCTTGCCGTGGCCGAGGTTCTTCGTATGTGCCTCGACGTAGGAGTTGAACAGCATGTTCACCAAGCCGCCGTCGTCGTGCAGGATCTGCTGCATCTCGGCATACATGGCGGCACGCTTGGCTTCGTCGGTCTCGGAACGGGCGGCGACAAGCAGCTCGTTGAACTTGGGGTTCTTCCAGAAGGTGTCGTTCCAGGAGGCGTCCGCGGCATAGGCCGTGGTCATCATCCAGTCCACCGTCGGGCGGCCGCTCCAGTAGGACGCGACGAAGGGCTTCTTCAGCCAGACATTGTCCCAGTAGCCGTCATCCGGCTCCTTGATGACGTTGATGTCGATGCCAGCGGCCTTTGCCTTTTCCTTCCACAGGATCGCGGAATCGACGGCGCCGGCGAAGGCGGCATCGGCAACCGAGAGATCGAAGGCGAGCGTTTCGAGGCCTGCCTTCTTGAGGTATTCCTTCGCCTTGGCCGGGTCGTAGCTGTGCTTCGGCTGGGGATCGATGGCGAACTTGACGGTGGGCGCAATCGGGTTGTCGTTGCCCACCGTGCCGTGGCCGAGGAACACCTTCTCGAGGATCTCGTCGCGCGGCATCGAATACTTGATGGCGGTGCGCACGTTGACGTCATCGAAGGGCTTCTGCGTCACGTTCATCACGTAGATGTAGTGGCCGTAGCCGGTGATTTCCGAGACGGTGATGTCCGGGCTGGCCTTGAGCTGGTCGAGGGTCTTGAGGTCGCAGCGGTCCATGTAGTTGACCTCGCCCGACAGCAGCGCGTTGGTGCGGGCGGCCGCGTCCTTGATCGACAGGAACTGCACCGTGTCGAACCAGCCCTTGCCGGGCTTGTAGTAGTTCTCGTTCTTGGTGAAGGAGGCCTGCACGCCAGGCTCGAACTTCTCGAGCTTGTAGGCGCCGGTGCGGATGCCGGACTGCCAGTCCACCGTGCCGTCGGGGTTCTTCGGCATGATCGGCATGTGGTAGTCCGAGACGGTGTAGGGGAAGTCGGCGTTGCCGCCGGTCAGCTCGAACACCACGGTGTTCGGCCCGTCGGCCTTCATGGTCGCGACTTCCTTCAGAAGCGACTTCGCCGCCGACTTGGAATTCTCGCCCAGGTGATGCTGCAGCGAGGCGATCACGTCATCGGCCGTCACTGTCCTGCCGTCGTGGAAGGTGATGCCGTTCCTGACCTTGAACACCCACTTCTTGGCACCGTCGGAGGATTCGAAGCTTTCGGCGACGTCGCCCACCACGTTGCCGTCGGCGTCGATCTCGGTGAGGCTGTTGGCAAGCGTGCCCCACAGCGCCGTGCCGGTGAACTGGTCCGGGTAGAGGCCCGGGTCCATCGAGTCGGTGGTAGCGCCATGGCCAACGCCGACCTTGAAGTTGCCGCCCTTCTTGGGCTCGTCGGCCCAGGCCTTGGTAAACATGCTGTTGGCCGCGGCCAGGCTGACGCCGGAGGCCAGCGCCAGCTGGGTGAATTCACGCCTGGTGATGCGGCCCCTGACGGCCTGGCCCAGTGCGGACTTGAGTTTGTTCTGCGTCTCGTTCATCGCGATCTCCCTATGGCCTGTGCGGCCCTTGCTGAATCCCCGGCCGGCATTCCCGTTCTCGAAGTCGGGTTCGTGCCGCCAGATTGAAGGTTCACATGACGAAAAGACCCCGTCAATTGCTCGACGGGGTCCAATATCATTAAATCGTCGTTCCAGTCGTGGCTTACGCCATCCACCAGCGCTCGTACATGTAGCCGCCGTCGTGGTCGAAGTCCGTGTTGAACTCGCCATGCGCGACCTTGTTGGACAGCGCGCCGACGTAGTTGTTGAACATCAGCACGACCTGGCCGCCGTCGTCGTGGGCAATCTGCTGCATCTCGGCATACATCGCCTGACGCTTGGCTTCGTCCGTCTCGGCACGGGCCGCGACGAGCAGCTCGTTGAAGCGCGGGTTCTTCCACTTGGTGTCGTTCCAGGCAGCGTCGGCCGCCATGGAGATCGACAGGAAGGCATCCGCCGTCGGACGGCCACCCCAGTAGCACTGGCACCAGGGCTTCTTGATCCAGACGTTATCCCAGTAGCTGTCGTTCGGCTCGCGGATCACGTTGATGGTGATGCCGGCGGCCTTGGCCTGCTCGGCCATCAGCAGTGCCGCATCGACGCCGCCCGGGAAGGCCGCATCCGAGGCCGAGAAGTCGACCGTGAGGTTTTCCATGCCGGCCTTCTTGAGCAGCGACTTGGCCTTCTCCGGATCGTAGGTGTAGACCGGCTCGGGCTGGATCGCATACTTGAGCGAGGGTGCGAGCATGTTGTCGTTGCCGGGCGAACCGTAGCCGTAGAGGATCTTGTCCACCAGTTCCTGGCGGTTGATCGCCCACTTCAGCGCCTGGCGCACTTCGACCTTGTCGAAGGGTGCCACGTCAACCAGCATCGGCGCCGAGTAGAGCGCGGTGCCCGACACGTTGTAGAGCGCGGTATCCGGCGCGTTCTTCAGCATGTCGATGGTCTTGAGGTCGGCGCGGTCGATGAAGTGCACTTCGCCCGAGAGATAGGCGTTGGTGCGGGCCGCCACGTCGATGATCGAGAGAACCTCGACGGCATCGAAGTAGCTCTTGCCGAAGTAGTTCGGGTTGCGCTCGGCGGTCATCTTCACGCCCGGCTCGAAGGACTTGAGGATGTAGGGGCCGGCGCCGATGCCCTTGTCCCACTGGATCTTGCCGCCCTCGGACGGGTAGATCGAGAGGTGGTAGTCGGACACGAGGTAGGGGAAGTCGGCGTTGCCGCCGGAGAGTTCGAACACCACGGTGTCCGGGCCGTCGGCCTTGACCGACACGAGGTTCGAGAGAACGCCCTTGGCCGGCGACTTGGAGTCGGGGCCGATGTGGTAGTTGATGGTGGCGACCACGTCATCGGCGGTCAGCGTCTTGCCGTTGTGGAAGGTGACGCCCTTGCGCAGCTTCACGACCCACTTCTTGGCGCCGTCCGTCGGCTCGAGGCTCTCGGCGACGTGCGGGATGATTTCGTTCTTGGGGCTGATCTGCACGAGCGGCGCGCCCATGACGGACTTGCCCCAGGCGAAGGTGAAGCCGTTCGACCAGGTGGCCGGATCGAGCGAGTCGGTCGTCTGGCCGTGGCCGACGGCGGCCTTGAACGTGCCGCCCTGCTTGGGTTCGGCGCGCGCGGCGCGGGTGAACATTGCCTGGGCCGCCGCGAGCGTAACGCCCGAGGCTACCGCGAACTGGATGAAGTCGCGGCGCGACAGCTTGCCAAGGCCAACGGCCTTCTCGGCTGCCTTCAGTTTCATTTCGAATTCGGTCATGCGTCTCTCTCCTTAAGTGTCGTCAGTGATCGGGCGGGATTGGTGCTGGAGTGCCGCAGGCCGCACCCTCAGGGTGCTCCTCGTCGCTGCTCTCCGTCGCCTCTCCCGCGTCATTCTTCTTTATCGTTGGGGCCTTTGGCCCTCATCCCCGTGAACCTGTCACGCGGACCTGCCTCCGTCAATCAGAGTTGCACAGGGTGGTGGTGAATACTACTAACGATTTGGACAGGTTTCGGGCGAAATGCGACACGCGCCCGTGATCATGGCGTGAGGTCGCCGGGCTGCACCTTATAAGTGGTGGAGCAGAACTCGCAGGTGACGGCGATCTCGCCATCGGTCACCATGTCGGCCCGGTCCTCGGCCGGGAACCGCGCCAGCATCCGGGTGATGCTGTCCTGTGAGCAGCTGCAATATCGCTCCAGATGTGTCGCTGGGTAAGCGGTGACGCCGTCCTCATGATAGAGCCGGTACAGAAGTTGCTCGGCGGAGAGCTGCGGGTCGAGCAGCTCATGCGCCTCGACGGTGTCGAGGAGGAGCCGCGCCTTCACCCAGTCATCGTTTTCTTGCGGCGCAACATCAGATCCCTCGGGGGCATCTCCGGAGTGGCTGGGAAGCGGGCTCGAGCCCCCCTCGCGCGGCAGGTGCTGCACCATGATGGCGCCGGCCCGCCAGGCCTCGCCCTTGGCGCCGCGCTGGAAAAGCGGGCCGGCCGCCATGCGGATGCGGGTGGGAATCTGCTCCGACTTCTCGAAATAGCTGTGGGCCGCCGCCGTGAGGTCCGCCCCGTCCAGCGGCACGATGCCCTGGTAGCGCTCCATGTCGGGGCCCTGGTCCACCGTCATGGCGAGATAGCCGGTGCCGAGCAGGTCGACCTGGCCCGGGTTCTTCAGCGCCGCCACCCGCGCGCCGTCGAAGCGGGCATAGCCCCGCACCTTGCCGGGGGCCACATAGTCGGCGACAATCATGTCCACCGGGCCGTCGGTCTTGGTCTGCAGGATGAACTTGCCGTCGAACTTCAGCATCGCACCAAGAATGGCCGCGAGAGCCACAGCCTCGGCCAGAAGTGCCGAGACCGAGGCCGGATAGGCGTGGCGGTGCAGGATGTCGTCCACCGCCGGCCCGAGCCGCACCAGCCGGCCGCGCACGCCGAGCGGCTTGATCTCGAAGGGCAGGACGAGGTCGTCCGCGGCAAGGCTCATCGCGTCCGTCATCACGCCCCCAGGCAATGCAGCAGGATCGACTTCTGCACGTGCAGCCGGTTCTCCGCCTCGTCGAAGATCAGCGAGTTCCTGGAATCCATCACCTCGTCGGACACTTCCTCGCCGCGGTGCGCGGGCAGGCAGTGCATGAACTTGGCATCGCGCTTGGCGCGCTTCATCAAGGCGCCGTTCACCTGATAGGGCTTGAGCAGGTTGTGGCGGGTCTCGCCGTCGGTGTCGTGCATCGACACCCAGGCATCGGTGATGACGCAGTCGGCACCTTCCACCGCCTCTTCGGGCGAAGCCATGACGCTGACGTCGGCGCCCTGCGCGCGGGCCCAGGCCAGCACCTCAGGCGCCGGCGCCAGTTCCTTCGGCGCGCCGATCCTGAGCTTGCCGCCCATGCGGCCCACCGCATGCACCCACGATGCCGCGACGTTGTTGCCGTCGCCCACCCAGCTGACCGTGAGGTTCTTCAGCGGCGCCACGTGCTCCTCGAGCGTCATGACGTCAGCCATCACCTGGCACGGATGCGTGAGGTTGGTGAGGCCGTTGATGACCGGAACGGTAGCCGCCGCGGCGAGCTCCGTCAGGTTCGAATGCCGCGCGGCGCGGATCATGATGGCGTCAACATAGCGCGAGAGAACGCGCGCCGTGTCGGCGATGGTTTCGCCGCGGCCGAGCTGCATGTCGTTGGACGACAGCACCAGCGTCTCGCCACCCAGCTGGCGCATGCCCACCTCGAAGGAGACGCGCGTCCTGGTCGACGGGCGCTCGAAGATCAGCGCCAGCATGCGGCCCTTCAAGGGCTCATCCCTTTCGCGCAGGCCCTTGGGAAGGCCCTTGCGCGCATCTTTCATGGCACGCGCGCGTGTGATGATGCCGTTCAGCGTGGGGGCATCGAAATCGGAAATATCGAGAAAATGCTTTGGAGAACTCATGGGAACCGTCATGAAGAAATGAGATGTGTCAGGCCTTGGCTTCGAGCGCGCGGCAGGCGCGGTCGAGCTTGTCCACGGCTTCGGCGATGTCGGCATCGGTGACGATGAGCGGCGGCAGCAGCCGCACCACATTGTCGCCTGCCCCGATGGTGAGAAGATGCTGGTCGAGGGCTGCTGCCTGCAAGGCGGTGTTGGGCACCTTGCACCTGATGCCCATCATCAGGCCCTCGCCGCGAATGTCCTCGATGATGGCGGGATGATTGTCCTTCAGGGCCGCGAGCTTCTGCTTCAGCGTCAGGGCGCGCTGGCGCACGCTGTCAAGGAAGCCCGGCGCCAGCACCACGTCGAGCACGGCATTGCCCACCGCGGTGGCCAGCGGGTTGCCGCCAAAGGTGGAGCCGTGGGTGCCCGCCGTCATGCCCATTGCCGCTCTCTCGGTGGCGAGGCAGGCGCCCATGGGGAATCCACCGCCGATGCCCTTGGCGATCGCCATGATGTCGGGCGCGGCACCGGCCCATTCATGGGCAAAGAGCTTGCCGGTGCGTCCGATGCCGCACTGGACCTCGTCATAGATCAGCAGGATGCCATGTTGGTCGCACAGCTCGCGCAGGCCCTTCAGGCACTGCGGCGGCACCGGGCGGATGCCGCCCTCGCCCTGCACCGGCTCGATCAGGATGCCCGCCGTCTCGGGGCCGATCGCATGTTTGAGTGCCTCATGGTCGCCGAAGGGCAGCTGGTCGAAGCCCTCGACCTTCGGGCCGAAGCCTTCGAGATATTTCGCCTGGCCACCGGCGGCAATCGTGGCCAGCGTGCGGCCATGGAAGGCGCCCTCGAAGGTGATGAGGCGGTAACGTTCCGGGTGGCCGTTGGCGGCGTGATACTTGCGCGCCATCTTGATGGCGCACTCCAGCGCCTCGGCACCGGAATTGGTGAAGAACACCGTGTCCGCGAAGCTCGCATCGATCAGCCGCTGGGCCAGCTTCTCCTGCCCCGGCATTTGATAGAGGTTGGAGGTGTGCCAGATCTTCTTCGCCTGTTCCGTGAGGGCTTCCACCAGCTGCGGGTGGGAATGGCCGCAGCTCGTCACCGCGACGCCGGCGCCAAAATCAAGGTAGGCCTCGCCTTCGGGCGTGAACACCCGCACGCCTTCGCCACGGTCGAAGGCAACCTTCGCGCGGGCATAAGTGGGCAGAACGGGCGTGATCATGGCGGAACCCTGTTATCGAAATCAAAAGGCGCCCGCCGTGTGGGGAGGGCGCCTCGCAGCAAAAACCTTATAATTCCAAGGGCGCGCGGGGTCAATCGCGGGCTGCGCCCTGAATGATTCACGGAACACAAGGCGTGATTCACGGTTGTCCACACTGAGTCAAAACAGCGCAGGGACAGAGGATTCCTGCCACTGGTAAGGTTTGGTTAACCAAAGTGCTGAGCACGGAAACTGGGGAAAACGGTTCCGATTCTGGCACTGAAGGTTGCGGGTGAGTCACCGCGTATTGTAGGGTCGCGACCATCAGCTACGAGATGTAGCGCCTAACGGTCAGTTTGGTGAATGAGCACGCCGGGACAGAGCAGGTCCGGCGAGGTGTGAGGGATTCCGTTTGACTGCACAGCATGAAGTCAATCTTGGAGGGGCTAACAAATTGTCCTGGACAGATGAGCGCGTCGAGCTTCTCAAGAAGCTCTGGACGGAAGGGCTGAGCGCCAGCCAGATCGCCGGCCGCCTTGGCAATGGCGTGACCCGCAACGCCGTGATTGGCAAGGTTCACCGCCTCAACCTGTCGGGCCGGGTGCAGCAACAGCGCGTGGCGCAGCCGCGCCAGCCGCGGAAGCAGCGCGAGCCAAGCCTGGCGCCGCGCGCCGGCGGCTCGATGCCGAGCATGCCCACGGCGGGCTCCTCGGCGCTGAAGCCGATGATGCGGGCTGAAACCCACATCCGCCCGGCGGCGATCCCCGAGCCGCAGCCGCTGCGCCTCGTCGACCTGCCGAAGGACGGCCGCGTCACCATCCTCCACCTCTCCGACAAGACCTGCAAATGGCCGATCGGCGACCCGGGCAGTGAAGAATTCTGCTTCTGCGGCCACGGCCCCCGCGAAGGCTCGCCCTACTGCGAATACCACGCCAGGCTGGCCTACCAGCCGATGCAGGACCGGCGGAACCGCAAGGTAAACTTCGGATAAGACAAAAAAGGCCCTCGCAAGAGGGCCTTTTTTGTTGCCCCTGCGGACAGAGCCCTACCGGCCGAACCTCTCATCAAATGAATAGCCCATGCCGCGCACCGTGCGGATCGGGTCCACTTCCCTGCCCCGGCTCAGCGACTTCCTGAGCCGCCCGACATGCACATCCACCGTGCGTTCGTCGACATAGACGTCGTGGCCCCACACCGTGTCCAGCAATTGCGCGCGCGAATAGACGCGGCCGGGATTGCGCATCAGGTGCTCGAGCAGCTTGAACTCGGTGGGCGAGAGATTGATGTCGCGCGCCCCACGCGTCACCCGCCTGGTCTTGCGGTCGAGCGAAAGGTCACCGGCCTTGAGCTGGTCGGCCACCGCTTCCGGGTTCACCCGGCGCAGGATGGAGCGGATGCGGGCCAGCAGTTCCGGCACCGAGAAGGGTTTCACCATGTAGTCGTCGGCACCCGTGGCGAGACCGCGCACGCGTTCGGCCTCCTCGCTCCGCGCGGTGAGCATGATGACGGGGATGTCGCGCATCTCGGGCTTGGCCCGGAGCAGGCGGCACACCTCGATGCCGGAAATTCCGGGCAGCATCCAGTCCAGCACGATCAGGTCGGGGCGCTCATCGGTGACGAGCTGCATCACCTCTTCGCCTTCCGCCGTGTGGCGGACGCGATAGCCTTCCGATTCCAGATTATAGCTGAGGAGGATCTGGATCGGCTCCTCGTCCTCGACGACCAGGATGGAGGCGCTCATCTGTCGTCTGATCCCTCGATGTCGACGCGCATCGCGCTGGTTACGTCCTTCTTCGGGCGTTCCTCGGACAGCGGCTTGCCTTGCACAAGGTAGTAGATGTTCTCGGCGATGTTGGTGGCGTGGTCGCCGATGCGCTCCATGTTCTTGGCGCCGAACAGCAGATGCGTGCACAGCGAGATGTTGCGCGGATCTTCCATCATGTAGGTGAGGAGTTCGCGGAAGATCGAATTGTAGAGCGCATCCAGCTCCTCGTCGGAGCGCCACACCTCCATCGCCATCTCCGCGTCGGTGCGCGAGTAGGCGTCGAGGATGTTCTTGAGCTCAACCTGCGCCAGGCGGCCCATGCGGGTGACACCGGCCATCAGCTTGCGCGGCAGCTGGTCCGACATGGCGTGGGTGCGCTTCGCGGTATTCTTGGCAAGGTCGCCGATGCGCTCGAGGTCGGAGGCGACACGGATCGCCACCATGATCTCGCGCAGGTCGCGCGCAACCGGCTGGCGCCTGGCGATGGTGAGGATCGCCTTCTCCTCGATCTGGTGTTCCAGTACATCGACGCGCTCGTCGTTCTGGATTACCCGGTCGGCGAGCGCCGTGTCACGCCTTGTCAATGCGTCGATGGCGTCGTCGAGCTGCTGTTCCACCAGGCCGCCCATCTGGGCCAGCATGGTCTTGAGCTGCGAGAGGTCCTCGTCATAGGACTTCACGATGTGTTCAGACATTTTTTCTCTCCTCAGCCGAAGCGGCCGGTGATGTAATCCTGGGTGCGCTTTTCCTGCGGCGCGGTGAACATCTCGTCGGTGTCGCCGTATTCGACGAGGGTCCCCAGGTGGAAGAAGGCGGTGAGCTGCGAGACGCGCGCAGCCTGCTGCATGGAGTGGGTCACGATGACGATGCAGTAGTTCTGGCGGAGCTCGTCGATCAGCTCTTCGATCCTGGCCGTAGCGATGGGATCGAGCGCCGAACACGGCTCGTCCATCAGGATCACCTCGGGGTTCACTGCAATGGCGCGGGCAATGCACAGGCGCTGCTGCTGGCCGCCGGACAGGCCGGTGCCCGGCTGGGCGAGCCGGTCCTTCACTTCTTCCCACAGGCCGGCCTTGCGCAGGCTCTTTTCCACGATCTCGTCGAGCTCGGTCTTGCCGGCGGCAAGCCCGTGGATGCGCGGACCATAGGCCACGTTCTCATAGATCGACTTGGGGAAGGGATTGGGCTTCTGGAACACCATGCCGACCTTGGCGCGCAGCTGCACGACGTCGATCTTGGGATCGTAGATGTCGCGCTTGTCGACATTGATGAGCCCGGTCACCTTGCAGGTCGGTATCGTGTCGTTCATGCGGTTGATGCAGCGCAGGAAGGTGGACTTGCCGCAGCCCGACGGGCCGATGAAGGCCGAGACGGCGCGGTCGGGGATGTCGATCGACAGCTTCTTGATGGCTTGCTTTTCACCATAATAGACGTCGACGTCACGCGCGGTGACCTTGAACTGGCCGCTGGCAAGCGCCCGCGGCTTCTCGGGCGTGACGAGGGTCTGGTGGGGGACGTGGGCGTTCATGGGTCTGATCCTCGATTACCAGCGGCGGTCGAAGCGCTTGCGCAGGTAGATGGCGACGGCGTTGAGAGCGAAGAGAACGACCAGCAGCACCATGATGGCGGCGGCCGTCTTGGACTTGAAGGCGATCTCCGGCAGGTCCGACCACAGGAACACCTGCACCGGCAGCACGGTGGCCGCACTGGTGAAGCCCTGGGGAACGTCGGCGATGAAGGCGATCATGCCGATCATCAGCAGTGGTGCAGTTTCGCCGAAGGCACGGGCAAGCCCCAGGATGGTGCCGGTCATGATGCCGGGAAGCGCCAGCGGCAGCACGTGCTGGAACACCGCCTGCTGCTTCGAGGCGCCCACGCCGAGTGCGGCCTCGGTGATCGACGGCGGCACGGCCTTGAGGGCAGCGCGGGACGCGATGATGATGGTTGGCAGCACCAGCAGCGCCAGCACGAGGCCGCCCACCACGGGGGCCGAGCGCGGCAGGCCGAAGAAGTTCAGGAACACCGCAAGGCCGAGCAGGCCGAAGATGATGGAGGGCACGGCGGCGAGGTTGTTGATGTTCACCTCGATCAGATCCGTCAACTTGTTCTTGGGTGCAAAGGCCTCGAGATAGACCGCCGCCGCGATGCCGAGCGGCAGGGCCAGCGCAAGCGCCACGACCACGGTCAGCAACGAGCCCACCAGCGCGCCGCGGATGCCCGCCAGCTCCGGCTCGCGCGAGTCGCCTGACTGGAAGAAGCGCCAGGCGAAGGATGTCTGAATGCGCCCTTCGCTCTTCAGCTCCTCGAGCCACAGGGCCTGGGCATCGTTGATGCGGCGGTTCGATTCCGGAACGGAGAAGGTCAGGATGTCCCACTGCCCGGCCGGAAGGGTGATGACGGGAAGCTCGGGCGGCAATATCGCCTCCGCCCTGACATAGCCGTTCTGCGTGCCGGTGACGCGCAGGGCACCGCCCTTGAAGCGCACGACCTGGCCCGCCGCGAGGCCGAGTTGCTGCTCTGCAGACTCGCCCGAGTTCTCGCCTGACAGCACGTAGCCTTCCTCGCCCTCGAGCTGGGCGATGTTCAGCGTGGCCTTGCCGGCGGCCGTTGTCAGGTCAGTCAGCATGCCCTTGAGATAGAGTCCGGCATCGGCGCCCAGCAGCACCGCTACGCTGACTGTCTTGCCGATCAGCGCGGGGTCGGCCACCACCATCTGGCGCAGCGCATCACCACCGCCGGTTGACAGCAGCGCGCCCAGCGCCTTGCGCTCCGCCCGGCCGGTGACCTGCGGGAACTCGGCCCGGAAGGCATCCTTCACCAGCTTGTCGTAGTTGCCGCCGGCAAGCTGTGCGGGATCGATCTCGGCGGGGTCCACAGTCACGTCCAGCACCACGGTCTTCTCGGTGAAGGCCGGCAGCCCCTTGGCCACGATGTCGATAAGCAGGATGGCGAGGAACAGCGCCGTCAGGGCCAGGGCAGCCGCGCCATAGAAGCGGAAGCGACGCTCGGAGGCGTAGCGCTTCTTGACCAGTTCGTCCCTGACCTCAGTCATACTGTTCCCGGTATTTCTGCACGATGCGCAGTGCGATGTAGTTGAGGACGAGCGTGAAGAAGAACAAGACGAAGCCCAGCCCGAAGGCCGACAGCGTCTTGGGCGAGTCGAATTCCTGGTCGCCAACCAGCAGGGTGGCGATCTGAACGGTGATGGTGGTGACGGCGTCCAGCGGGTTGATCGAGAGGTTGGCAGCAAGACCGGCCGCCATGACCACGATCATCGTTTCGCCCACGGCGCGCGAGATGGCCAGCATGAAGGCCGAGACGATGCCGGGCAGTGCGGCAGGCAGCACCACCTTCTTGATGGTCTCCGACTTCGTTGCGCCCATGGCATAGGAACCATCGCGCAGGCTCTGCGGCACCGCGTTGATGATGTCGTCCGACAGTGAAGAGATCAGCGGCACGATCATCATGCCCATCACGAGGCCAGCAGCCAATGCCGATTCCGAGGCGACGTCGAGGCCGATGGCTTCGCCCGTGCGCCGGATCAACGGCGCCACGGTGAGGGCCGCGAAGAAGCCCAACACCACGGTGGGAATGCCGGCGAGGATCTCCAGCACCGGCTTCAGCACGTTGCGCAGGCGCGGCGAGGCATATTCCGCCATGTAGATTGCCGACAGCAGGCCCAGCGGCCCTGCCACCGCGATGGCGATCACCGTGATGAGCAGCGTGCCGACGAGCAGCGGGATCAGGCCGAAGGAGGCGGGCGTGCCGGTGGGTGACCAGTGGCTGCCGAACAGGAATTCGATGGGCGAGACAGAGCGGAAGAAGATCATCGTCTCGAACAGCACCGAGAAGACGATGCCGATGGTGGTGAGCACGGCCACCGCCGAACAGGCCACCAGCACCACCAGCACCACCCGCTCGAAGGCGTTGCGGGCGCGGAAGTCGACGGTCGATCGAGAGTAGAGCGGCACGGCACCAATGGCCGCGCCGATGACGGCTGCGGCAGGCGTCACGACCGACTGCACGCCAAGCGCGAGAGCGCAGAGGATGGCCAGAGCCAATCCGCCGATCATCGCGCCGGCGGCCACCAGCAGGCCGTGATAGGAAGGCAACGAGTGAAGCCGCGGCCCATCGGCCACCACCAGCCCCGTGGCACGCGACCGGCCCGCCACATAGGCGATAGCGGACATCAGCACGATCAGCAGGACGGTCCAGAGGAACATGAAAGGCTCCAACTCACGTCAAAGGAAACAAAGACCAGGGGGCCGGTTCATCCGCGGTCCCCCTGATCCCTCACGTATGCAGTTACTTGACGTCTTCCGCCTTGAGGGCGGTCATGTCCTTGGCAACTGCACGGGTCTTGTCTGCCTGTTCGCCCGGAAGCGTCACGAGGCCCTTTTCGGAAAGGTAGCCATCTTCGCCGAGCGCCTTGTCGGAGACGTACTCAGCGATGAATTCCGCCATGCCGGGGATCTGGCCGATGTGCTGCTTCTTCGCATAGACGAAGAGCGGGCGCGCCACCTTGTAGGTGCCGTCGGCGATCGTCTCGTAGGACGCCTTCACGCCGTCGACCGGCACGTCCTTGATGGTGTTGGCGTTCTGCTCGAGGAAGGAATAGCCGAAGATGCCGAAGGCATTGGGATTGGCCTGCAGCTTCTGGACGATGAGGTTGTCGTTCTCGCCGGCTTCCACATAGGCGCCGTCTTCACGGATCGACTTCCACACCTTCTCGAAGGCCTTGGCGTCGGCCTTCTTCATGTCGGCCATGCCGGGCATGCTCAGCGCGCCTGCTTCCATCACCAGTTCGGCGAAGCTGTCGCGCGTCCCGGAGGTGGGCGGCGGGCCGAGCACTTCGATCTTCACGTCGGGAAGCGAGGCGTCGACGTCCTTCCAGGTCTTGTTCGGGTTGGCAATGAACTTGCCGTCCTTGTCAGGGATTTCCTTGGCCAGCGCCAGGAACACCTGCTGCTTGGTCAGGGCGACTTCCGGAGCGTCCTTCGACTGGGCGATGGACAGGCCGTCGAAGCCCACCTTCATCTCGATGATCTCGGTCACGCCGTTCTTGGCGCAATCCTCGAACTCGCCCTTCTTGATGGCGCGCGAGGCGTTGGTGAAGTCGGGCGTATCCTCGCCCAGGCCGGAGCAGAACAGCTTGAAGCCGCCGCCGGTGCCGGTCGACTCGACGACCGGGGTCTTCATGCCGGTGGACTTGCCGAACTGCTCGGCCACGGCAGTGGTGAAGGGATAAACCGTCGAGGAACCGACGATGCGAATCTGGTCGCGTGCGGCGAAAGCCGGCACGGCGGTGAGCGCCACGAGGCTGGCGGTCAAGAGGATGCGTTTCATGTTTGGTCTCTCCTGTCTGAGGCAGGCGGAAACTAGGGTTACCACAAAACGGTTATGTGACTGGTAGATTACACTATTGTGACGTCTTAAGTAATTGATTTTCTGATTTATCAAAGAAAGTGCGTCCCTTCCCGTTTCACTTTGCGCGGACTTGATCCGCGCCTCCTTTTCCACAGCTTCCCCAAAGGGACGCCCGGATCTGGTCTGGGCGAGGTGGGCTCGAACGCGTGGCGGCGGGACCAGCTACTCCGCCAGCGGCAATCGCATCATGAAAGTGCTGCCCTTGCCGATCTCCGAAGTGATGACCAGCCGCCCGCGGTGGCGGTTGACGATGTGCTTGACGATGGCCAGCCCCAGGCCGGTGCCGCCGCGCGAGCGGCTGTCCTGCACATTCACCCGATAGAAGCGCTCGGTGAGGCGCGGAATGTGCTGCTCGGCGATGCCGGGGCCGTGGTCGCGCACGCTGACCTCGGCCCATTCGCCGTTCTTGCGCACGATGATCTCGACGAGCTTGCCGGAGCTGCCATACTTCAACGCGTTCTCGGCAAGGTTCTGGATCACCTGCACCAGCTCGTCGCGGGTTCCCGGCACCGAGAACGGCCCATCGCTGGCCACGGTGATCTCGCAGCCAAAGTCCCGTGCCATGCCGGAGAGCACATCGCGCACATGGGCGGCGACCTGGGTGAGGTCCACCTCGCCCGATGGCTTCACATGTTCGTTCATCTCGATGCGCGAGAGCGACAGCAGGTCGTCGATCAGGCGGCGCATGCGCTCGGCCTGGCTCTTCATCAGGCCCAGGAACTTCTCCTGCGCCTTCGGGTCGCTCCTGGCAGCGCCCTGAATCGTCTCGAGGAAGCCCGAGAGTGCGGCGAGCGGGGTGCGCAGTTCATGGCTGGCATTGGCCACGAAGTCGGCGCGCATGCGCTCGATCTGCTGTTCGCGCGTCAGGTCGCGCAGCGTGATGAGGGCGCCCTTGCCCAGCCCGAGGCAAGAGACATGGGCACGGAAGCTGCGCGGCACCGGCACGCGCACATCATAGTCGACATTGGCACCGCCCTCGCCCATCGCCGCCTCGCTCACCGCGTCGAGCACGGCAGGCACGCGCAGCGAGGCCGAAAGGTGGCGGCCGACCGGATCGGACTCAAGCACCTCGACGGCCAGTTCGTTGGCCAGCGTCACCATGCCCTGCGCATCCACCACCAGCGCCGGATCGGGCATGGCATGGACAAGGTCGACGGGCAGCGGCACGTTGGCAGGCATGGGCCGGATCGCTCGGAGAAATGGACGAAGCATCTGCATTGGCGCAGGATTGCAGCCTCATATGACAGATTGACGGACAGGAGCCTAGAGCCATGACGACTGCGCCTTTCGACGCCGAAACCCGGGCCCACCTCGAAGCCCAGGCGAAGGATGCAGGGCCATGGGACCCGGCCTGGCCGCTGGCCCGCCAGCGGCAGGTGTGGGAGGACCAGTGCAAGCGGGTGCGCGCGCGGCGGCCCGAGCGGCTGATGGTGGAGGACCTGGAAGTGGAGTCACTCCACCTGCGCATCTACCGTCCGCCGGGAGAGCACCCCAAGCCCGGTGTGCTCTATGCCCATGGCGGCGGCTGGACCATGGGCTCCTGCGAGACCCATGATGACCTCTGCGCCGAACTGGCCGACCAGGCGGACGTGGTGGTGGTGTGCTTCGACTATCGCCTGGCGCCCGAGCACCGGAACCCCGCACAGGTTTCGGACGCGCTGAGGGTGCTGGAGTGGATGAAAAGCTCCGGCCGTGCCATCGGCATCGATCCCACCCACATCATCGCGGCGGGTGACAGCGCGGGCGGGCAGGTGGCGGCGGGTGTCGCGCTGGCCATCAAGCGTGATGGCGGACCGAGCCTGCGTGGCCTGGTGCTCATCAACCCCGCCGTCGGCGCGGACATCGAGACAAGATCCTACCTTGAACACGCCAATTCGCCGGCATTGAGCCGCACGGAGATGATCGAAAGCCTCGAAGCCCTGCTCGGGCCGCAAGGCTCGGCCAACTGGAGCGACCCGCTGGGTGCTCCCAACACCGCAAAGGACGTTTCAGGCCTGCCACCCACCTTCATCACCGTTGCCGCACACGACCCGTTGCATGACGATGGCGTGATCTTCGCGGAGAAGCTGAAGGCGGCGGGCGTTCCCGTCAGCCTGCGCGAGGAACCAACGCTCGGCCACTCCTATTGGCGCTCACGCCACCACAGCAAGGCGGCGATGGAAGGCTTCAAGGCCATCGTCGCTGCCGTTCGTCACTTGGCGCATGAGGGCGCGCTTCAGCCGTACTGACAGCCGGGCAGCACGCAGAGCATTTCAAACAGGAAATTGGCCCCGATCAGTGCGGTGTTGCCGACGGGATCGAGCGGCGGAGACACCTCGACGAGATCGCCACCCACGAGGTTCAGGCCGCGGCAGCCGCGGATGATCTCGAGCGCCTGCCACGTCGAGAGGCCGCCCACCTCCACCGTGCCGGTGCCGGGCGCGAAGGCCGGGTCGAGGCTGTCGATGTCATAGGTGAGATAGGCCGGCTGGTTGCCGATCTTCGCACGCACCTGCTCCATCAAGGGCGCAAGCGACTTGTACCAGCACTCTTCCGCGGTGACGACCGTGAAGCCCTGCTTGCGCGTCCAGTCAAAATCATCGGGTGAATAGCCCGAGCCGCGAAGCCCGATCTGGAAGCTCTTGTCGCAGGCGAGAAGCCCCTCCTCCACCGCGCGGCGGAAGGGCGTGCCGTGGGCGATCTTCTCGCCGAACATCTCGTCGTTGATGTCGGCGTGGGCATCGATGTGGATCAGCGCCACCGGCCCGTGCTTCTTCTTCATGGCGCGCAGGATGGGCAGGGTCAGCGTGTGGTCGCCACCCAGCGTCAGCGGCGTGCAGTTCTCGGCCAGGATCGCGTCATAGGCCGTCTCGATGATGCCCACCGTCTTCTTGAGGTCGAAGGTGTTGATCGCCACGTCGCCGATGTCGGCCACCTGGAAGGACTCGAAGGGCTTGGCCCTCGTCGCCATGTTGTAGGGACGGATCATGCAGGACTCGGCCCGGATCTGGCGCGGACCGTGGCGCGTGCCGGAACGGTTCGACGAGCCGATGTCGATCGGCACGCCGACGAAGCACACGTCGAGTCCTTTCGCGGTCGTCTGCGTCGGCAGCCGCATCATGGTGGCGGGGCCGGCGAAGCGCGGCATGTCGTTGCCGCCGAGCGGCTGGTTGAACTGGGTCATCTGCGAAGCACTCCTTGGCGTTGGCGCGCATGATAGGGCCGCGACGGCCCGCTTCAACCCCCTGCCCGTGGCAGGTTCAGGCGGCGCGCTGCCGCAGGGCCGCGAAGGGCACCATCCGGCGGCGCCCCGCGTCCCACAGGGTGAGGCGCACGCTGGCAAGGCTCTGCCAGAGCGTGAGGCGCCCGATCGCACGCAGCTCGGGATAATCCGCCAGCGCCTCGGGCAGGCGATAGAAGGGAATGCGGCTCGAGAGGTGGTGGAGATGGTGGATGCCGATGTTTCCGGTGAGCCACATCAGCCAGCGCGGCAGGTCGTAGAAGGAACTTCCATGCAGTGCCGCATCCGGCTGCGACCAGTCGCTGGCTTGCTCCCAGTAGGTCTGCTCGAACTGGTGCTGCACATAGAACAGCCAGACACCGATCGAGGCACCCACCACCATCATCGGCAGGTAGAGCAGCAGGAAGGTGGAAACACCCATGAGCGAGATGGCGAGCGCCAGCAGCAGCGCGATGCCAAGGTTCGTCAGCATGGTGCTGAGCCACGGCATGCGGCCGAGACGTGTGGCGCCCACCGGCAACCGGTGCTGGAGCAGGAACAGGAAGCTGGGCCCCAGCCCGAACATCACCAGCGGGTGGCGGTACAGGCGATACTTGATCCGTCCGAAGCGGCTGCGTGCGAGATACTCGTCAACCGTCAGCGTGTCGATGTCGCCGATGCCGCGGCGGCCGAGGTTGCCGGAGCCGGCATGGTGCAGCGCGTGCGAATGGCGCCAGAAGTCGAAGGGCGTGAGCGTCAGCACGCCGAGCACGCGGCCGGTCCAGTCATTGGCGCGGCGCGAGGAGAAGAAGGCATTGTGCCCGCAGTCGTGCTGGATCATGAACAACCGGACGAGCAGCGCACCCGAGGGCAGCGCCAGCAGCGCCGGAAGCCATGGGCTCACCCCCGCCATCAGCCACATGGCAGCCCACAGGCCTGCGAGCGGCAGTGCGGTCGCCACCAGTTCGAGTACGGCGCGGCGATTGTCGGGGTTCTTGTAGCGATCGAGGCGGAGCTTCCAGGCGTTCGAGCCGACGGTCATGCGGGGGACATCTCAGGGAGGTTCAGAAGCGCGCCGCAGGCAGCCGCCAGCGGCAGTTCGGTGATCCCACGCTGGCAATTCGTGAAAACGTTCAGGTCTGGTGAAATATGGCCCTGTCCAGCCCAATTACAACGTGAATGTGCCGCCGGGGTTCCGCCTGCCAAAGAAAAAGGCCCCGCGGGCGGGGCCTTTGAGTTTGGCTTGGGAGAACTGGGACCGGTTCAGAGCACGGTGACGCGGGCGCCGAGCTTGACGTAGCGGTAGAGCTCGCTCACGTCCTCGTTCAGCATGCGGATGCAACCCGAGGAGGCCGCCTTGCCGATGGATGAGGGCTCGTTGGTGCCGTGGATGCGGTAGATCGAGGAGCCGAGATAGAGAGCACGGGCGCCGAGCGGGTTGTTGGGGCCACCTGCCATGTAGCGGGGAAGGTCGGGGCGGCGCTTGCGCATTTCCGCCGGCGGGCGCCAGTCCGGCCACTTGACCTTGGAAGAGACCTGATGCGAGCCCTTCCACTCGAAGCCCTTCTTGGCGGTGGCGACGCGGTACATCACCGCCTGGCCGTCGCCCAGCACGAAGTAGAGCCGGTTCTGCCTGGTGTTGATGATGATGTCGCCGGGGCTCGCCTGTGCCTCGAAAGCGACGAGCTTGCCGCGCTTGAAGCCCTGGACCTGGCTCGTCACCTCGTCAGGGCTGGCGGAGGCCGGAACGATGGTGACGCCCTGGACTGTGCCGTCCTGCTGGCTGGGTGCGACCTGGCCCGCGAAGGCGGCGGTCGAGAGGAGGCCGAGGCCGAAGGCGGCGGCGGCGATGGTGGTGAAGAGCTTGTTCATGGCCGTTTCCCTTGATCCCTGTTGGCCGCCGGTCTGTTCCGGCGATCGCTTGCTTTCGATGTCTGAGCTTGTAACCTCGGGACCGGCCGGATTCTGTGCCGGGCGTCACACGGCGAAAAATCTTGGACGAGATCGAAACAAAATATGCCGGCCTCGAAGATCCGGGCATCCGCGACTTCCTGATCGCGGGAGAGCGCTTCTACCCGCCCGATGCCGTCACCTTCACCATGGCCGAGCAGCGCGCCTTCTATGACCGCTACTGCGCGCACTTCCGCAAGCCCCGCCCGGCGGAGGTTGTGGCCGAGGACGTGCGTTATGGAGGCGTGCCCTGCCGCCACTACCGGCCGAAGGGCGCCACCGATGTGCCGCTGCTGGTCTATCTCCACGGCGGCGGCTTCGTGCTGGGCGGGCTCGACAGCCATGACGACGTCTGCGCGGAGATCTGCGACGGGGCCAGGATCGAGGTGGTGGCGGTGGACTACCGCCTTGCCCCCGAGCACCCCTTCCCGGCCGCCTTCGAGGACTGCTGGGCGGCGCTGACGGCCATCGCCTCCACCAATGCCGAGATCATCGTCGGCGGCGACAGCGCGGGCGGCAACCTGGCCGCTGCACTGGCGCTCAAGGCCCGCGACGAACAGGCCCCGCGCCTCAAGGGGCAGGTGCTGATCTACCCGGGCCTCGGTGGCGAGATGACCACGGGCTCCTATGTCTCCCAGGCCCATGCGCCGGGGCTTTCAACCTCGGACGTCCAGTATTACCGCGACACCTACCGGGGTGGCGGCTCGAAATTCGCCGAGCCGCTGCGCGAGACGGATTATCGCGGGTTGCCGCCGGCCTTCCTCGTTGCGGCAGCCCTCGACCCGCTGCATGACGACTGCTTCGACTATGCCGCGCGGCTCGCTGCCGCAGGCGTGCCCGCCATGGTGCGCGACGAACCCCTGCTCGTCCACGCCTTTCTTCGTGCACGGAACATGAGCCTGCCCGCGCGCGCCAGCTTCGATTGCATCACCGCCGCCTGCGCGAGCCTTGCGCATTTCGGCCGCCTGCCACCCGAGAGGACCTGAATGACCATCACCACCAAGACCGACTTCCCCCATCCGGTGAAGGAAATCGAGAACCTGTGGATCCCGCTGTCCGACGGAACGAAGCTTGCCGCGCGCATGTGGCTTCCGGTGGATGCCGAGGAAAACCCGGTTCCGGCCCTGCTCGAATACCTGCCCTACAGGAAGCGCGACGGCACCCATGTGCGCGATGCCCTCACCCACCCCTACTTCGCCGGGCACGGCTATGCCGCGATCCGCGTCGACATGCGCGGCAACGGCGACTCGGACGGGCTGATGCTCGACGAGTATGCCCAACAGGAGCAGGACGACGCGCTGGAGGTGATCGCCTGGCTGGCGACCCAGCCCTGGTGCAACGGCAAGGTGGGCATGTTCGGCATTTCCTGGGGCGGCTTCAACGCGCTGCAGGTGGCGGCACGGAAGCCCCCTGCCCTCAAGGCCATCGTCACCATCTGCTCCACCGACGACCGCTACGAGGATGACGTTCACTACAAGGGCGGTACGGTGATCAACGAGATGCTGGGCTGGGCGGCCACCATGCTGGCCTATTCCTCGCGCCCACCGGACCCGCTGATCGTGGGCGAGCGCTGGCGCGACATGTGGATGGAGCGCCTGGAGAACGAACCCTTCCTTGTCATCCCCTGGCTGTCGCACCCGCACCGCGACGACTACTGGAAGCACGGCTCGGTGTGCGAGGACTATGCCAAGATCGAGGCCCCCACGCTGGTGGTGGGCGGCTGGAACGACGCCTATTCCAACGCCGTGCCGCGCCTGATGAAGGGGATGCGCACCACACGGAAGGCCATCATCGGGCCGTGGGCTCACAAGTACCCGCACTTCGCGGTGCCCGAACCGCGCATCGGCTTCCTGCAGGAGTGCCTTCGCTGGTGGGACCAGTGGCTGAAGGGATCGGCCACGCACATCTCGCGCGATCCGGACTATCGCTACTACGTGATGGAGCCGTGGAAGCCGGGTTCCTTCCCCACCAAGATCGAAGGCCGCTGGATCGGCGACAGCTTCTGGGGCTTCGGCCATGTGGAGGTGAAGAAGTGGTGGCTCAACGCCGGCGGCATCGGGCCCACGGCGGGCAAGGAAACGCCACTCTCGATCTGCTCGAAGCAGACCACGGGGGCCGACGGCGGCGAATACTGCATCATCTGGCTCGGGCCTGAATTCCCGGGCGACCAGGCGAAGGACGATGCCGACTCGATCACCTTCGAGACACCGGCACTGGTGACCGACATCGACATCGTGGGCCAGCCGGCCCTCGACCTCGAGTTCTCGGTGGACAAGCCGGTGGCGCATATCGCAGTCAGGCTCAACGACGTGTGGCCGACGGGCGAGGTTTCGCGCATCACCTATCACCTGCAGAACCTGTGCATGCGTGACAGCCGCGAGAACCCGATGCCGCTGGAACCCGGCAAGCACTATCGCATGAAGATCAAGCTCGATGACATCGCCTGGCGGGTGCCCAAGGGCCACAAGCTGCGGGTTGCGATCTCGACCTCCTACTTCCCGATGATGTGGCCGGCACCCGAGGCCGCCACGGTGACGGTCTATGCGGGAAAGTCGCAGCTGCACCTGCCGCTCAGGAAGGACGTAGCGGGGGAATCGCCCGTGACCTGGCCCGAGGCCGAAG
Organism: Pseudomonadota bacterium; assembly: GCA_041163105.1. Lineage (GTDB taxonomy): Bacteria > Pseudomonadota > Alphaproteobacteria > Rhizobiales > Aestuariivirgaceae > Aestuariivirga. The sequence goes on from JBEARP010000090.1 coordinate 27,404, forward strand.
CGGCCGCGCCGGTGGACCAGACGGAGATCACACCCGCCTGGAACAAGCGCGAAACGGTGACCGACCCCGAGACGGGCGAGCTGCGGATCGAGATCGTCGACGACTTCGGCGAACAGGAACTGCACCCGCACGGGCTGGTGATCGGCGGCGCGGGCCGCGAAACCTATTCGATCATGCCCGACGACCCGCTTTCGGCGAAGATGGAAACCCACTGGACAGAGACGCGGCGGCGCGGCGACTGGTCGATCCGCACCGAAACCTTCGGGCGGCTGACTGCAACCGCGCGGCACTGGATCGTGTGGGGCAAGATCGAGGCCTATGAGGGCGACGAGCTGGTGTTCGAGAAGGAGTTCAACGAGGAGATTCCGCGGCTGCTGCAGTAGGCAGGCCAATCACCCTCTCCATGCACCATGGCCGGGCTTGACCCGGCCATCCTTTTTGGGGCCTCCGGAAAGGATGCGCGGATCAAGTCCGCGCATTTCTGCGAGTTGACTTCGCCACTTCTGTGGGCCACTCAGGACCTGCAACAGGATGACAACCATGAACCGCCTTCCCCTGCTTCTCCGTATACTGATTACCGGGCTTGCCGCGGCGACGGCGGCGGATATCGGGCGGACCATTTACCAGGCGCTCACCGGCTTTCCGGCGGTGAACTGGTCGGTGACCGGGCGGTGGTTCCTGATGGTGCTGCAGGGACAGCCCTATGTGCCGGACATGGCTGCGGCACCGAGCCTGCCCCATGAACTGATCGCGGGACATGCGGCGTATTACACGATCTCGGTGATCTTCGCGGGCGCTTACCTCTTGCTGCTGAAGGCGTTGAAGCGGGAGCCTTCACTGTGGAGCGGGCTGGTGTTCGGCTGGGTGACCATGGCCTTTCCCTTCCTGGTGCAGATGCCGCTGATGGGGATGGGGGTGCTGGCCAGCGCCACGGCGACGCCCGCACTGATCATCGGGCGGACGCTGGTGCACCATTCGAGCTTCGGGCTGGGTCTGGCACTTGGCGCGATGATGACCCGCGCCAGGTGAAGGCGCAGGACTGCAATCGGTTGAGGAATTTTATCCTTGACTTTTTATTCCTAAAATGCTATATTCCCGGCCATGGTGATGTTCCTCACATGGCTGGTCGGATGGGTGCTAGGACAGCTGGGCCACCAGCTTGCCCATGAACGTCTCGCACTTCCGGAGTTCGGATGTCTCGATCCACTCGTCCGGCTTGTGGGCCTGCTCGATGGAGCCGGGGCCGCAGATGACGGCCGGGATTCCGATCTGCTGGAAGAGGCCCGCCTCGGTGCAGTAGCTGACCGCATGGGTGGAATTCGCCCCGGCGAGATGAAGCGCCAGGGATTCCGCCGGGCTGTCCTTCTCGGGCGCCAGGCCGGGGACGCTGTTGACCGCCTCGGTGGCGATGCCCGTCTCCGGGGCCAACGCCTTCATCGCGGGTTCCAGCTTGCGGGAGAAGGTGTCGAACCGGTGCGGAACGTAATGGGGGTCGGCGGTGGGGAGAAGCCGCGTCTCCCACTGGAAGGAACACTTGCGCGGAATGATGTTCTTGGCGGTGCCGCCCGCGATGACGCCCACGTGGATCGTCGAATAGGGCGGGTCGAAGCGGTGAGTGGGATCGCCCACCTCGATCAGGTGCTCGCGGATGCGGCCCATCTCGGACAGCAACTCGCCCGCCACCAGGATGGCGTTGACTCCATGGTGGGTGAGGCTGGAGTGCGCCTCGAGGCCCGTGACCTCGGTGGCGAAGGTGACGGCGGACTTGTGGGCGTTGACCACCTTCATGGAGGTGGGCTCGCCGACGATGACGGCGCGGGGTTTCGGCAGATTGTCACGCATGTGGGCGACCAGCGGGCGCACGCCCTTGCAGCCCACCTCCTCGTCGCACGACAACGCCAGATGGATGGGCGACTTGAGATTGGCCCTGAGGAAGTTGGGCACTTCCGCCAGGCAGACGGCGAGGAAGCCCTTCATGTCACAGGTGCCGCGCCCGAACAGCCTGTCGTCACGCGCCGTCAGCTCGAAGGGGTTGGACGTCCAGGGCTGGCCATCGACCGGCACCACGTCGGTGTGGCCCGACAGCACGATGCCGCCGGCAATGGCCGGGCCGATGGTGGCAAAAAGGTTGGTCTTGCGATTGGCCTCATAGTCCACCCGGAAATGCGGGACGCCCCAGCCGTCGAGATAGTCCTCGACGAATTCGATGAGCGGAATGTTGCCGTCACGGCT
>JBEARP010000091.1:0-3489 GCA_041163105.1 Pseudomonadota bacterium
GGACTCGAAGTACCGCCCCTGCCCGCTGCTGGTGAAATATGTCGAAGCCGGCTGGCTCGGCCGCAAGACCAACCGCGGCTTCTACGACTATCGCGGCGAGACGCCGGTTCCGACGCGCTGACGGGCGGTCCAAGTCCATACCCATTGTTTCACCTCCCCTGGGCTTGACCCGGGGGTCCTTTCATCGCCGCACCAAAAAGGATGCACGGATCAAGTCCGCGCAAGGTGAGGAAAGAGGGTGCCGCGCCAAAGCTGGATCCCGGCCTTCGCCAGGATGATGGGCTCTTGATGCGATTCGTAACGATTGCTTTTCGGCAGGCCGGAGCAGTCCGCTACCCCCCCTACCCGATCACCAGAACGCCCGTCCTGGCCCCGCCCAGCGGCCTGCCTAGTTCTGCGCCAGTGCGGCCTTCACCAGCGCGATGGCCTCCGGGCTCGCCCAGTCGGCGGGCCCCAGGATGCGGCCGAGCTCGCGGCCCTGGCGATCCACCAGTATGGTGGCGGGAAGGCCCGCCGACTGCACGTCGTTGACGATCTTGGTCGAAGGCTCGATGTAAAGCTTCAGATTGTCGACGCCGGTCTCCTTCAGGAAGGCGGCCGAGGCCTCCGCTCCCTTGCGGTCAACGCTGATGGCCACGACCTCGAACTGGTCGGAGCCCAACTCTTTCTCGAGCTTGGCGAGGTCCGGCATTTCCTTCCGGCACGGCGCGCACCAGGTGGCCCAGAGATTGAGCAGCACCACGCGGCCCTTCCAGTCGCTGAGCTTCACCGGCTTGCCGGCACCATCCTGGAACTGGAGATCCGGCAGCGCCTTGGGCTCGGGGTGGACGAGGAAGGCCGCCAGCGCACCCGTGGCAAGGTCCTTCGAAACGCCGCCCGCCGGTGGTGCAACCGGTGCGGTGGCAGCGGTTTGTGCAGCCGTTTCGGCAGGTCCGGCCTTGCGCCCGGCGGCCTCATACAGATAATAGCCTGTAATCGCTGCGAGAATGACGAGGCCCGCCGCGATCTGCGCCAGGGGGCTGGATTTCTTCTTTTGGGTGCTCATGCGCAGGGTGTCTCGGACGGAATGAAGGAATTTCGATGACCAACAAGATGTGGGGCGGGCGTTTCCAGGCGGGGCCGGACGCGATCATGGAAGAGATCAACGCCTCGATCGGCTTCGACAAGCGCCTGTTCCGGCAGGACATTGCGGGCTCGAAGGCACATGCCGCGATGCTGGCCAGCCAAGGAATCATCTCGAAGGCCGATGCCACTGTCATTAGGAAGGGCCTCGACCAGGTGCAAGCCGAGATCGAGGCCGGCACGTTCACGTTCTCGCGCGCGCTCGAAGACATTCATCTCAACGTCGAATCCCGCCTCAAGGATATCATCGGCCCCGCCGCCGGGCGCCTGCACACCGCACGCTCGCGCAACGACCAGGTGGCGCTCGACTTCCGCCTCTACGTGCGCGACACGGTCGACCACCTCGATGCCCAGCTGAAGGAGCTGCAGCTGGCGCTCGCCAGCAAGGCGGAAGCCCACGCCACCACCGTCATGCCGGGCTTCACCCACCTGCAGGTCGCACAGCCCGTCACCTTCGGACACCACCTTCTGGCCTATGTCGAGATGCTGGCGCGTGACCGCTCGCGATTGGCGGATGCGCGAAAGCGCATGAACGAAAACCCGCTCGGGGCCGCCGCCCTTGCCGGCACCAGCTTCCCCATCGACCGCCACATGACGGCAAAGGCACTGGGCTTTGACCGCCCGACGCGCAATTCGCTCGACACGGTGGCCGACCGCGACTTCGTGCTCGAAACGCTGTCGGCCTGCGCCATCTGCTCCATGCACCTGTCGCGCCTCGCCGAGGAGATCGTCATCTGGTCGACAAGCCAATTCCGCTTCGTGAAGCTGTCGGACAAGTTTACCACCGGCTCCTCCATCATGCCGCAGAAACGCAACCCGGATGCAGCCGAACTGGTGCGCGCAAAGCCCGGCCGCATCATCGGCGCGTTGTTGTCGCTGCTGACCGTGATGAAGGGCCTGCCGCTCACCTACTCAAAGGACATGCAGGAAGACAAGGAACCCGCCTTCGACGCCTTCGACAACATGTCACTCGCGATTGCCGCGACCACCGGCATGGTCAAGGACATGGTGCCCAACAAGGATGAGATGCGCAAGGCCGCCGCCTCCGGTTTCTCGACCGCGACCGACCTTGCCGACTGGCTCGTCCGTACACTGAAGATGCCGTTCCGCGACGCGCACCACGTGACGGGAGGCTTGGTGGCGCTGGCCGAAAAGACCGGTTGCGACCTGCCAGAGCTTTCACTCGCTGCCATGCAGTCGGTCGAGAAGCGCATCACGAAGGATGTCTACAAGGTGCTCACCGTCGAATCCTCCGTCGCCTCGCGCGTGAGTTTCGGCGGCACCTCGCCCAGAAATGTGACGCGCGAGGCAAAGCGCTGGCTCAAGCTGCTGAAAGGATGACACTCATGAAAACCGCGCTCCTGCTCCTCGCGCTTTCGCTTACCCTTGCCGCCTGCGGCATCAAGGGTGATCCCGAACCGCCCAAGTCCACCGAGATCCAACAGGCCCAATAGCTCATGCATCATTTCGCCTATCGCGACGGCGTTCTCCATGCCGAGGACGTGAGCCTGAAGGCGCTGGCCGAGGAGATCGGCACGCCCTTCTACTGTTATTCGAGCGCCACGCTGGAGCGCCACTACAACGTCATGCGTGATGCCTTCGCCGGCACCGACCACATGATCTGCTATGCCATGAAGGCGAATTCCAACCAGGCCGTCATCCGCACCATGGCCGAACTTGGCGCCGGCATGGACGTGGTCTCGGAAGGCGAACTGCGCCGCGCGCTGGCGGCGGGCGTTCCTGCCCGTAAGATCGTGTTCTCCGGTGTAGGCAAGACGGCACGCGAGATGGCGCTGGCACTGCGCGAAGGCATCGCCTGCTTCAACGTCGAGTCCGAGCCTGAGCTCGAGTTGCTGTCGGAAGTGGCCAAGCGGGTGGGCCAGCGCGCCGCCGTCTCGATCCGCGTCAACCCGGACGTCGACGCCAAGACCCACCACAAGATTTCGACCGGCAAGGCCGAGGACAAGTTCGGCATCTCCTACAAGCGCGCCCGCGAGGTCTATGCCCGCGCGGCATCACTGCCGGCAATCGACGTTGCCGGCATCGACATGCACATCGGCAGCCAGATCACCGAGCTCGAACCCTTCGCCAAGGCCTTCAAGCTGATGGGCGAGCTCACCGAGGAGCTGCGCGGCGACGGCCACAACATCCGCCACCTCGATCTGGGTGGCGGTCTCGGCGTGCCCTATCGCGGCACCAACGACGTTCCTCCGCACCCAGACGAATATGCCGCCATGGTGAAGGCGACGCTCGGCCACCTGAACCTCAAGTATGTGCTGGAGCCCGGCCGCATGATCGTCGGCAATGCCGGCGTCCTCGTCTCGCGCGTCATCTACGTGAAGGACGGCACCGAAAAGCACTTCGTGA
>JBEARP010000092.1:0-17761 GCA_041163105.1 Pseudomonadota bacterium
TCTCCATTCCACGCTGGCCCGCCTTCGCGGATTCCGTCGCGGCACTGAAGCGCCTGAAGCGCCGCTTCAACCTCGTGGCCATGACCAATTCCGACGACTGGGCGCTGTCGCATTTCGCCAAAACGCTGGACCAGCCCTTCGACGACCTCGTCACCGCCGAGATGGTGGGCTGGAACAAGCCCGACCCGCAGGTCTTCGCCTTCACGCGCGGCCGCCTCTCGACCAAGGGCTTCGCCTTCGGCGACATCCTGCATGTGGCGCAGAGCCAGTACCACGACATCGCGGTGGCACGGCGGCTTGGCTACCACACCTGCTGGATCGAACGCCGCAAGGGCAAGCAGGGCACCGGAGCCACTCCCACGGTGCAGAAGGTGGCGATCCCGGATTACCACTTCGGCAGCCTCGTCGAACTGGCGGATGCGGCGGACGCGGGGGAATAAACCTTACCGAGTTTTGACTGTTTTCCTAGCATCGGGCCTATGCCTCTCAACAAGCATTCTGCTGGTTCAGTTCGTGAATTGACTTGAGACGGCGCCCTACCCTGCAGGGCCATGGCCCCACCAAGGGCCGGAATCCAGGGGCCGCTGACGATGCCATGGTCACGCGGTCGCCGGGTTCCGCCAAGCCACCTTTGACACAGAGTTTCCCTTACGGTAGATATTCAATTATAGATTGAATGTATAACCGAATTGAGGAATTTGGTGTTGACCCCCATTTCAAAAGCAGACAATCGCACCCTCGTGGTCGGCAACGATGCCGAGACGCCTTGGGAGGTGGTCGTGGGCATGTTCCGAGATGTCTTCGCATTGCGGCCGGAGGAGGCGGAGGCGATAACGCGCCGGGTGGACAAGCATGGGCTTGCCAGGCTTGGCCCCTATCCAACACCCGTAGCGGAATCACTCCTCGCCGCAGCCATGCAGGCAACGAAACCGCACAAGATCGACATTCGCATTCTGGGTGACGACGACGAACTGCTGCGCTGTACCTTTTGCGAGAAGACTGTTCAGTTCGGACAACGGCACTTCAGTCAGCGCAAGGCGACAATTTGCCAGGATTGCCTTGCCGCAGGACTGGCACACGTTCAGAGCGAGAACGCCGGGCGTCCCAACTTCGGATACGCCTTTCAGGCCCTCGCCTGGCATTTTGCGGGCATTGCAAAGAACATGATCGCCTCAACGGCGCGCAGCTTTCCCGGACACATGCGCGCCGACGTGCAGACGGCAGCGAGCACCATCTTTTCCACACCGGGAAATGTGCTCTACGGCGTGCACGAGGAATATCGCTACGAGACCCTGACCTTCGCGAAGCTCATATCGCAGGGCCGCTCCCCCTGCATCATCGCACAGGCCGAATACGAGGATCTCGACGTCGGCGGCGGCGCGCCTGTGAAGTGCCTGCGGAACGGGGTGTGGTTGTTGCGCGAGGGCGACATGCCCTTTGCCGTGGTGCTGTCAGAGCACCGGGAATTCGATAGAGAACTGCAAATCCGTATCGAAATCGCCACGCCCGCGGGCGATCAAGGCCGCGACCTGACAGCCCGCTGTTTTCAATATCTGGAAAATGAAGTGGAAGCGGCGCGCAGCTATCGGGGCAAAGTGCTGTCCTTCGAGGCAAAGGGCAAGTACCGTGGGCAGTCCGGCGGCATGATGGTGCATCGCCTGCCACCTGTCTCACGCGATGATGTGATCCTGCCGAAGGACACACTCTCGCTGCTCGACCGCAACATCATCGATTTCGTGGAATGCCGGGAGAAGCTGAGGGCGCTCGGTCAGCCGACGCGCAAGGGCATCCTGCTCTATGGGCCACCCGGCACGGGCAAGACCCACACCATCCGCTATCTCGCGCTTAACCTTCCGCGCCACACGACGCTTCTGATCACGGCACAACAGGTGGCGAAACTTGACCAGTATGTGCTGCTCGCCCGCCTGCTTCAGCCTTCCATGGTGGTGATCGAGGACGTAGACCTGATTGCCCGCCAGCGAGAGAACATGAACGGGCCCTGCGAAGAATCCATGCTCAACGAGTTGCTGAACGAGATGGACGGGTTGAAGGGCGATGCCGACATCATATTCGTGCTCACCACCAACCGGCCCGAGCAGCTGGAAGAGGCGCTTGCCGGACGCCCAGGGCGCGTCGACCAAGCAATCGAAGTGCCCTTGCCGGACGTGGATTGCCGGCAAAGGCTCGTTCGGCTTTATGGCGGCAATCTGACACTCAACGACGCGGTGGTGGCGGAGGCCACCGCACGGACCGGAGGGATGAGCGCCGCCTTCATCAAGGAGCTGATGCGGCGCATTGCGCAGGTCACGCTGGACCGGAACAGCAGTGCTGTCACTCCGGCAGACGTCCAGCACGCCATTGACGACATGCTGTTCTCCGGCGGCAAGCTGAATGCGCGGCTGCTCGGCGCAGACGTCGACTAGCCCAGCAGCGCCTTCACGATGCCGCCGGCCTTGCCCATGTCCATCTGGCCGGCAAACTTGGCTTTGAGCTCGGCCATGACCTTGCCCATGTCCTTGACCGAAGTCGCACCAACCGCCGCGATGACGCCCGCCACGGCGGCCTTGGCCTCCTCGTCGGACATCTGCCTGGGCATGAACGACTGGATGACGGTGATCTCGTCGCGCTCGGCCTGGGCCAGTTCGGGGCGGTTGCCCTGCTCATAAGCCGTGACCGAGTCCTGGCGCTGCTTCACCATCTTGGCGAAGAGCTCGGAGATGCCGGTGTCGGGGGTGAGCGCCGAATCATGGCCGTCGGTGCGGGAGTTGATGTCCTTGTCCTTGATGGCGGCCTGCATGAGCCGCAGCGTGCCCAGCCGCTTCTTGTCGCCGGACTTCATCGCATCCTTGACTGCCGCCATAATGTCGTCGCGCAGGGCCATGTGGCTTGCTCCTCGTGAAAATGCAGGTATGGGTCCCAAATAGGGCGGATATCGCTGCACCGCAACCTTGACGGCCCGCCCCCCTTCCCCTAACCAGCCTCAAATCCCGGGAGACTGCCATGCCTAGCTCCAAAAAGCCTGCCAAGGCCAAGAAACCCGCACGCCCCCAGTTCGGCGACTGGGACGCCCCGCGCGTGACGGCGCTTCTGGTTCTGGCGGACGGCACGGTGATCGAGGGCCATGGCGTGGGCGCCGAGGGCGAGGCGGTGGGCGAGGTCTGCTTCAACACCGCCATGACCGGCTACCAGGAGGTGCTGACCGACCCTTCCTATGCAGGCCAGATCGTGACCTTCACCTTCCCGCATGTGGGCAACGTCGGCACCAATGACGAGGACATCGAGACGACCAACCTCGCGGCACACGCGGGCGTGGTCGGATGCATCGTCAAGGAGGCCATCACCGAGCCCGCCAACTACCGCTCCGCCAAGCACTTCGACAAGTGGCTGAAGGCCCGCAACATCATCGGCCTCTCGGGCATCGACACGCGCGCGCTGACCGCCCGCATCCGCGAGAAGGGCATGCCCAACGGCGTGATCGCCCACAACGCCAAGGGCAAGTTCGACCTGAAGAAGCTGAAGAAGATGGCGGCTGACTGGCCGGGCCTGGTCGGCCTCGACCTCGCCAAGGAGGTCTCCCTCACCCAGCGCATGCATTGGGACGAGCTGCTGTGGGACTGGAAGGACGGCTACCAGACCGCCACCTCATTGCCCTGGAAGGTCGTTGCCGTCGATTATGGCCTGAAGCGCAACATCCTGCGTTGCCTGACCTCGGCTGGCTGCGACGTGACGGTGGTGCCATCGACCACCAAGGCCGAGGACATCCTCGCCATGAACCCGGACGGCGTGTTCCTGTCCAACGGCCCGGGCGACCCTGCGGCGACCGGCGAATATGCGGTACCCGAGATCAAGAAGCTCGTTCAGTCCGGCAAGCCTGTATTCGGCATCTGCCTCGGCCACCAGATGCTGGGCATCGCGCTCGGTGCCAAGACCATGAAGATGCACCAGGGTCACCACGGCGCAAACCACCCGGTGAAGGACTTCACCACCAACAAGGTGGAGATCGTGTCGATGAACCACGGCTTCGCGGTGGACCGCGACTCGCTGCCCGCCAACGTCGTCGAGACGCATGTGTCGCTGTTCGACGGCTCCAACGCCGGCATCGCGCTGAAGGACAAGCCGGTGTTCTCCGTGCAGCACCACCCGGAGGCATCCCCCGGACCGCAGGACTCGCATTACCTGTTCAAGCGCTTCGTCTCCTACATGGAGAAGGCGAAAGGCTGACCCTGATGGCGTCACCCCGGCGAAGGCCGGGGTCCCGCTTCGGGCATGCGCCACGCGGAAAGCTGGATCCCGGCCTTCGCCGGGATGACGCCATCAAACACTGTTTCCTTGAAGAGCCATTCCTGTAGTCTCCCCACTCTCGCTTTGCCCTGGAGACTGACTTGGGACGCTATTCCACCAGCTATCGCATGAACCGCGTGTTCCGCCCTGACCGGGCGGCCCTCGTGGTGCCGATCGACCATGGTCTGGTGTGGGGCCGCGTCCGGCAGCTGGAAGCGCCGGTCCAGGTGATGAAGCGCTTCCTCGCGGAGGACGTGACGGGCTTCATGGTATCGACCGGCATCGTCAAGGCCTCGGAAGTCGAGATGGCGGCGGCACCGCAGATGGCGCGCATCCTGGCGATCGACGCCTTCTGGCCGACGTCTGCGCCCGCCACGGGCACGGGCACGCTGGTGGCGAGCTTGGAAGATGCGGTGCGGCTGGGTGTGGACTGCGTGAAGCTGCTGCTGCCGTGGAACGTGAACGATGCCGAGAAGGTGCTCTATTGCCAGCGCATCGGCACGGTCGTTTCCGAAGCCGCCAAGTGGCAGATGCCGGTGATGGTGGAGCCGGTGTTCCTCAACACGCCGCGCTCGCCCGAAATCATCGAGGCCGAACTCGAGGTGGCGCGCGTGGCCTATGACCTCGGCGCCGACATCATCAAGATCACCTTCCCCGGCCCCGATGCCACGGCGAAGCTGTGCGCCGAACTCGACATTCCCGTCGTCGTCGCCGGCGGCCCGCTGAGCGGTGATGCCAAGTCGACGCTGGATGACGTGACGAACGCCATTGCGGCCGGTGCGCAGGGTGTGGTCGTGGGCCGCAAGGTGTGGCAGCGGCCGGAGGATGAAACCAAGTGGCTGATCGACGAAATGGCCAAGGCCACGCGCCAAGCCTTTACGCGCCGCTGGTAACCGCATGATCGTCTGTGGCCTCGACATCGGGAGCACCAATCTCAAGGTGGTGCTGGCGGACGGGTCCGGCCGTACGCTTTGGGTGAAGTCCGTGCCGACCCCGCATGTGAATGACGGGCTGGGCACCACGACCGACGCCACCGTGCTGATGGAGCTGCTGGAAGACCTTGTCATCGAAGGCTGGCGCATGGTTGGCGCCGGCCAACCCTTGGCGGCGATCTCGTCCGCAGGCGTGGGCGAGGATGGCGTTTGCGCCGATGTGCAAATGCGCTCACTGGGTCTGGTGATCGCGTGGCATGACAAGCGGGCACTGGCGGAGGTGGCGCGCTTCCGGGAGCGTTTCAGTTTCACGCGCGTCGACTTTCATTCGACGGCGGGCAAGTGGATGTGGATGCGCGAGCACCGCGCGGCTGAAATCGGCGCGGCGAAGCACTGGATCGCGCTTGCCGACTATCCGGCAGCACTGTGGTGCGGCACGCCCTTCATGAGCGAGACGCTGGCCGCGCGCACCGGCTGCTATGACCTCGTCAACCGGCGCTGGAGCGATGAAGCTCTCGCCTTCGCCGAAGCACCACCGCTGCCGCGCCTGCTGAAGACCGGCGAGGTTGCCGGAACAGCCGGGCCGGGCCGGATGCGCGAAGCGGGGGTCGTTTCATCGAGCACCCTCATTGTGGCCGGTGGGCATGACCACCCGATCGCCTCCTCGGCCATTCTGCGGCTGAACGGCAACGCGCGGATCGACTCTCTTGGCACGGCCAACGCCATCTATGGAGAGACGCGCGCAAACCATCCGATGATCGACGACAGCCTCGAAACCACCATCCCCGCCATGTGCGGGCCGGGGCTCGCAGTGGTGGGGGTGACCGAATTCACGCTGACGCTGGACAGGCACTTCAGCCGCGAGGCCGTGCGTGCGCAGCTGGCCCTGCCCCGGCTACCGGGTGCGCCCGACCCGCAAGACAATGACGAGACCTCGGCGATCCGCCGCGTGCTTGAGCAGATGGCGCTGCGCGGTCGCGACTTCCTGCGCTGCTTCGACCGGGCAGGCGTGCCGCGCGGCACGATCTATGCCACCGGTGGCTGGGCGCGCTCGACGGCACTGATGGAACTGCGCGCCTCGGCTTTCCGTGAACCGATCACCGTGGTGGATGAGCCGGAGCTCGTCGGGCTGGGTGCCGCACTGTTGGCGTTCGAGGCGGCGACGGGCGAGACGGCCCGCTTCACGCCCCGCGGCCTGCAGGTGATCGATCCGCTGGGGCGCTGGTCGGAAGCCTATGCGGGCTTGTGAGCCGCCGCCCGGCGCCATAAATCTCCATCACCCGTGATTTGAGGAAACCACATGTCATTCGCCGAACTCGACCATCTCTGCCGTCGCCTCGAAGCCCTGGGCCATGCCCAGTCCATGCTGGGCGTGGACGAGGCCGTGAACATGCCGGACGGCGGGGCAGAGAAGCGCGCCGAGGCCATGAGCGTGCTGGCTTCCATGGCACATGAGCTGGCAACCGCGCCACACATTGCCGACTGGATCGACAAGGCGGAGAACGAAGATCTCGACGCCGCACAGAAGGCAGCGGTGGTCGAGTTCAAGCGCAGCTACATCAACCGCACCTGCCTGTCCTCTGATTTCGTGGCCCGCCAGGTCAACGCGGCGATGCGCTGCGAGCAGCTGTGGCGGCAGCTGCGGGCCAAGAACGACTGGAAGGACTTCCTCCCGTCCTTCGAGAACATCGTGGGACTGGCGCAGGAGGAAGCGGCACGCCGCGCCGAGGTGTTGAAGCTCTCACCCTATGATGCGCTGGTGGAACAATATGACCCCGGCAGCCGTTCCGCCGACATCGCGCGCGTCTTTTCCGACCTCAAGGGCTTCCTCAAGAGTTTCATTCCGGAGGCGCTGGACGCGCAGGCGAGAAGGCGGGCCAAGCACCCGCTCAAGGCCTTCGAAGGCCCCTTCCCCATCGAGAAGCAGAAAGAGCTGGGCCTCGAACTGATGAAAGCCGTGGGCTTCGATTTCCACCATGGCCGCCTCGACATCTCGCACCACCCGTTCTGCGGGGGCGTTCCCTCCGACGTGCGCATGACGACGCGCTACCGGACGGATGAGTTCCTCTCCTCCCTCATGGGCATGCTGCACGAGACGGGCCACGGGCTCTACGAGCAGAACCTGCCGCATGACCTGTCACACTGGCCCTCGATGAAGGCGCGCGGCATGGCGATGCACGAGAGCCAGAGCCTGTTCCAGGAAATGCAGCTGTCGCGGCGGCCGGAGTTCTGGGAATTCGCACTGCCCAAGGCGAAGGCCATTCTCGGGCTTGAGGGCGTCACCATCGAAGAGCTGCTCGGCCATGTTCACCGCGTCGAGCGCGGCTTCATCCGGGTCGATGCCGACGAGGCCACCTATCCGCTGCACGTGATCCTGCGCTTCGAACTGGAGCAGGAGCTGGTGACTGGGAAACTGGCCGCGAAGGATGTGCCTGAGGCCTGGGACGCGAAGATGCATGAATACCTGGGCCTCTCAACGGAAGGCAACTTCAAGGACGGCCCGATGCAGGACGTTCACTGGCCGTCCGGCGCCTTCGGCTACTTCCCGAGCTATACGCTGGGGGCCATGATGGCAGCCCAGCAATGGGCAGCTGTGGAGCGCAGCGTGCCGGATGCGGCAGCACAGGTCGCGCGCGGGGACTTCACGCAGATCAACGCCTGGCGGAAGGCGAACATATGGTCGAGGGCATCGATGTCCTCGACCCCCGAGATCATGCGGCAGGCGACGGGCGAGCCGCTCAATGCGAAATACTTCGAGCAGCATCTGAGGACGCGCTACCTCGGCTGAGCGGGACCGTCACACAACTGTCTCGTGGCGGACCTACGCGCTTCTGTCTCAGCCTTTACCAAGGAGATTCCGATGCGCGCCTTCCTGCTCAGCACTGTCTTCGCCCTTTCGGCCACGGCGGCCCTCGCGGGCGGCGTGACCGTCACCGAGATCAAGGTTCCAGACCTGCCGCTTGGTGAAGCCGTCTACCCGGGTGGCAAGACGATTACGCTGAACCGTGGCATCGGCTCCGCCGCCTTCCGCGACCCGAAAGACCCGGCCGGCGTGGTCTGGACGATAACCGACCGCGGACCCAACCTTGACTGCGAAGGCATCGAGGAACTGACGGGGCTTGGCATCGACACGCTGTGTTCCGGCGACGACAAGGCCAAGAACTTCCCGCAGCCCGGCTACACCATCACCATCCAGAAGGTTGAAACCGGCGCTGACAACACGGCCAAGGTCACCGAAACCATTGCGCTTAAGACCAAGTCCGGCAAGCCGGTGGGCGGGCTGCCCTTCTCGGCCGAGGGCTTCAAGAGCGAGGCCGCCTATGGCGTGGACGGCAAGCTGCTGCCCGCCGACGTCAACGGCCTCGACACCGAGACGCTGGCCCGGATGCCCGACGGCAGCTTCCTGATCGGCGAGGAATACGCTCCCTCGCTCGTCGAGGTGGCGGCCGACGGCACGGTGTTGAAGCGCCATGTTCCCGCCGGCCTCGAAGGCGTCTTCAAGAATGACGACGTCGAGGTGGTGGGCACGCTGCCGGCCCTGATGGCCAAGCGCTACCTGAACCGCGGTATCGAGAACGTCGCCGTCTCGCCTGATGGCGCAACCATCTATGTGCTGATGCAGAACCCGCTCGCCAACCCGGACAACGATGCCTACAAGAAGAGCGCCAACACCCGCCTGTGGAAACTCGACCGCGCCACGGGCAAGCTGCTGGGCGAATACGTCTATGTGATGGACGATGCGACAACCTTCCGGTCCGACAACAAGAAAGAGCCGCAGAAGCAGAACGCCGTGCGCATGAGCGAGATGGTGTACCTCGGAAACGACAAGCTGCTGATCCTCGAGCGTATCGGCAAGACCTCGAAGTTCTTTGCCGTCGACCTCGCCTCCGCGACACCGCTTGACGCCAGCTGGGACGACGCTGCGACGTCTCCCTCGCTCGAGCAACTGAGTGCTGCCGACCTTGAAGCCAAGGGCATCAAGCCGCTGGTAAAGACGCTCGTCCTCGACTCCGACGACGTCGAGGGCCTGCCGAAGAAGGTCGAGGGCGTCGCGGTGATCAGCCCAACCGAGATGATCGTGTTCAACGACTCCGATTTCGGCATCGAGGGCGACGGCAACAAGGTTCTGCGCGTGACCTTCGAGGCGCCGGTCCTGCAGTAAGCCGTCAGAGTGCGCGAATTGCGGGGCTCCGGTCGCTGACCGGGGCCCTTTCTAATTCCGCGACGTGCGTTCTCCCCGCCGCAGCACAGCCTGAGCGATGATGAGCAGCACGAAGGAGGTGAGGAGCACCACCGAACCCACGGCGTTGATCTCCGGCGTGACGCCGCGGCGGATGGAGGAGAAGATGTAGATCGGCAAAGTCGTGTCGGGCCCCGACACGAAATAGGCGATGATGAAATCCTCGAAGGAGAAGGTGAAGGCCAGCAGGAAGCCGGCGAGGATGGACGGCGCCAGCAGCGGCAGCACCACCTGGCGGAAGGTGCCGAGCGGTGTGGCATAGAGGTCCTCCGAGGCATCCACCAGGCTGCGGTCCATGCCCTGCAGGCGGGCTCGCACCAGGAGCGCCACAACCGCGATGTTGAACAGCACATGCGCGGCGATCACCGCCCAGGTGCCCATCTGCAGCTTGATGCCGATCCCTGCGAGCGAGGGATTGACGAGATCGAAGACCGACACGAAGGCAATCAGCGTCGAGATGCCGATGACGATTCCGGGCACCATGATGGCGACATAGATCAGCGCATCGAAGGTGACGCGCAACCAGCCCCGCGTCCGCTCCAGCCCCAGCGCGGTGAGCGTGCCGATGATGGCCGAGAGCACGGCCGTGGTCAGCGCGATGATGACCGAGGTGCGCAGCGCCTCCATGATCAGCGGGTTGGAGAAGGCCTTGCCGTACCAGTAGACGGAGAATCCCTCCCACGACATGGCATACTTGCCGGCGTTGAAGGAAAAGAACACGATCATCGAGATCGGCAGATAGAGGAAGATGTAGATGCAGATGGCGTAGGCGCGAAGCATCAGGTCACCTCACACCAGTGCCGCGCGGCGCGTGTCGGTTTTCGACAGCACGAAGCGCATATAGAAATAGATGGTGACGAACATGATGGCGACCAGCGCCACCGAGACCGCCGCGCCGAAGGGCCAGTTTCGGGACTGCAGGAAGAGATCGACCAGCGCGTTGCCGATGAAGAACACCTTACCGCCGCCAAGGAACTGCGGCAGGATGTAGTCGCCCATCAGCAGGATGAAGACCAGCATCGAGCCCGTCGCCACACCGGGCAGCGCCAAAGGCAGCGTGACCTGGAAGAAGGTACGGGTGGGCGTGGCGCCAAGGTCAGCGGAGGCTTCCAGCAGGCGTTTGTCGAGCTTTTCGAGCGAGACATAGATCGGCGGCACCATGAGCGGCAGGAAGCCATAGACCGCACCTATGAGCACGGCCCACGGGGTGTTGATGATGCGCACGTCGGTGATGCCGACCATGGCGAGCCAGCTGGGAAGGCCCTTGTTTCCGAGAATGATCATCCAGGCGTAGTAGCGGAGCAACTGGCTGGTCCAGAACGGCGCCATGACGAGGATGAGCATCACCACGCGCCATCTGGGGCTGACCTTCACCGCCAGGAAATAGGCCATGGGGAAGGCGAAGATGGCGGTGAGCAGCGTGCCCAGCGGCGCGAGCGTCAGCGTGTTGAAGAAGGCTTTCCCGCGCGCCGGCAGGTCCATGTAGTTCTGCAGCGTGAAAGCCGGAAGATAGCCACCAGCCGGCGCACGCTCGCCGAAGGAGAAGATGAGAACGACCGTGAGCGGCACCAGCAGCATAAACACGAAGAACAGCCCCGCTGGTGCAAGCAGCAGGGCCGTCACGAGTTTCGGGCGGGTGTTTTCGGTCATGGACGAGGCCATCATGCGCGGGCTTGACCCGCGGATCCTTTTTCCGCGGGCGAAAAGGATGGCCGGGACAAGCCCGGCCATGATGAATGTGTGTGGACGAAACGCCTCACGCCGACTTGAAGCGCGCCATGAGCTCGGCGCGGTCCGGGTTGGTGAGGGTCTCCGCGGCACCATACTCGAGTGCCGACAGCTGGTCTGCTGCCGGATAGAGGATCGGGTTCTTGAGGATGCTCTCAGGCAACAGCTTGAGAACGCGCGAGTCGGTGGTCGGCGTGCCGTGGGCCTCGATTTCCTTGGCGTTGATATCCGGCGTCAGGATGAAGTCGAGGAAGGCGTAGGCCGCGTCACGGTTGGGCGCGCCCTTGATGACGGCGTAATGGTCCACCCAGATCTCGCCGCCGTCCGTGCCCAGGCGATAGCTCATCTCCGGCATGTCGCGGTTGAGCTGGGCGGCGTCAGTGGTCCAGCACATGGCCATGGCCGCGTCGCCGTTGCGCATCGGCGGCTGATAATCCGAGGTGATGGCGAAAAGATGCGGCTTGGTGGCAACCAGCAGCTTCTCAACTTCCGCCAGTTCAGCCTTGTCCACGGTGTTGAAGCCGTAGCCCAGCGCCTTGGCCGCGCTGCCGATGGTGGTGAGCTGATAGTCCTGCACCGTGGCCTTGCCGGAGAGCGGACCCTGGGTGAGCGCGAAGAACTCCTTCCAGCTGGTCGGGTTCTCGGTCGTCATCTTGGTGTTGACGATGAAGCCCGTGGTACCCCAGTCCTTCGGCACGGCATAGGTGACGCCGTCGATGGTGCCCGGGCCAAGGAAGCGCGGATCCTGCGCGGCCGGGTCGTAGCTGGGGAAGAGCTTGAGGTCGAGCGGCTCGATCAGGTCAAGATTCTTGTAGGTGGAAATCGTGTAGTTCGTGGGTACCAGCACGTCCCAGCCGGTGGAGCCCGCCTGCAGCTTGGCCAGCATCTCCTCGTTCGAGCCGAAGACGTTGACGTTGATGTTGACGCCCGTCTGCTTGGTGAAGTTGTCGTAGTTCTCTTGGCTGAAGTAGTTGGGCCAGGTGGTGACGTTCAGCGTGCCCGACAGGCCGGCATAGGCCTTGCGGGGCTTGAGGCCCGGCATGGCCGTGCTGAGCACGGCGGTGGCAAGGCCGAGGCCCGTGACGCCCAGGAAGTGACGGCGGGTGACGCTGCCCTTCTGGAAGCGACGGAGTTCGTCGAGGAATTTGCTCGCCGAGATGTGGTCCGGATGCTTGGTCATGTGTCTTCTCCCTGTGTGTCTTGTTATGTCGTTACGTGTTCGGCAGGATACGCTCTGCCTCGGCGCGCCATCCCGCGGCGATCATGTCGCCGATGTCGTAGACGCCCGCGTCGCGCTCCGATTTCCGCGGGGCCATTACCATGAACGCGCCCAGCGCCTCGCTCGCCACCACATATTCGGTGTGCTCGCCGAGGAAGATGCGGTTCAATACCTTCACCGGCAGACGCGCCGAGAGGCCTTCCGGCAGCGTGCTGACGCTGGCCGCGATTTCGATCTGCTCCGGTCTGACGCTCAGCACTTCCGTGCTTGACGGTCCGTCGAAGAAGTTGGTCTTGCCAACAAAGTCGGCCACGTAGCGGTTCACTGGCTGGTCATAGAGCTCACGGGGTGAACCCGTCTGCACAATGCGGCCGTCACGCATGACGCAGACCCGGTCCGACATGGACAGCGCCTCCTCCTGATCGTGGGTGACGAGCAGAAAGGTGATGCCGACATCGCGCTGCAGGTTCTGCAACTCGATCTGCATATCACGGCGGAGCTTGCGGTCGAGCGCCGCGAGCGGCTCGTCCAGAAGCAGAACGGCCGGCCGGTTGATCAGGGCGCGGGCCAGCGCCACGCGCTGCTGCTGGCCACCCGAAAGCTCATAGCTGCGGCGCTTGCCGAAGCCGTCAAGGCGGACCATGGCCAGTGCCTCGTCAACCGCGCGGTCAATCTCGGCCTTGGCAGGCTTGGGACTGCGCTGGCGCAGACCATAGGACACGTTGTCGGCCACCGAAAGATGCGGGAACAGCGCATAATGCTGGAACACCATGTTGACCGGACGGCGATAGGCCGGGACGCCGGTGACATTCTCGCCGCGGATGAAGACTTCGCCGGTGGTCGGCTGCTCGAACCCGGCCATCATGCGCAGCGACGTGGTCTTGCCACAGCCAGATGGCCCCAGAATGGAGAGGAATTCACCCCCCTTTACCGCCAAGTCATTGTCGGCCACGGCAACGACATCGCCGAAGCGCTTGGTGACCGTACGGAATTCGATGACGTTCGGGGACTCGTTCACGTTACCCAGGGGAAATCAGATTTCCTGAAGGTTCGGACAGCGACGGGAGATTGTCAACCTGACGCCGCATGACTGGCGGCGCGGAGCCTCCCGCTAGGGCAATGTGTACACCACGGTCCTGATCACCCCACCGAACTGCGGACTTTCGCAGAGCGTCCGCTCCGCCGCGGCTTGGAGGTTGAAAGGCGGGCTTGTCAGCACCACGCCACTGCCGATCTGCAGGCGGGTTCCAGCCCCCGTGACAATATCAAGATTGGGAACGAACCCGGCGTGTGCTGGCACGTGCTCGGTAACCACCAGATACTTGTAGCGCTTGGCAATCTTCGTCAATGCGCTGGCGATGGCAGCGTTGCTGAGGTGCTGGAAAACCTGACGGACGAACACAACATCGCCCTCCGGCAACACGTCCTCGGCGATGTTTACCACGGCGAATTCGACATCAAGCTGCTTGTAGGCTCGACGATTGAAGTCAATGAGTTCCGGCACCACGTCGCACGCCGTGTAGCGATCACACCAAGGCCGAATCTGCGAACCAACCTTGAAGTCTCCGCAGCCGAGATCGACCACGTTCGGCTTGCCCAGCCCCCGCAGGAATTCGCCTACCGCATTGACATAACCCGTCACCACGGCGCCCTCGCTCGAACCGGGACCGGAGTAGAACGGTTCCGCTGAATCATTTGCGTCGCCCCAGGTCTTGCGACGGTAGACCTCCGAAAATATCTCACCAACCGACGCCTCGCGGTAGATTCCGTCTTCCGCCATCAAGGAGCGGGCGATGTCGAAGCCGCCAGCCACGTGGCCCGACGCACCTTCATCAAAGGCGAGGTAGCCATAGATGCGACGGTTATCGAAATACTGCCCGATGCCCGCTTTGCGTGCGCTGTCCGAGAAGATCACGTATTCGTGGCGGTCCGTGCTGTCGATGTAGCTAAGGTGCTCGATGACGTCGCGGCGGATGAGGTAGGTGCAGTGGACGACCGGCATCTCGATCAGGCCGCGCACCCGGCGGTTCAGCACCCAGTAGTACTGGTCGCAGTCGCGGTAGTAACCGTTAGCGTCGATCTCGGCGTGGTAATTCGAATAGGGATCGTTTGCCGACACTGAGCGCAGCAGCGGTGCGACGACCGGCAGGTTGACGTTGACGAGTTCAGACAGCGTGCAGGGCCGTATGAAATTGTCAACGTCACACACGAAATAGAAGTCGCAGCCATGCTCAAGCGTCTTCCGGAGGCTGATGTTGCGGATATTGCCCAGCACCTTGAAGCGCGTGGCATTCCATTCATGGACGCCAAAGCTCTCGACCCGCTGGACTACGTCTTCGGCGTCGAATTCTACAGCGGCATAATGCTTGCCAACACGTGCCACCCACTCGCGGAGGATCGCTTCCGTGTTGTCCTTGTTGTTGTTGGTACGGATATAGAGGACGATAGATGACTTCGGATAGTCGAGTTCCTCGATGCACTTGAGATAGAGCGGCAGGGCCGGCTCCTTCTGCTTGGCGAGGATGGACACAAGCACCCGCGGCGCCGGCGCATCGGCAGCGCGGCGCGGCGGCGGTGCATCGAGCTTGTGGTCCTGCGCATAGGTCGAGGCGGCGGCGGCTGAACCAAGATCCGGGTCCTCGCCTTCAACAACGAGCTTCTGCCGCGCGAAGCGGGCATTGGCGGCGATGCGCGTCACCTGATCAGTGTTCAGCTTGCCCGATTCGAGTAGCTTCAGGCAGGCATCGAGGCTTTCGGCATAATGGCCGGTCCAGTAGGCGTTGACGGCAAACTCATCGAGCAGGCCTATTTCATATACCGCGGGTTCGGCGAACAGCGCCTCTTCCGGCGGCAACATGCCAAGGCCGGACTTGGCGATGTCATAGCCCTGCTCATAGAGTTTCTTCACGCGGCAGAAGCGGGCGGCGGCGTGAATGGCCTCGGCTCGCGACGGCAGCGCTGCCGTGGCGGCCTCGTAGGCGGCAAGCACCTCGGCATCCGGATATCCGCGCTGCTCCTTGAGCCTGGCGGCCTGATACAGGCTGACGAACACCTCCTGCTGCCAGCCGCCGAGCCTCGCGCGCTCGAGGTAGAGCTTGACGGCCTTCTCCGGTTCGCCGCAGTCGCGGTAACTCTGGGCGAGATAGAAGGTGTAGCGCGTCGTCAGAAAGGGATCGGGCTCCGACTTGAGGGCTTGATCAAGTATACTCGCATCGCGCCGGTAAGTTTCGGGATCGCGCCGGCGCGCGCCATCATGATTGCGGCGCATGGTGATGCGGAGGTGGCCGGTGTTGTGCGGTCCGTCGGTGTCGATGAATTCATGCAGGACGCCGCGATAGAACCAGCGCAGACGATTGCTGACCAGCTGCTTGCGCTGGTAGAGCAGCGCCCCGTCGCGGATGTCGACGGTATAGCAGTCCTCGCTCAACAGCGGCATGAGGAGGTCGGGCTGCAGTTCCAGCGCATCGTCGGCGTCGATGATCAGCGAATAGTCGCCATGCGGACGGGCAAGCTCCAGGGCCTCGGAGCGGTTGTGCGCGAAGTCCTTCCACGGCCGCTCATAGAGCTTGCCGGGAAGACCAGCCAGTTGCTTGCGGATGATGTCCTGCGTGCCGTCTGTCGAGCCAGTGTCGACGATCACCCAGTGGCTGATGAGCGGTCGCACGCTTTCCAGACAGCGCGCGATCACCGGCGCCTCGTTCTTGACGATCATGCACAGGCAGATGGTCTGAACGACCGGACCCGCGTTACGGTTTGACTGGGTCATCGGATTCTGCCCCCAAGCAGTTGATGAGGTGTATTCAATTGTAGCAGATGTCAGGAAGACGTGAGCCACATTTAGTGTCAACAAGTCCTGGACGGAGAAAAACGTTTCGCTGGTGGCGCGACGCGATGATTTCCGTTTGCAGATCTTCCCGTGATCAGAGGAAATCTGCAAGCCGTCTCCAGGTCAGCCTGAGAATGTCGACCATGTCACAAAACATGGCCCCATATCGGCCCGTTGGCGGGTCAGGTTCGATTTGCGGTAGGCACATGCGTCGCCGTTCACGGCTGACCGTCGTCAGATGATTTGAGACTTTTAGGCGCGTGATCGAAGAGAGTATCTGGCGTATCTTGTTTTAAGGGTATGCGCCCTTGCCGCGATGTTGCAAGCGTCTGGTTTCGCTGGTGTCGCGTTTGATCCTTTCTCGTTGCAGCAGAATGGTCTGACCGCGCCCGAAGTTGACGTCGGACGAGGTCAGGTTGCTGATGCTCTCGTGGTATCGGAGATGATTGTAGTAGGCGATCTTCTGCTCGAGATCATCGGGTAGGTAGTAGTTCTCGAGCAGCGTGCGGTTCTTGAGCGTTTGATACCAACGCTCGATCTTGCCCTGCGTCTGAGGATGCAATGGTGCCCTGCGATCATGATCCATCCCCTTCTCCTCGAGCCAGTCCGCCAGGTCACCGGCGGTGTAGCTCGAGCCGTTGTCGCTCAACAGCCGTGGTCGGTCTGCGACCTTCACTCCGTCGAGACCCAAGGCTTCGAGCGCCTCAGGCCCGCCGGTGCGATACCGGTCGTACCAGCGGTAGAAGGTCGGCCGGGGAATACCGTGCTTATCCAGCGCCCGCCGGACCGGGAGGTGTGACTGTTATACCAGCCGGATGATCTCCAGCTTCTCGGAGGGGGTATCTCATTCCTCGTCTCCCCCATCCGCGGCCATGCTTTTCTTGAACAGGCGGTTTTCCAGGGTGAGGTCAGCCACCCGGACCTTCATGTCCCGTATCTTACGGCAGAGATCCGTGACTTCGCCACTCGTCGCTGCACGGGCTGTATCCCCCCGCCAGGCGCTTCTTCCCGGCCTCCAGGAACTCCTTCGACCAGCTGTGCTGCAGGCTCCAGGCAATGAGCTCTCGCCGGCACAGCGCGGCGATGCTGTACTCGCTACGGAGCCCCTCCAGAACGACCCAGGTGTTCTCCTCGGACGAATTGTGCTTCCGGGTGGCCCGATGGATGTCCTTAACGATCTGATCGGGCGTCGCCCGCCTCTCGGAATTCTGTCTCATCTGCGCTTCTCCTAACGAGCTACGATGAGCCAGAAAACCTCCCTTCCTCAATTCACCCAATTTGTGTCAGAGGCGCTGCCGCCGGACAAGCCAAGGTTGTCATCGAGCAATCGCGCAGTCAGCACAACACGCGAAGGCCGCACTCAGCCCTCGGAAAACGGTCCCAGAACAGGCGGCAATCCCCGTTAACTCCCCGTTAACAAGGCCGCGACCAATCGTCTGAGGCAGATTAAATAAGTATAAGTACGTATGATGAGCCCGTCGCCTATTAGAATTGCTATACACACAGTAATAATTACGACTTAAATCGTAATTCCA
>JBEARP010000093.1:0-11445 GCA_041163105.1 Pseudomonadota bacterium
GCGCCACCGCGCAAGCCACCGGGTGGCCGGCATAGGTCATGCCATGGTAGAATTCGCCACCCAGTTCGAAGAAGTCCTTGACCAGGTGGTCGGCGAAGGCAACCGCGCCGATCGGCAGGTAACCGGAGGACAGGCCCTTGGCCATCGGCACGATGTCAGGCTCGAAACCCATGGTCTCGAAGCCCCACCAGTTGCCAGTACGCCCGAAGCCGCAGATCACCTCGTCGGAGATGATGAGGATGCCGTACTTGCGGCAGATCCTCTGCACCTCAGGCCAGTAGGTGGACGGCGGGATGAGCACGCCGCCCGCGCCCTGGATCGGCTCGCCGATGAAGGCGGCCACATTGTCAGGCCCGACTTCGAGGATCTTCTTTTCCAGTGCCGCGGCGGCCTCGAGGCCGAACTCCTCCGGCGTCAGGTCGCCGCCGAAGTCGAACCAGTGCGGCTGCTGGATGTGGTGGAAGCCCGGGAACTCGGTGCCCACCTGGTCATGCATGCCCTGGAAGCCGCCGAGGTTGGCTGCCACCATGGTAGAGCCATGATAGCCGCGGGTGCGGGCGATGAAGTGCTGGCGATAGGGCTTGCCCTTGAGCTTCCAGTAGTGCCGCACGAAGCGGACGATGGTGTCGTTCGATTCCGAGCCCGAGTTGGTGAAGAAGATGTGCTTGAAGCGCTCCGGCATCACCGAGGAAATCTTGGCGGCAAGCTCGGTCGTCGGCACCGTCGTCGTCTTGAAGAAGGTGTTGTAGTAGGGCAGATCGAGCATCTGCTTGTAGGCAGCCTCGGCCAGCTCCTTACGGCCATAGCCCACGTTCACGCACCACAGGCCCGACATGCCGTCGAGCAGCTTGTGGCCGCTGCCGTCCCAGATCCAGATGCCGTCGGCCTGGGTCATGACGCGCGGGCCGCCATCGGCATGGAACGACTTGTGGTCAGTGAAAGGGTGGAAATGATGCGCGATGTCGTTACGCACGACTTCGGCGATATCGATGTTCTTGTTCAGGACGTTCATGGCACTCTCCAAACTGAATACGGCAAAAGGCCCGCGCCGCCTTGAGCGGGGCAAAGGATCAGGCAGAATGCTGCGGTATTAGGGCTTGAATCCGATGCGCGCGCAATGAAGCATCACTTCATCATACGCTGTTTTTGACCAGATAGGCAAAATCGCCCCGGATATGGTCGCGTGGAAACACATGCGTCTTATATGCCATTTCTTCGGTTCCTTCGCAAGGAACACGCCACTCTTGTGCTTTGCAGACAGGTTTCAGCCCAAGCTGCAGGCCATCGGCCAGTTTTCAGGCAGGCACGAATTGCAAAGCATGTTTTTCTTGCGCCATTGCTGCCCATGTCATCATACTGCGGCGCAATAAGGGTAGCGGATGACGGTGATTTTCAACGAAATGGATGGTGGCGGGGGCACCCCGCGCGAGCCCTATTCCCAGGTCGCCGAATGGCTCAAGACCCTGTCCCGCGCCGACGTTGACCGGGCACTGCGCGAGGCAGAGGCAATCTTCCGCCGTCAGGGCATCACCTTCGCGGTCTATGGCGACGACGAGGCCGCCGAGCGCCTCATCCCCTTCGACATCATCCCGCGCGTGTTCGCCGCAGCCGAATGGCGCAAGCTGTCGGCCGGCATCGAGCAGCGGGTGCGCGCACTCAACGCCTTCATCCACGATCTCTACCACCGCCAGGACATCCTGCGCGCTGGCAAGATCCCGCATGAGTTCATCATCCAGAACGAGGCCTTCGTGCCGGAGATGGTGGGGGTGATGCCGGCCCGCGGCATCTATGCCCACATCATCGGCATCGACATCGTGCGCGTTGCGGCCAACGAATTCTATGTGCTGGAGGACAACTGCCGCACGCCATCGGGCGTGTCCTACATGCTCGAGGACCGGGAGGCGATGATGTATCTCTTCCCCGATCTCTTCGCGCAGCAGCGCGTGGCGCCCGTCGAGAACTACCCGGCCATGCTGCGCCAGACTCTCGAAAGTGTCGCCCCGCCGGCCTGCAGGGACGAGCCGACCGTCGTCATCCTCACGCCGGGCATCCACAACTCAGCCTTCTTCGAGCATGCCTTCCTGGCCGACGAGATGGGCGTCGAACTCTGCGAGGGTGGCGACCTGTTCGTCGACGGCGGCTATCTCTTCATGCGCACCACGCAGGCGCCGAAGCGGGTGGACGTCGTCTACCGCCGCATCGACGACGCCTACCTCGACCCCCTCACTTTCCGGCATGACTCCGCAATCGGCGTTCCCGGCATCTTCGACGTCTACCGCGCCGGCCGCGTGTCGCTGGTCAATGCACCGGGCACCGGCATCGCCGATGACAAGTCGATCTACACCTACATTCCGGACGTCATCGAATTCTACACCGGCGAGAAGCCGCTGTTGAAGAACGTGCCCACCTGGCGCTGCAGCGACCCGAAGCAGTTGGCCTATGTGCTTGACCACTTGCCCGAACTTGTGGTGAAGGAAGTCCACGGCTCCGGCGGCTATGGCATGCTGGTGGGGCCCACCTCATCGAAGAAGGAGATCGAGGCCTTCCGGGCGCGGCTCAAGGCGCGGCCGAAGAACTACATCGCGCAGCCCACGCTGGCGCTCTCCACCGTTCCGACCTTCACCAAATCCGGCGTGGCGCCGCGCCACGTCGACCTCCGGCCATTCGTGCTGTCGGGCGACAAGGTGCGGATCACCCCCGGCGGCCTCACCCGTGTTGCCCTCAAGAAGGGCTCGCTGGTGGTGAACTCCAGCCAGGGCGGTGGCACCAAGGACACCTGGGTGCTGGAGGACTGATGCTCGGACGCACCGCCTCATCGCTCTACTGGATGTCACGCTACATGGAGCGAGCCGAGAACATGGCGCGCCTGCTGGAGGTGGGCTACCGCATCTCGCTGATGCCCGGCGCCATCGAAGGCCACCGCGACGAATGGCGCTCCACGCTGCAGTCCTGCGCCTGCGACCATGGCTATTCCCAGAAGCACAATGAGATCGCCACGGCCAAGGTGATCGACTTCCTGATCTTCGACGAGGACAACCCCTCCTCCATCCGCTCCTGCATCAAGACGGCGCGCAACAACGGCCGCGCGGTGCGCACGGCGCTCACCCGCGACGTGTGGGAAAGCATCAACGCCACATGGAACGAGCTCGCGCAGGTGAAGCCCTCCTCCATGACGGCGGACCGGCTGCCGGTGTTCCTAGAATGGGTTAAGCAGCGGGTGATGTCGTTCCGCGGCGCGCTGCTTGGCACCATGCTGAGGAACGACACCTATCACTTCAGCCAGCTGGGCAACTTCATCGAGAGGGCTGACAACACCGCGCGCATCCTCGATGTCAAATATTTCATCCTGCTGCCCAAGGCCACCGACGTGGGCAGCGACATCGACATGCAGCAGTGGGCGCAGATCCTGCGCTCGGTTTCGGGCCACCGCTCATACCGCTGGTTCTACCGCGACTCGCATTACCGGCCGTGGCTGATCTCGGAGTTCCTCATCCTGCGCGAGGAAATGCCGCGCTCTTTGATCTTCTCCTATGGCTGGATCAACCGCGGTCTGAAGGGCCTCGCCGACCACTATGGCGCCACCTATGACTGCCACCGGCAGGCCAGCGAGACCCATGAGCGGCTGCGGAACGGCCGCATGGACGACATCTTCCAGTCCGGCCTGCACGAGTTCCTGCAGGACTTCATCAACGCCAACACCCGGCTGTCGCAGTCCATCGCGACGACCTATAACTTCCCATAGCCATGCGCCTCGCCATCCGCCACGAGACCCACTACGACTATGACACGCCGCTGGCCTATTCGGCGCAGCGTCTTCACCTGTGGCCTGCCGACTACGCGGCCCAGAAGACCGTGTCATGGTCGATTTCCGCGCCGGGCTTCGACAGGGCGCTCGCCTATACCGATGGCTTCGGCAACCGCGTGCATATGGTGACCTTCGACAACATCGTGGGGCCGGTCAGCATCGTGGCCGAGGGCGTGGTGGACGTGACCGACACGGCGGGCGTGGTGAAGGGCCTGGTCTGCGCCGCACCCGATGCGGTGTTCCTGCGCCAGACAAGGCCCACCACCGCGACGGCCTCGATCCGCACGCTGGCCGAGAAGCAGTTCGCAGGGCGTGGCGTGCTCGAGGGCCTGCACGGCCTGATGGCCGAGATCCACGCCCGCGTGGCCTATGAGATCGGAACCACACATGCCCATACGACCGCGGCCGAGGCCTTCGCCGAGGGGCGCGGCGTGTGCCAGGACCATGCCCACATTTTCGTGGCGGCGGCGCGCTCGGCCGGCATACCGGCACGCTACGTGACGGGCTACCTGGTGACGGGCATGGGTGCCTCCTCCACCGCGGCGCACGCCTGGGCCGAGGCGCTGGTGCCGGACCTCGGCTGGGTGGGGTTCGACCCCGCCAATGCCAAGAGCCCTACCGATAACTACGTACGCGTGGCCGCCGGGCTGGACGCCGCGGGAGTTGCCCCCATCCGCGGCTCGCGCCGCGGTGGCAATGCCGAGCGGATGAGGGTTGAAGTCCGTGTCGAGATCGCACAACAGTAGGGCAACGCTGATTTTCCCGGACGACTCGGAATGACCTATTGCGTGGGAATGTTGCTAGACGAGGGTCTGGTGATGGCCGCCGACACCCGCACCAATGCGGGCGTCGACAATGTCGGCAAGTTCAAGAAGCTCTTCACCTGGGAGCGGCCGGGCGAGGCGGTGTTCGTGCTGCTGACGGCGGGCAACCTCGCCGTCACCCAGGCCGTGGTTAGCATGCTGACGGAAGCCGTGCAGGCCTCGCGCGGCAAGAAGACGGGCGCTGACAACCTGTTCTCCGCCAAGACCATGTTCCAGGCGGCACGCCTCGTCGGCAAGGCCATCCGTGACGTGAAGGACATCGACGGCGACCATCTGCAGGCCAATGGCGATGCCTTCGCGGCGAGTTTCATCTTTGGCGGCCAGATTGGCAAGGAACGCCCGCGCCTGTTCAACATCTATGCCGCGGGCAACTTCATCGAGGCGACAGTCGACACGCCCTTCTTCCAGATCGGCGAGCACAAATACGGCAAACCCATCCTTGACCGCGTGGCGCGGAACGATATGAAGCTTGGCGATGCCGCGAAGATGGTGCTGCTGTCATTCGACTCCACGCTGCGCTCGAACCTCAGCGTGGGACTGCCCATCGACATGCTCACTTATGAGCGAGGTACGCTGAAGATCGAGCACACCAAGCGCATCGGACTGGACGATCCTTACTTCAAGATGCTGTCCACCGAATGGTCCAAGGCGCTGAGGACGGCCTTCATGAACATCGAGGCGCTGGATATCTGAGGCACAGCCTCCGCTCTTGTTTGCCGTCATCCCGGCGATGGCCGGGATCCAGCTTTCTCGCCACCTGGTTAATGCCCAAAGCGGGACCCCGGCCTTCGCCGGGGTAACGGCAATCTAGTGAGATCACTCTGCAAAGGCCGCCGCCATCAGCCGCCGGGTATAGTCCTCGCGCGGGTGTTCCATCACCTCGTCAGGCGTGCCCTGCTCCACCATTCTCCCGTCCTTCATCACCATGATGTGGTCGGCCATGGCGCGCACCACGGCGAGGTCGTGGCTGATGAAGAGATACGACAGCTGATGCGCCTGCTGCAGGTCACGCAGCAGGTCGACGATCTGCTTCTGCACCTGCCGGTCAAGCGCCGAGGTGGGCTCGTCCAGCACAACCACCTTGGGCTTGAGGATGATGGCGCGGGCAATGGCGATGCGCTGGCGCTGGCCGCCTGAAAATTCGTGCGGGTAGCGATTGCGCAAGGCGGGATCGAGCTGCACTTCCTCGAGCGCCTGCGCGGCGCGCCTGTCGCGTTCGGCGCGGGATATCGAAGGCTCGTGCACCAACAGGCCCTCGGTGACGATCTGCCCCGCCGTCATGCGCGGGCTGAGCGAGCCGAAGGGATCCTGCAGAACGATCTGCAATTCACGCCGCAGGGGCCGCATCTGCTCGCGCGTCAGCCCTTGTATCGAGCGGTTCTCGAAGGTGATGGCGCCTTCGCTGGGCAGGAGGCGCAACACGGCGCGCGCGAAGGTGGACTTGCCGGAGCCTGACTCGCCCACGATGCCGATGGTCTGGCCCTCACGCAGCGTCATCGACACGCGGTCAACCGCGCGCAGTTCCAGCGGCGGGTCGGACATGAAGCCGCCACCCAGCCTGAAGGTGACGCGCACGTCGGTGGCGTCGATCATCTTGCGGGCATTGGGTGCCACGGGCAGCTTGCGCCCCGTGGGCTCAGCTTCCAGCAGCGCCTTGGTATAAGGGTGCTTCGGATTGGCGAAGAGGTCCGCCGTCTCGCCTTCCTCCACCACCTCGCCGCGGCGCATGACATAGACGCGATGCGCAATGCGTTTCACGATGTTGAGGTCATGGGTGATAAAGACCATGCCCATGCCCAGCCGCTGCTGGAGACTGGCCATGAGCTCCAGGATCTCTGCCTGGATGGTGACGTCGAGCGCCGTGGTTGGCTCGTCAGCAATGAGGAGGTCCGGGTTGTTGGCGAGCGCCATGGCGATCATCACGCGCTGGCGCTGGCCGCCCGACATCTCGTGCGGGTAGGAGCGCATGCGGCGCTCCGGCTCCGGAATGCGCACGAGGCGCAACATCTCGATGGCGCGCGCGCGCGCCTCGCCCTCGCCCAGTTTCTGGTGCTTGCGGATCGGCTCGATCAACTGCGCACCGATCGTGTAGAGCGGATCGAGCGAGGTCATCGGTTCCTGAAAGATCATGGTAATCTTTGCGCCACGAATGTCGTTGAGCTCCGACTTCGGGATCGCAAGCAAGTTGGTGCCGCGATAGTCGACCACGCCCGTGGCACTGCCGTTGGACGCGAGCAGGCCCATGGCCGCCATCATCAGCTGGCTCTTGCCGGAGCCGGACTCGCCGACAATGGCAACGGTCTCGCCAGACTTTACATGCAGGTCGACGCCCTTCACGGCTTCCACGGTGCCGTCGATGGTATCGAAGGAGACTTTAACATGCTGGAGATGGAGGATGCGCTCGCTCATCTCAGCGGTCCTTCGGGTCGAGCGCGTCACGCAAGCCATCGCCGATGAAATTCAGCGCGAAGAGCGTGGTGGTGAGGAAGAAGGACGGGAAGATCAGCAGCCAGGTGGCGCTCGGAATGTTCTTCGCCCCTTGAGAAATGAGCACGCCCCAGCTCGACATCGGCTCCTGCACGCCGAGCCCCAGGAAGGACAGGAAGCTCTCGAGGATGATGACCTGCGGCACCAGCAGCGTCATGTAGATGACGACAGGCCCCAGCAGGTTGGGCACAACATGGCGCAGCAGGATGCCGCCGGGCGATACGCCCAGCGCCTCCGCCGCCTGCACATATTCCTGGCGCTTCAGCGACAGCGCCTGGCCGCGCACGATGCGGGCCATGTCCAGCCACAGCACAGCACCCACCGCGAGGAACATCAGCACGAAGTTTCGACCGAAGAACACCACCAGCATGATGACGAAGAAGATGAAGGGCAGCGAATAGAGGATGTCCACGATGCGCATCATGATCTCGTCGGTGCGCCCGCCGGCAAAGCCCGCGATGGCGCCATAGAGCACACCGATGAACACCGCGACGAGACCGGCGAGCAAACCGATGGCGAGCGACACCCTACCGGCAGTGAGGGTGCGGGTCAGCAGGTCGCGGCCGTTGCTGTCGGTGCCGAAGAAGAAATACTTCTTCTGGACATCGGCGCTGATGGTGAGCGTCTTGCCATCGGCCGAGGTCTCCGACACCTGCGCACCCTCGAAGACGTCGGAGCGGTCGATGTAGCGCGTCACGCGCGCGTCGATGGGCTTGGTGGAGGTAAGCGTGATGAAGACCTTGCCGTCGCGCTCCTGCCAGCCGACGAGATCGAGGCGACTCCGCTTCACCGTGTCCTTCACCGCGCGGTCGATGGCCTCGGGCTGGGGATAGGCCGTCAGGCTGGGCGGCACGCGGGTGTAGTCCTGGTAGATAGTGGTAAAGTCATGCGGGGTGAACCATGGGCCCACGATGCAGATCACGGCCATGAAGAGCAGATACCACAAGCTCACCATGGCGGCCTTGTTGGCCTTGAGGCGGTTCAAGGCATCGGCCCACAGCGAGCGGCCTTGCGCGGCGGGGGTGAGCGAGACGTCAGTCATAGCGCACCCGCGGGTCGACCACGGCATAGAGGATGTCGACGATGAGATTGAACACGATGGTGAAGATCGCAACCACCACCACGGTGCCCATGACCAGCGTGTAGTCGCGGTTGAGTGCGGCTTCCACGAAATATCGCCCGACGCCAGGAATGGCGAAGATGGTCTCGACGATGATCGAGCCGGTCAGCAGTGCGGCGGCAGCAGGACCGGCATAGGAAATGACCGGCAGCAGCGCGCCGCGCAGCGCGTGCTTGATGACGACCGAATAATCGGAAAGGCCGAGAGCGCGTGCGGTACGGATGTGGTGCGAGCGCAGTGATTCGATCATCGAGCCGCGCATCAGCCGCGCCACAATGGCGAGTTGCGGCAGCATCAGGGTGAGCACGGGGCCGACCTTGTTGATCAGCGCGCCGTCGCCCCAGCCGCCGACCGGAAACCACTTGAGGGTGAGTGCGAAGAACAGCTGGAACAAGGGTGCGATGACGAAGGTGGGGATGGTGGAACCCGCCGTGGCGGTGGCGATCACCGCATAGTCGGCCGGCTTGTTCTGGTAGAGCGCCGCGGTGATACCGAGGATGCCGCCGAGCAGCAGGGCGAGGATGAGCGCGGAGCCGCCGAGCTGGATCGAGATCGGCAGGCCTGCCGCGAAGAGCTCCGCCACGGTGAAGTCCGGCAGGTTGTAGCTAGGGCCGAAGTCGCCGTGGATCAGGTTGTTCAGGTAGAGAAGGTATTGCTTCCACAGCGGCTGGTCGAGGTGGAAGACACGCTCGAGATTGGCCTTGATGACGGGGTTCAGGCCCTTCTCCTGGTTGAAGGGGCCGCCCGGCGCCACGCGCATGAGGAAGAACGAGATCGTCACGATCACGAACAGGGTCGGGATCGCGGTGAGGAACCGCCTCAGGACGTAACGCAGCATGTCCGCAACTCGCGTTCGGGTGGAAGGCCGCCCTGCCCTTTTTGCCGGCAAGGCGGCCCGTCACTGTTGCGGGACTATTCCTTGGCGAGGAAGCGGGTGGGGTGGACGTCCATGACGTTGTCCTCCCAGCCCTTGAGCTTGTTCGAAACCAGGGTGTGGTAGCTGTAGTAGAGCAGCGGCACCACGCAGAGGTCACGCGCCACGCCGATGGCTTCGGCGTCCGACAGGAGCTTCATGCGCTCTTCCGGCGTGGCCGCGGCGGCCGCACCTGCCATCAGATCATCATACGCCTTGTTGGTGTAGACGGCGTAGTTGTTGCCAGTGCCGGTCTTGCACAGGGCCAGGAAGTTTTCCGGGTCCTTGTAGTCGGCGATCCAGCCGGCGCGCGCGATGTCGAAGTCGCCCTTCTGCTCGAGCAGGCCGTAATGCGTCTTGGTGTCGGTGTTGACCAGCGACACCTCGATGCCGAGCGGCTTCAGCTGCTCCTGGATGGCGACCGCGGTGTTCTTGTGGTTCTCCGAGGTGTTGAAGCGGATCTCCATCTTCAGCGGCTTGTCCGGGCCGTAGCCCAGTTCCGCCAGCACCTTCTTGGCCTCGTCCTCACGGTCGAGCTGCGAGGTTTCGGCATAGTCCGTGGCGCGCGTCTCGTAGCCGGTGATGCCGGGCGGCACGAAGGAATAAGCCGGGATCATGGTGTTCTGCCAGACCTTCTCCGCGAGGTAGTCGCGGTCGATGGCCATGGACACGGCGTGGCGGAGCTTCACATTGTCCCACGGTGCCTTGTCGGTCTTGAAGGCGTAGTAATAGGTGCCGAGATAGGGCCCGATCCGCACCTGGTCGCCGAACTTGGCCCTGATGTCGGCCAGCTGCTCGGTGGGCAGGTCGTCGTTCGAGTCGAGCTCGCCCGCCTCGAAGCGCTTCATGGCAGTGGAGCGGTCCTCGGTGGGGATGAAGTTCACCACGTCGATCTTGACATTGGCCGCGTCATAGAACTTGTCGTTCTTCACCGCCTTGATGTGATCGTTGGGCACGAACTCGGTCAGCACATAGGCACCGTTGGAAACCAGGTTGCCGGGCTTGATGAAGTCGGCGCCCAGCTTGTCGATGCTCGCCTTGTTCACCGGATAGGTGGCCTGGTGGGTGAGCATCTCGAGGAAATAGGGGGTGGGCGCGTTGAGCGTCACCTCGAAGGTCCCGGCATCGACCGCCTTGACGCCCAGCTCGCCGGGCTTCTTCTTGCCCGCGGTGATGTCCTCGGCATTGACCACGGGGGCAAGCATGTAGGCATATTCGGCGGCCGTCGCGGGGTCGACCAGGCGGCGCCATGAATAGACGAAATCATCGGCCGTCACCGGCGAGCCATCGGACCACAGCGCTCCCTGACGGAGCTTGAAGCTGTAGGTCTTGCCATCAGCCGAGACGGAGTAGCTCTCGGCGGCGCCCGGCTGCACCTGGGCCTTGGCGTCCTGGACCATCAGGCCCATGAACAGGTCGCGCAGGATGTTGGCCTCGTAGACGGTCGAGGTCTTGTGCGGGTCAAGCGACTCGGGGTCGGCGGAATTGCCCCGGTTGTAGACCACCTCGGCGAAGGCGCCGGTGGTCGTCATCGCGAGCATGCTGCACCCGATGAGCCAGGATTTGAGACTGAACTGAGATTTCATCTTTTTCTCCCTGATTTCTTCCCTGAGGTGTTCGCGCCGTGACACCCGTGGGACAAGATATCACCTGACATTTTGAATGTCGCCAGCAACCTTACTTGCGGCGATGCACGGGCTGGGGAGCCGGCTGGGCCAGCTGGTCAAGCCAGCGGGCGAGTGCGGGCACAAGCAGCAGGATCAGCAGCGCCACGATGAGGAACAGCATGGCAAGCGAGGCGCCGAGTTCGGCCACGGCGGGCCGCGAGGAAATGACCAGCGGCGCGGCCGCACCGGCCAGCGTGATGGGTGGCAGCAGCACGGCACGCAGCGGCAGGAGATGCGCCTGCACGGCGGCGGCGCTGCCGTGCAGCCTGACCGCCACCAGCATGGAGCAGGCAATCAGCACTGCGATGGCGGCGCTGACGCCGGCCAGCATGGCGGCGTTGAGGCTGATGCCCAGCATGACGGTGACGGCGGCGGTGAGCGTGATGAAGGCGCCAGCTGGGGCCATCGACAGGACCAGGCCGCGCAGGCTGCGCAGGGCGACCGCCACCAGTACCGCGGCGGCCAGCAGGGCGGTGGCGAGTGCGATGATCGCCTCGTGATGGATCATCTCATTGCGCACAAGCGCGACGACGGGCTCGCCCGCCGACTGGGGCGCGGCGCGGCGAAGGGCGGCGGCGAATGAAAGTTCGCCCGTGCCCGATCGCGGCATCACCTCGACGCGCCACGTG
>JBEARP010000094.1:0-17891 GCA_041163105.1 Pseudomonadota bacterium
AGCAGAAGACGGCATACGCGATGGCAAACAGTCTCGTGGGCTCGGAGATGTGTATAAGAGACAGGCTCAAGCTCAAGGTGCAGGTCACTGGTGCCGCAGATGAAACGCACGGAGGCCATGCCAAGGCCATGGGTGGAGAGCGCATCCCTGGCGGCGGCCACGAGATCCGGGTGGTCGGCCAGGCCCAGGTAGTTGTTGGCACAGAAATTCAGCATCTCGCCGCTCCTCACGCGGATGTGGGAGGACTGGTGACCGAGGATCGGGCGCTCGACCTTCCACAACGATTGGGCGCGGATGGCGTCAAGTTCGGCGGAAATGTCGTGGAGGGTGCTGCTCATGGCCAAAACCCTACTCCGGCGCGAGGCCGGTATGAAGGGTCGAAGTCTTTCACCTCCCGGCCCGCCATGCTAGGAGCGGCCCATGACAAAACCCATCCACATCATCGGCGCCGGCATGGCAGGCTCCGAAGCCGCCTGGCAGGCGGTGAAGCTCGGCGTGCCCGTCGTCCTTCACGAGATGCGGCCGCAGGTCGGCACCGAGGCCCACCGCACCGGAGGCTTCGCCGAACTCGTCTGCTCAAACTCCTTCCGCTCGGACGATGCCGAGAACAATGCAGTGGGGCTTCTCCACTGGGAGATGCGGCGCTGCGGCTCGCTGATCATGGCCATGGCCGACCGCCACCAGGTGCCCGCCGGCGGGGCGCTGGCCGTGGACCGCGACGCCTTCTCGGCGGAGGTGACCGAGACGCTGAAACGCCACCCGCTGGTGACAGTGGTCGACGGCGAGATCGCAGGCTTGCCGCCGGAGGACTGGGAGAGCGTCATCATCGCCACCGGGCCCCTCACCTCGCCAGCACTTGCGCAGGCAATCCGTTCGCTCACCGGAGAGGAGTCGCTTGCCTTCTTCGACGCCATCGCCCCCATCGTGCACCGTGAAACCATCGACATGGACGTGGCGTGGTTCCAGTCGCGCTATGACAAGGTGGGCCCGGGCGGCACCGGCAAGGACTACATCAACTGCCCGATGAACAAGGAGCAGTATGAGGGTTTCGTCCGTGCACTGATGGAAGGCGAGAAGACCGACTTCAAGGAGTGGGAGAAATCCACCCCCTATTTCGACGGCTGCCTGCCCATCGAAGTGATGGCCGAGCGCGGGCCCGAGACGCTGCGCCATGGGCCGATGAAGCCGCGCGGCCTGACCAACGCGCACAAGCCGGACGAAAAGTCCTATGCGGTGGTGCAGCTGCGCCAGGACAACAAGCTGGGCACGCTCTACAACATGGTGGGCTTCCAGACGAAGCTGAAATATGCCGACCAGGTGAAGGTGTTCCGCACCATTCCGGGGCTGGAGAACGCCGAGTTCGCGCGGCTGGGCGGGCTTCATCGCAACACCTTCCTCAACAGCCCGCGCGTGCTGGACGGTGCCTTGCGCCTGAAGGCCCAGCCGCGGCTGCGCTTCGCGGGCCAGGTGACGGGGGTTGAAGGCTATGTGGAAAGCGCCGCGATGGGCCTGATGGCGGGCCGCATGGCGGCGGCAGAGGCCTTGGGGCTGCCCTTCGATGCACCCCCGCCCACCACGGCGCATGGTGCGCTGCTCAACCACATCACCGGCGGCCACATCGAGACCACGGACGGACAGAAATCCTCCTTCCAGCCGATGAACATCAACTTCGGCCTGCTGCCGCCCATCGACAAGGTGAAGATGAAGGACGGCGTGCGCCTGAAGCACACCGAGCAGGCGGTGGAGCGCAAGCGCGCCTATACCGGCCGGGCCAAGGCAGATTTCGAGGCGTGGCTGGGGGCAGCGGCGCTGAAGGCGGCGGAGTAATGGTCGCGACCCATTCCCCCTCCCGTCATCCCGGCGAAGGCCGGGATCCCGCTTTCCTCCGTGTTCCGGGGGCCGGCCGAAATGAGGTTCGTAACGATTGCTTTTTGGCATTATGCAGCCCCGCTATACCCCTAGCCGGAACCTGCTGAAGCCAGCCCTGCGCCCTGCATGGCGCTTCTGCGTCGGGATCTCTGTTGCATGAAGGAAAGCTGGATCCCGGCCTTCGCCGGGATGACGGCCAATGGGGGTGGTTGCTAGCCCCAGCGCCTTGCCGTCCACCACATCACCAGCTGCCGCCGTAACGGCGACACCGCGAGCGGCAGATCCGGGTGACTTGCGACGCGCTTCAGATACAGCCCGGTCAGGCTCACCGGCAGGAAAGCCGGAAGAACGGACGCCGGCAGTTCGGGCCTGAGCGTCATCGCCTGGGCGAGGCGGTTCTCGCCATGGCCCACCACCTCGGCCACCGTCATGCCCTCCGGCAGGAACGGATCGCGATGCGCGCGATCGCCCATCACCAGTGCGATCCCCTGCGCCACACCTGCAAGCCCGGCGCATTCGCTGGCCTTCGGCGCGGCATCACGGTCGAGGATCATCGCCGCCATCATGATGAGGCGCGAATAGGCCTCGCCCATGTAGGCCTCGAGGGCGGTGAGGTCCGGCATGCGGTCATCGAACAGGTCGAACTCGTGGGCGGTGACAAGGTCGAGCAGAGCCTGCTGCGGCAGTTGACCTTCACGAATGGCGCGGGCCAGAGCCTCCGCCACCGCGTAGGCCGGCGTCTCGTTGCCAGCATAGATGCCCGCAATCGTGTCGCGCCACCACTGCAGGCGGATGAGACCGAGGCCAGCTTCGCTCACCGTGTCGCGCACCCGCAGGATCTCGGCATTGAACGCATAGAGCGCAAGGAGATGGGGGCGCTTGTCATCGGGCGCGAAAAGGCAGGAGAGGTAGCGGTCACGGTCCTGGCGGCGGACGATCTCCTCAACCTCGTTCATGCGCCGAACGCCACGGCAATGAGGGCGGCGGCGACGCGGCGCTTTTCCTCGAGGAGAAGATTGTAGGTGGAGACGGCGTGGCCCGTGGCCATCGGGTCATAGATGATGCCCGCGGCCTCGAGTGCGGCCCGGACCGGCCTGGGCGGCCGTGCCATCTCGGTGCCCATGCCGATGAGCAGCAGGTCGAACGCGTCCCTCTCGGCAATCGCCATGGCGAAATCGTCAGGCGTCAACGCGGTGGGGTTCACGTTCCAGGCATAGATGCCGGAGGGGAGTGCCACGATGGACCCGCGGTGCGACATGCCCGCGAAACCGAAGCCGCCCGCCCCATAGGTCTCGATGGCGGCGCGGCCAGGGTAGTGTGCCGTCACGGGCGGGCCGCGGCGGCTGCCTTTGCGTCCGTCGTGGATTTCTTCTCGCTCATCACCGTGCCGAGCAGGATCAGCACCGGCGAGGCGATGAAGATCGAGGAATAGGTGCCGATCAGCACGCCGAGGATCATGGTGAAGGTGAAGCCGCGGAGCACCTCGCCGCCGAAGGCATAGAGCGCCACCAGCGCCAGCATGGTGGTGACGGAGGTGAGGATGGTGCGCGGGAACACCGAGTTGATCGAGAAGTCGATCAGGTCGGCGAGGTTCATCGACTTGTACTTGCGCATGTATTCGCGGATGCGGTCGAACACCACCACCGTGTCGTTCAGCGAATAGCCGACGATGGTCAGGATCGCCGCGATGATCTGCAGGTTGAACTCGATCCTGAGCAGACAGAAGATGCCGATGGTGATGAGCACGTCATGCAGCAGCGAGAGCACGGCGCCCGCCGCGAACTGCCATTCGAAGCGGAACCATACGTAGAACAGGATGCCGCCGATGGCGAAGACCACGGCGAGGATGCTCTGTTCGGCCAGTTCGGAGGACACCTTGGGGCCCACCACCTCGACCGAGCGGAACTCGACGCCGGGTCCCAGCGCCTCCTTGACCTTGGCGATGGTGGTCTGCTGGGCCTCGTCGCCGCCTTCGACGGCGGGAAGCCGGATCAGCACGTCACGCGGCGAGCCGAACTCCTGGATCTCCGCCTGGCCGAAGCCGAGCGAGGACACCTGCTCGCGCAGCTGCTCGATGTTGGCGGCGTCGGCGGTGCGAATGGTCATCACCGTGCCGCCCTTGAAGTCGACGCCGACGTTGAGGCCAACGAAGACGAACAGCAGCACCGAGGCAAGTGACAGAAGGCCCGACACGAAGAAGCCGAAGCGGCTGAGCCGCATGATCGGGAAGCGGGTATCGTCCGGAATGAAGCGGATGGGCTTGAATTTCATGAGCTGATTTCCGCTCTCAGAGCGGAACCTCCTTGGGCTTGGCCCAGCCGACCCACAGCGACACGATGTAACGCGTCACCGTATAGGCCGTGAACACGGTGGTGAGGATGCCCACCACATGGGCGATGGCGAAGCCCTTGACGGGACCGGAGCCGACGCCGAACAGCACCACCGCCGCGATGAGCGCGGTGAAGTTCGAATCGAAGATCGTGGCGAAGGCCGACTTGAAGCCGGTCTCGATGGCGCTCATGGCGGAGCGGCCGTTGCGCCACTCCTCGCGCATGCGCTCGAAGATGATGACGTTGGAGTCAACCGCCATGCCCATGGTGAGCACGATGGCGGCGATGCCCGGCAGCGTCATGGTGAAGCCGAAGAAGCTCATCACCGCGATCAGCATGATCAGGTTCAGCAGCAGCGCGATGTTGGCGAAGATGCCGAACAGGCCATAGGCGATGATCATGAAGATGACGACCAGCACGAGGCCGATGATCGAGGCGTTGAAGCCGGCCTCGATCGAGTCGGAGCCCAGGCTGGGGCCGACCGTGCGCTCCTCGACGATGGTGAGCTTGGCCGGCAGCGCGCCGGAGCGCAGAACCACGGCGAGGCTGTTGGTTTCCTCCACCGTGAAATTGCCGGATATCTGGCCGGAGCCGCCGAGGATGGGCTCGTTGATGCGCGGCGCACTCATGATGAGATCGTCGAGCACGATGGCGAAGGGCTTGCCCACATTGTCGCGCGTCAGCTTGCCGAAGCGCTCCGCACCCTTCTGGTTGAAGCGGAAGGAGACGACGGGCTGGTTGCTCTGGTCAAAGGAGCCGCGGGCGTCCGTCAGGTCGGCGCCGTCAACCGTGGCACGGCTGGAGGTCTGCACCCACATGACCTGGGCAGGGTCGTCCTTCATCACCAGCGACTTGCATTCCGGCGGCGGGTTCTGGCCCTGGCCGGTGGGCTGGGCCTCGCACAGCAGCTGGAAGGTCAGCTTGGCGGTGCGGTCGAGGCGGCTTTTCACTTCCTGGCTGTCCTGCACGCCGGGCAGCTGCACGACGATGCGGTCCTTGCCCTGCTGCTGGATGGTGGCCTCGACGACGCCGTCGGGGTTCACGCGCTTCTCGACGATCTTGATCGACTGGCTGACCGCCTGCTGGATCTTGCTGTCGATGCCCTGCTCGTTGAAGATGAAGCTCACCTGCTGGCCTTCGACCTTCACGTCGAACAGTGCGGCAGTTGTGCCGCCGCCGAACAGGCCGCCGGCATCCACCGGCTGCGCCAGCTTGCGCAGTTCGGTCTCGGCCCTGTCCACGTCCTCCGGCTTGGTGATGCGCACGCGCACCCCGTCCGGCGCACGATTGATGCCGCTATAGCCGATCTTGCCTTCGCGCAGGGTGGAGCGCATGTCGCCGACGAGCTGTTCCGTCAGGCGCTTCTTGAGGTCTTCACGGTCGATTTCGAGGAGGATGTTGACGCCGCCCTGCAGGTCGAGGCCCAGGGTCATGGGCTTCAGGCCATAGGGGCGCAGCATGTCCTGGTACTTGGCAGGCAGCACGTTCGGCAGCGCGACGATGATGGAAATCAGCACCGTCAGAAGAATGCCGAGTTGCTTCCATTTGCTGAAATGCAGCATCGGGAATTACTTGACCTCGGTCTTGACGGGTTCGCCCTTGGCGCGCACGTCGGCGATGCCGGTGCGCAGCACGCGCACCTTGATGTTCTCGCCGATCTCGACCTGCAGCTCGTTGTCGTCCAGGACCTTGACGACGCGGCCGATGAGGCCACCGTTGGTCACCACCGTGTCACCCTTGCCGACCTTCTTGAGCATCTCCTGATGCTCCTTCATCTTGCGCTGCTGCGGGCGGATCAGCAGGAAATAGAACACGCCCATGATGAGGACGAGCGGCAGGATCATGCCGATGAAATCGCCAGCACCGGCGGGAGCGCCGGCGGCCTGGGCAAAGGCCGGAGTGATGAACACGGGAAATCTCCTGATCGAAAGTTTGGGCGGAATATAGCGATGGTTGCCTCTATTGCAACCAATCGATTGGCGCGGCTTTACCCGGCCTTCCGGCTCGGCTAAGAGTCTGGAATGGCACAGGAACTCGATCATTCGCTGCTCACCCGCATTGCCGAGGCGCTGGAGCGGCTGGCACCCCGCAAGGCCACCGAGGCCGACCTTGCGGGCTGTTCGGCCTTCGTCTGGCATGCGAGCCCCCCGGAACTGGAACCGGTGGCCCGCGTCAACCGGGTGGACCTTTCCCTGCTGCGCGGCATCGACCTGACGCGGGACATTCTGATCGAGAACACCGAACGCTTCGCCCGGGGCCTGCCCGCCAACAACGCGCTGCTGTGGGGCGCACGCGGCATGGGCAAGTCATCCCTCGTCAAGGCGGCCCACCACGCCATCAACGAGGCGGCAGGCGGCATCCTCAAGCTCGTCGAGATCCACCGCGAGGACATCGAGAGCCTGCCCATGCTGATGAACATCATCCGCAGGAATCCGGCGTACAGCTTCATCGTATTCTGCGACGACCTCTCATTCGATGCCGACGACACCTCCTACAAGTCGCTCAAGGCCGCCCTTGACGGCGGCATCGAGGGCCGCCCTTCCAACATGATCTTCTACGCCACCTCGAACCGCCGCCACCTGCTGCCACGCGACATGATCGAGAACGAGCGTTCGACGGCGATCAACCCGTCGGAAGCGGTGCAGGAAAAGGTGTCGCTGTCAGACCGCTTCGGCCTGTGGCTCGGCTTCCACAACTGTTCGCAGGACGAATTCCTGGCGATGATCGAGGGCTATGCGAGGCATTACGGGTTGAAGGTTGACCCGGACTCGCTGCGCGCCGGCGCCATCGAATGGCAGGCTACCCGCGGCAGCCGCTCCGGCCGCGTGGCGTGGCAGTACATCCAGGATCTGGCGGGGCGACTGGGACAGCGGCTGGGGGAATAGGGGTTGCGCGCGATTATGAGAACTCACCTTGCCCCGGCTTGACCGGGGCAACCTTTTTGCGCCCACAAACAAAGGATGCGCGGGTCAAGCCCGCGCAAGGTGACTCCTACGCAGGGCAGCTCACATCAGTTGCTCATAAAGATCCACCCAGTCCGGATTGCCCTTCTCCACCAGCTCGATCTTCCATTGCCGCGACCAGTGCTTGATCGCCCGCTCTCTGCGCACGGCATCGACGAAGAGCTGATACTCCTCGTAGTGCACCAGCTGCATGAGGCCGTACCGACTCGTAAAGCCGTCAAACAATCCCATGCGGTGCTCATAGGCGCGACGCGGGAGGTTCGTGGTGGAGCCCACATAGAGCACACCGCGGGGGCGGTTGGTCATGATGTAGCAGAAGCCACTCGGCATCTCTTTAGTGGGCACGAAGAGGATGCCCCGGTCAAGCCGGGGCAAGGTGAAACTTTCTGCAAAACCTCCCGCACGGCGACCCCGCTCACATCACCTTGCGCGGACTTGATCCGCGGATCCTTTTGGGCCGCAAGAAAACGGATGCCCAGGTCGAAACGGGGCAAAATGACTTGAGGGTGCGGGCTTGGCGCAGTCCTTCGCAGCCCTACGCCGTTTCCTTCTCGATCCTGTTCCAGTCTGCCAGGTCCTTGGCGCGGGGCACGGCCATCACGGCGCGGCGGAAGGGTTCACGTTCCTGAATGGCTTCGAACCATTCCAAGAGGTGCGGCATCTGCGGCCTTGCGCAGTCGATGCCCATGTAGCGCCACAGCAGCGCGCCCATGGCGATGTCGCCGAAGCTGAAGTCATGTCCTGCGAACCAGTCGTGTCGGGCGATCCAGGCGTCCGCAATACGCAGGGCCTCCGCCACCTTGCTTTCGGCGGCAGCCGCCGCGGCCACATCCCGGGCTTCGGGCAGGCTGCGCACGCGGTTGATGAACAGCGTTGTCACGGCAGGCCCCATGTTCAGCTGGGTCCACTCCATCCACTGCTCCGCCATGGCAAGGCTCTTGTGGTCCGATGGCCGGAGAACCCCTGCCCTGAAGCGCGCCGCAAGATAACGCACGATGGCATTGGACTCGAACATGGTGACGTCGCCATCGCGGATCACCGGCACGAGGCCCATCGGGTTCATCGAAAGGAAATCGGCATCCTGGTTGCCGCCGAAGCTGCCGCCCACGTTCTCGCGCGTGTAGGGCACGTCGAGTTCCTCGAGCGCCCACAATACCTTCTGGACGTTGACGGAGTTGCGCCGTCCCCACACCGTGATCATGGCCGTGCTCCCTGCTGATCGGCCGAGCATGCGCCATCAGCGCGCAAAAACAAGAGGCCCGGAGTTTGACCTCCGGGCCTTGAGTTCGACTTGGGACTGCAATCAGTTGGTGGACGCGGTGTTCTGCGAGAGGAACTTCATCGGGTCGAGCGCCACGGCACCCTTGCGCACTTCGAAGTGCAGCTGCGGGCTGGAGACGGAACCCGTCTGGCCGGCCTTGGCGATCACGTCGCCACGCTTCACCGTGTCGCCGCGCTTGACGAAGAGTTCGCTGCCGTGGGCATAGGCGGTCACATAACCGTCCTCGTGACGGATGAGGACGAGGTTGCCATAGCCCTTCAGCTCGTTGCCGGAGTAGGCGACGACGCCATCGGCGGCGGCGCGGATCGAGGTGCCTTCGGGCACCGCGATGTTGATGCCCTCGTTCTTCAGGCCGTTGGCCTTGGGACCGAAGCCGGAGATGATCTTGCCGCGCACCGGCCAGCGCATGCCGGGCGCCCCGGCGATGGGTGCGCCTTCGGCGACCTGCTGGCCTGTCGATGCCGCAGGAGGCGTGGTGGTGGCTGCGGCCGACTGGTCCGAACCGGGAATCGGCTCGGGCGTCGCGGCGGCGGGAGGCGTGTTGGCGGCAACCGCCTCGCCCGTGCCCTCTTCGCCGGTGGCGGGCGGCAGGGTGCCGTTGGTTGCAGTTGTGGTCTTGGCCGTTGCGGGCTTGGCGGCAGCGACGGCAGGAGCAGCTTCACCACCCGCCGGGATGCGCACCTTCTGGCCCAGCACCAGCTGCGCATTGTGCGGCAGGCCGTTGGCATCGGCGATGGCATAGGGCGAGAGGCCATACTTGCGGCCGAGCGAGAACAGCGTGTCGCCGCTGGCAACCGTGAGCGTTTCGCCGGTGCCGTTAGCCGCAACCGACGGGCCGGACTTGAACGGCTTGGCGCTTGCCGCGGTGGAGGAGGCGGGCGCACCCGGCTTCGGCGCAATCGGCGTGTCCGACGGTTC
Organism: Pseudomonadota bacterium; assembly: GCA_041163105.1. Taxonomy (GTDB): domain Bacteria; phylum Pseudomonadota; class Alphaproteobacteria; order Rhizobiales; family Aestuariivirgaceae; genus Aestuariivirga. The sequence continues at coordinate 9,363 of JBEARP010000094.1, forward strand.
GGAGAAGGTGGTGTTGTCCGGCGGCATGGCGTGCTGCGAGGCAACCGCGCCGGTGCCAGCACCCGGCAGGCGCAAGGTCTGGCCGGTGTGCACGGCGTATGGCGCCTTGATGCCGTTGACGGCCGCGAGTTCGGCGACCGACAGGTTGTTGGAGCGCGCGATCGAATAGAGCGTCATGCCAGGTCCGACCGTCACCGTGCCGACACCGGCAGGCGCGCTGGCCGACACCTGCGGCTGTGCCGCGGGCTGGCGATACTGCGGGGCCTGGTAGGACTTGGCGTAATCGTAGCTCGGCGGCTGTGCAGAGGCGCTGGCCAGAGGCTTCGAAGCGACACCCGTGTCCGCCATGCCGACGTTCGAGGCGTTCACGTTCTTCGGCACGCTGGCGGTGTAGACCGGATCGGCACCCGATGGATTGGATGCGAAGCGATCCATATCCGAGGAGCAGGCGGTAAGCATGACAGCGGCGGCTGCGGAAACCAGAAACTGAGGCTTGGCGAGCGAAGACCAAGCAGTAAGATTTAGTTTGGACGACATGCCCCGAACTCCAGAACAAACTGACACACGCAAAAATGGCGTGGTTAGGTTAAGGGAGCGTTATCGTTGAGGCGGCGTTGTTCATTTCGGAACAGATGCGGAACAAACCAACTCAGAGCAGGCGGCCCTGCCCCTCGTGATCAAGCTTCTTGAGCATGGCTGCGGCCGTGAGCCGGGTTTCCGGGTGTCGCCAATGCGGCGCGATCTCGGTGATGGGGGCCAGCACGAAGATGCGCTCGGCGATGCCGGGATGTGGAAGCACAGGCGGCGCGGAGCGGCGAATGACGCCGTGATAATCGATAAGGTCAAGGTCCAGCGTGCGCGGGCCCCAGCGCAGCGTGCGGCGGCGACCGGCAAGGCGTTCGATGATGTGCAACCGCTTCAGAAGGGCTTCCGGCGAGAGGCGCGATTCAACTTCCGCGACGGCATTCACGAAATCGGGCTGGTCGGTCACGCCGAAGGGCGCGGTGACCAGCAGTTGCGATGCGATCTTCAGCCGGATGCCGCCTGCGTTGAGGCGACGCAGCGCCTCGGCCACCGCGTCACGCGGGGTTCCCCAGGGGCCGTTGCAGTTGGAACCGAGGGCAACAAGAATCATTTTGCTTGAGCGTCGTTGGGTGGCTGTCTAAATCAATCCCATACACGTTAAGGGGTTTTCAGACATGCATTTTTATCAGGATGAACGCGTTGCACTGTTCATCGACGGATCCAATCTCTACGCCACGGCCAAGACGCTCGGCTTCGACATCGACTACAAGAAGCTGCTTGGCTACTTCCGCAAACGCTCCCGGATGATCCGCGCCCTCTACTACACGGCGCTTCTCGACGATGCGGAGTACTCACCGATCAAGCCGCTGATCGACTGGCTCGACTACAACGGCTATCGCGTCGTTACCAAGCCGGCCAAGGAGTTCACCGATGCCATGGGACGCCGCAAGGTGAAGGGCAACATGGACATCGAACTCGCGGTGGATGTGATGCAGCTGTGCGACCAGCTCGACCACATCGTGCTGTTCTCCGGCGACGGCGACTTTCGCTCGCTGGTGGCCGCGGTGCAGGCCAAGGGGCGCCGCGTCACCGTGGTGTCGACGCTGACCACCAGGCCGCCGATGATCGCCGACGATCTGCGCCGCCAGACCGACCAGTTCATTGACCTGAGCGACCTGCGCGACGAGATCGGCCGCGACCCGTCTGAACGCCGCGAGCGTGCCCCCGGCCCTGCCCCCCGCGAGAGCTTCGAGGACTTTGCCGACATCTGACAACCACGGCCACGAGCCGGGCCGCGACTGCCCGCTGTGCCCGCGGCTCGTTGCATACCGGCTGGAGCAGCGCAAACTGCATCCGGACTGGTTCAACGCGCCTGTGCCGGTGTTCGGCACGCAGGACGCGCGGCTGCTGATCGCGGGACTTGCACCGGGTGTTGCAGGCGCCAACCGCACCGGCCGCCCCTTCACCGGCGATTATGCGGGCGAGCTGCTCTACGGCACGCTCATCGACTTCGGCTTCGCCACGGGCACCTTCAAGGCCGACCCCAAGGATGGGCTGACGCTCAGGGATGCAATGATCGCCAATGCCGTGCGCTGCGTGCCGCCGCAGAACAAGCCGCTGTCGGCCGAGATCAAGGCCTGCAACCCGTTCCTCCGTGGACGGATCGATGCGCTGCCGGAGCTGAAGGCCATCGTGGCGCTGGGCCGCATCGCGCATGATGGCGTGCTGACGGCGCTGGGTGCGAAGAAGTCGGCGCATCCCTTCACGCATGGCGGCGAACATCAGCTTGGCGACTATCGCCTCTTCGACAGCTATCACTGCTCGCGCTACAACACCAACACGCGGGTGCTGACGCCGGAGATGTTCAGGGCGGTGTTCGCGCGGGTGAGGGATTACCTGGATTCGGTCTAGGGCCCCTCGCTACCCCAGCGCCGCCAGCACCTCGGCTGCGTCGTGTTCCGGCTCGGGCACCGGGAAGCGCACCGACGAGATGAAGCCGTCATGCAGGACGAAGGTGATGCGCTGCAGGTAGAGTTCGCCCGCGGTCTCGAACATCGGCAAGCCGAGACGCGACTGGAAGGCGCGGTCATAGTCCGACAGCAGTCGATAGCTCAGTGCATTGCGCGCCACGAAGTCCTTCTGCCAGGCGCTGTCGAGCAGGCTGAGGCCGAACAGTTTGACGCCAAGCCGGCGGAACTCGCCATAGGCCTCGGAGTAGGCAAGGGCCTGCGGCGTCGAGCCATGCGCACCCTTGATGTGATCCCAGTTGGGCGGGTTGGGATAGCCCGGCCGGCCGGTGAAGGGATAACAGAAGATGACGGCGGGGCCGATGATGCGCGCCGGGTTCACGGGCGCGCCCGAGGTGGCTTCGAGTTCGACGTTCGGCATGCGGCGGCCGAGCAGATGCTGCATGAAGACCATGGATGCCGCCTCAGCCCTTGTCACGCATGAGGCGAGCGCGCTCACGGTCCCATGAGCGCTCCTTGATGGTCTCGCGCTTGTCGTGCAGCTTCTTGCCGCGGGCCAGCGCGATGTCCACCTTCACCCGGCCGCGCGGGTTGAAGAACATCTTCAGCGGAATGATGGTCAGGTGCTCCTTGAGCACGCCCGAGGAGAGCTTGTTGATCTCGGACTTGTGCAGCAGCAGCTTGCGCGGGCGCTTCGGCTCATGGTTGAAGCGGTTGGCCTCGCGATATTCCGGGATGTTGGAATTGATCAGCCACAGTTCGCCGCCCTTCATCGTGGCATAGGCCTCGGCGAGGTTGGTGTGGCCGGTGCGCAGGGACTTGACCTCCGAGCCCTTCAGCTCGATGCCGGCCTCGAAGGCCTGCAGGATCTCGTAGTCATAGCGGGCGCGGCGGTTGTCGGAGACAACCTTGATGCCCTCTTCCTTGCGAGACGCCTTGGCGCCGCCGCTCTTGGAGCTCATCTCAGTTCAGCAGGCCGGCGTGGATCATCGCCTCGCGCACCGCCTTCTTGGTCGATTCGACCACCGGCACCATGGGCAGGCGGGCTTCCGGAGAGCACATGCCCAAGAGGCTCGCGGCATATTTCACCGGGCCGGGGCTGGTCTCGACGAACATGGCGTGGTGCAGGGGCATCAGCCGGTCCTGCAGTGCCAGGGCCGTGGCATAGTCGCCCTTCAGCGTCGCTTCCTGAAACTCGGCGCAGAGCCTGGGCGCGACATTCGCGGTCACCGAGATGCAGCCCACGCCGCCATGGGCGTTGAAGCCCAGCGCCGTGCCGTCCTCGCCCGACAGCTGGATGAAGTCCTTGCCCGAGAACTGGCGCTGGCGCGAGGGCCTGGTCAGGTCGGCGGAGGCGTCCTTGGTGCCGATGATGTTCCGGCAGTCATGCGACAGGCGGGCCAGCGTCTCCACCGAGATGTTGGCGACCGTGCGGCCCGGCACGTTGTAGACGATGATCGGAATATCCACCGCATCGGCGATCGCCTTGAAGTGGGCGTAGAGGCCGTCCTGGGTGGGCTTGTTGTAGTAGGGAACCACGACCAGCGCGGCATCGGCGCCGGCTTCGGCGGCATGGAGGGTGAAGTCGAGGGCCTCGCGGGTCGAGTTGGAGCCCGTGCCGGCGATCACCGGCACCCGGCCCTTGACCTCGTCGATGCAGATCTCGATCACGCGCTTGTGTTCATCGGCGTCCAGCGTCGGGCTCTCGCCGGTGGTGCCCACCGGCACCACCCCGTGGGAGCCCTGCTCGATCTGCCAGTTCACGAATTTCCGGAACGCGGCCTCGTCGACCTCGCCATTCTTCATGGGCGTGATGAGCGCGGGGAAAGATCCTCTGAACTGCACGTGGACTACTCCGGTAATGACTTGAAGGTAAGAAGTTGGAAACCATGGCGGGCCTAGTTTGGGAACCGGTTTCACCGCCAGCCCGCAAACGGCGCGGCACCATAGACGCAACGCCGGATACCGGCAAGCGCCGATGGCGTCACAATGCAGGCCATGTTCTGGGCACAATTACGCCCTAGCGGCGGTTCTCGACGATTAAAGGGTTTGATTGGATCGTTCATGCATATCAACCGGTTTCTGCGTGCCAGCCTGATTGTCCTCGCCGCCACCACGGCGATGGTCTCGCCCGGATTCGTCTCCCACACCGGCATGGTGCTGGCGGCGTCCGAGCCCTCATCGCAGGCCATCCAGGCCGCCAAGCTGGCGATCAAGGGCGATTTCGTGGCTGCCGGCGAAGCCGCGCAGCGGTCGGGCGACGAGGCCGCCATCAAGCTCGTCGAACTGATCTACCTGCGTGACCATCCCAATGACGCCGGCTACCAGCGCATCCTCGCCTTCCTCGAGACGGCGCCCAAGTGGCCTTTGTCGGAGTCCCTCCTCAAGCGCGCCGAGCGGTCGCTCTACGTGAACAAGGAATCATCCGAACTCATCCTCGCGCATTTCGCCAAGCGCAAGCCGGTCACCGACGAAGGCTCGCTGGCGTTGGCCCGCGCCCTTCTCGCCACCGGCGACACGGCCGGGGCGCGCGCCCAGGTCCAGAAGGTGTGGGCCGACCCTGACGCCAGCGCGGAGCTGGAGAAGCAGGTTGCCGCAGAGTTCGGCGATCTGCTGACCGCCGACGACAACAAGCGCCGCATGTGGCGCCTGGTCTATGCGCAGGAAACCAACGCCGCGATCCGCGCCGCCAAGCGCCTGCCTGCCGAATACCAGAAGGCCGCCGCCGTCGCCCAGAAGCTGCTGCGCGGCGAGAAGGGTGCCGACAAGCTCTATGCCGGCTTGCCGGGTTCCATGCGCGAGGCTCTGGGCATGCGCTATGCGCTTGCCCGCTACTATCGCGTCAACGAAAACTATTCCAAGGCGCGCGACGTGCTGCTTGGCGTTCCCGGCAACGCCGACAAGATGGGCGACGCCGAGGCCTGGTGGATCGAGCGCCGCATCGTGGCGCGCCGCTCCATCGGGCTTGATGACCCGAAGGCTGCGCGCAAGTCCGCCTACAAGATTGCCGCCGCCCACGGCTTCGCGGAGGGCGACGAGGCCCTCGAGGGCGAATTCATCGCCGGCTGGATCGCGCTGCGCTACCTGAACGACGCCGAGACCGGCCTGAAGCATTTCCAGCGCCTTGCGGCCATCGCCACTTCGCGCACTGAAAAGGCGCGCGCCGGATACTGGACGGGCCGCGCCTATGAGGCGATGGGCGACAAGGGCAGCGCCAAGGCCGCCTACCGCGAGGCCTCTGCCTACTCCACCATCTATTATGGACAGCTGGCGCGCGAGAAGATCGGGCTCGGCAAGGTTCCGGAGGAAATCGAAAGCGGCAAGGCCTCGTCGGCTGCCGAAGCCAAGGTCGCCAAGGACGAAGTGGTCCGCGCCTTCAAGATCATGAACGAGGCCGGCACCAAGAACGACCTCTACATGTTCCTGTGGTCCTTCGCCAACCGCTTCGACAACACGGATGAGATGAACGCAGTCGCGTCGATCGTCTGGGATGCCGGCGGCGCCACCATGGCGGTGCGCCTGGCGAAGGCTGCGGCACAACAGAACATCGACATCGACTCCTGGGGCTATCCGGTGCGCGCCCTTCCCGACTGGAAGCAGGTGGGCAAGCCCATCGAGAAGCCGCTGGTCTATGCGCTGGCCCGCCAGGAAAGCGAATTCAACCCCAACGCCGGCAGCAAGGTGGGTGCGCAGGGCCTGATGCAGATCATGCCGGGCACGGCAAAGCTCATCGCCAAGCAGCACGGCATCAAGTACAATCCGTCGCAGCTTATGGACCCGCAGCTCAACGTCACGATGGGTGCGGCCCATATGGGTGATCTTGTCGCCGATCACGGTGGCTCTTACGTGCTCACCCTCGTCTCCTACAATGCCGGCCCCCGCCGCTCGCGCGAGTGGATCAAGGAATATGGCGACTTCCGCTCGGGCCAGGTGGACCCCATCGACTGGGTGGAATCCATTCCCTTCCAGGAAACCCGCCAGTATGTGCAGAAGGTGATGCAGAACCTGCACGTCTACCGGTCGCGCCTCGCGCCCAAGACGGTGCGGCCGATGACGGCGGACCTGATGCGCGGCGCGCGCACCGACAGCCTGAACGTCGCCTCCACCTCCGCCCCGGCGGACGAGACGCCGGCAGCCGTGCAGGCCGGTGCAGCGGCCGAGCCCTGTGGCGGCAAGGCCTCGCTCGCCGATCTCATCACCGGCTGCGACTGACGCGCCCCATGGGGTTCGCCGAACACTTCGTCTCCGCCGCAGACGGCACGCAACTCTATGTGCGCGACTATGCGGCGGACCGCTCCGGCCTCGTTCCCATCGTCTGCCTGCCAGGCCTGACGCGCAACGCCAAGGACTTCGAGACCATCGCGCCGGCGCTGGCGCAGACACGCCGTGTTCTGGCCTTCGACTTCCGCGGTCGCGGCCGCTCGGGTCGCGCCGATCCTGCCACCTACCGCCCCGACCAGGAGGTGGCGGACACGCTTCTGGCACTCGACACGCTGGGCATCGGGCGTTTCGCCATCATCGGCACATCGCGCGGCGGCATCGCGGCGATGGTCATGGCGGCACGCGCGCTGCCGCGCATGGCGGGCGTGCTGTTCAACGACATCGGCCCGCGCATCGACAAGGCCGGATTGCTCCGCATACGGACGTATCTCGGCACCGACCCGCAGTTTTCCAGTTGGCATGAGGCCGTCGCAGCGCTCAAATCATCGAACCCCGGCTTCGATACGCTGAGCGAAGCGGACTGGCTGGCCTTCGCCCGCCGCGTCTATCGCGAAGTGGACGGCGTTCCGCGCGCCGACTACGACCCTGGCCTGGCGCAGAACTTTCCGAGCGTCGCCGACATCAAGGCCGGCAAGATGCCGGAGCTCTGGGCGCTGCTCGACATGATGGCGGATGTGCCTTCGCTGGTGCTGCGCGGCGAACATTCGGACCTGCTGAGCGACGAGGTCGTGGCCGGCATGCACCAGCACCACCGGCGACTGCAGTCCGTCACCGTCAGGGCGCGTGGCCACGTGCCCTTCCTCGACGAGCCCGAGAGCGTCTCCGCCATTGCACGGTGGCTTTCGGTGGTGGACGCCGCCTAGGCTGCGGTCCGTCGTCTTCAACCCTTGCCGGCGGGCATTTGGCGACGGCTGTCGAACAGGCGGCGCGCCACCGCGCCAAGCGGGCATCCGGCGAGGAACAGTCCCGCCATCCACAGGCCCAGTTCGACAAAAAACGGATAATGCATCATGCGCCGCCCTCCGGCGGTGATTGCGGCGCCTCTTCTCCGGCGGTCCGCCAGCCCACCCAGGCACCCAGCGCCAGTGCCAACATCATCCAGAACCAGTGGAAGCCCAGCAGGAAGAGGGGGCCGGTGAGCGGCGTCGAGAGATCGAGGCGACGACCCTCAATTGACGCCGCGGCCAGAAACGGCAGGATCGCCAGTGGCAGGTGCGCCAACCAGCGCATCGGCTTCATGTGGTGGGTCGTCCCGGGCATGGGCGGACTATTCCGCAACTTTGGCGGTGAGTCGAGAAGGGGACACGGGCTGTCCACATTCCCTGCTGTTTCTGCAATCCTTTTCATCAGATTCCCCCAGTATGAAATTGATTTCATTCGGTTTCATGACGCCAAAACTGTGGCAATCCAGTAACAGGCATGGAAATTCCCGCGCATTTCTCTCGCAGAAGTTGACCAATCTGCGAATAACGCAGACAACTGGTGCGTGCTCGACCAGATCGTGCATTTACCTCCGGATCCTTGCAGGGGATGGGGGACGTCTCAACTCCAAGACTTGGGAGAACAAGAATGAAGACTATGAAGATGGCGCTCCTGGCTGGTGCGGCGATTGCCGTGTCCACAGTCACCGCCCACGCCGACGAACTGAGCGAGATGAAGGCCCAGATCGAGGCGCTCAACGCTCGCATGGCGGCCATGGAAACCGCTCCGTCGGTTCCCGCCGGTTACCAGCTGCTCGCCGTCTCGAAGGGCGAAGCCCTTCAGGTTCCGGGCCTGGGCGACTCTGACCGTGACCGCGTGACCAACGAGCGCGCCA
>JBEARP010000095.1:0-2619 GCA_041163105.1 Pseudomonadota bacterium
CCCGGCCCTTTGAAAGGCATAGCGACGCGAGATCACAGTGTTTGCAGTCAGTGAGAACGGCGGTGCAAAATTAGACCACGGTAGCGGCGGGATAGTCCTGCTGCGGGCGGCGTAAAAACCGGCCACTTTGCCCTTCCTGCGACTGGAGGGAGGGCTCGGAGATATACACCGTGGAACTTTACCTCAGGGTTCGTCTGGCGTGTGCCGACGGCATGAGCAAGCGTGCGGCGGCACGGCATTTCAACATCTCGCGCGATACCGTTGACAAGGCGTTGGCCTTCTCGGTCCCCCCTGGGTACCGGCGCTCGGCGCCGATCAAGCGGCCGAAGCTGGACGCGTTCATCCCGATCATTGACGCCTGGCTCGATGGCGACCGAGAGGCGCCGGGGAAGCAGCGGCATACGGCGAAGCGCGTATTCAATCGGCTGCGCGCGGAGCACGGCTTCACCGGCGGTTACACCATCGTGAAGGACTATGTCCGGGAACGGGAGCGGCGCAAGCGGGAGATGTTTGTGCCGCTCGCGCATCCGCCTGGCCATGCACAGGCGGATTTTGGCGAGGCGGTGGCGGTCATCGGTGGCATTGAGCAGAAGGCCTGCTTCTTCGTGATGGACCTGCCGCACAGCGATGCCTGTTTCGTGAGGGCCTATCCGGCGGCGACGGCGGAGGCATGGGCGGATGGCCATGTTCATACCCTTGCCTTCTTTGGGAGGGTTCCGCTGTCGATTCTCTACGATAATGACCGCTGCCTGGTCTCGAAGATCCTGCCGGACGGCACGCGCAAGCGGGCACGGCTGTTCAGCGCGCTGCAGTCGCATTACCTGTTCCACGACCGTTATGGCCGGCCCGGCAAGGGCAACGACAAGGGCAGCGTCGAGGGGCTGGTCGGCTTCGCCCGGCGGAACTTCATGGTGCCGGTTCCGCGGTTCGCGACCTGGGAGGAGTTCAACGCCTATCTCGAGGCCCAGTGTCGCAAGCGCCAGGAGGATATTCTGCGCGGTCACACGGAAACGATTGGCCAACGCCTAGAGCACGATCTGGCTGCGATGAAGCTCCTTCCGGCTTCGCCGTTTGAGGCCTGCGCCCAGGCTTCCGGCCAGGTGAACTCACAGGCCCTGGTGCGCTACGACACCAATGATTACTCGGTTCCCGTTGCTCATGGTCATCAGGAAGTATGGATCCGCGGTTATGTCGGGGAGGTCGTGATCGGCTGCCGCGGCGCGGTGATCGCCCGGCATCCCCGCTGTTACGGCCGCGAGGACGTGATCTACAATCCGATCCACTACCTTCCCCTGATCGAACAGAAGATCAATGCGCTCGACCAAGCCGCCCCGCTGGCGGAATGGCATCTTCCGGAGGAGTTCGACAGCCTCCGCCGCCTGATGGAGGCGCGCATGGTGAAGATGGGCCGGCGCGAATATGTCCAGGTGCTCCGGCTTCTGGAGACCTTCGGCTTCGAAGACCTTCATGCCGCCGTCAAGCACGCCCTGCGACTGGGGGCGGTGAGCTTCGACGCCGTCAAGCATCTGCTGCTCTGCCGGATCGAGCAGTGGCCGCCGAAGCTCGATCTTGACATCTACCCCTATCTGCCTCGCGCCAATGTCGCCACGACCTCGCCCGCCAGCTACATGAGCCTGATGACGGAGGGCCAGTCATGAGCGAGGCCCCGAAGATCCTGCTGGCCCATCAGCTCAAGCTGCTGAAGCTTCCCACCTTCCTCCGCGAATACGAGAAGCTGGCGCGGCAATGCGCCGCCGAGGGCCTCGACCACATCCAGTTCCTCGCCCGGCTGGTCGAGCTTGAACTGATCGACCGGGAACGCCGGATGATCGAGCGCCGCATCAAGGCCGCCGGCTTTCCGGCGGTCAAGAGCCTAGACAGCTTCGACTTCAAGGCGATTCCGAAGCTCAACAGGATGCAGGTCCTGGAACTTGCCCGCTGCGAATGGATCGAGCGGCGCGAAAACGTCATCGCACTCGGGCCCAGCGGCACCGGCAAAACCCACGTCGCCTTGGGGCTCGGGCTGCACGCCTGCCAGAAGGGGCTCTCCGTCGGCTTCACCACAGCCGCCGCGCTGGTCAATGCGCTGATGGAGGCCCGCGACGAGCGGCGTCTTCTCCGACTGCAGAAGCAGATCGCCGGATACAAGCTGTTGATCATCGATGAGCTCGGCTTCGTGCCTCTTTCCAAGACCGGGGCCGAGTTGCTGTTCGAGATGATCTCCCTGCGCTACGAGCGTGGCTCAACGCTCATCACCAGCAATCTGCCCTTCGACGAGTGGACCGAGACTTTCGGCACCGAGCGGCTCACCGGTGCGCTCCTCGACCGCCTGACGCACCATGTCAGCATCCTCGAGATGAACGGCGATAGCTATCGCCTTGCCCAGAGCCGGGCGAGAAAATCAGCACAAGCCGACTAAACCGCAGCCTCCCGGATTGGCCCTCACGGGCCACAGCGGCCAGTCACCCGCCAGCCTCATGTGGGCGCGGCTGACTGGCCGCTGTCCCTCTTGCCGGCACCTTTCCCCATGGGCCAGGTGGTCGATTTTTACGCCGCCGCATGGCCCAATTTTACTCCGGCGTTGACAGACGTCAGACGGCTTATCTGTGTCCCCCAATC
>JBEARP010000096.1:0-4392 GCA_041163105.1 Pseudomonadota bacterium
TTCTTGTCTTCCTCGTAATCCTGGAAGTTGCCTTCGAACCACTCCACATGGCTGTCGCCCTCGAAGGCGAGGATATGCGTGGCCAGACGGTCGAGGAACATGCGGTCATGGCTGATGACCACGGCGCAGCCGGCGAAATCCTCCAGCGCCTCTTCCAGCGCCGCCAGCGTTTCGGTGTCGAGATCGTTGGTTGGCTCGTCGAGCAGCAGCACGTTGGCACCGGACTTCAGCATCTTGGCGAGGTGCACGCGGTTGCGCTGTCCGCCTGAGAGGTTGCCCACCTTCTGCTGCTGATCAGCACCCTTGAAGTTGAAGGCACCCGTATAGGCGCGCGAGTTCATCTCGCGCTTGCCGAGATAGATGATGTCGTTGCCGCCGGACACTTCCTGCCAGACGGTCTTGTCCGGGTCGAGCGAGTCGCGCGACTGGTCGACATAGCCCATCTGCACGCTCTCGCCGATGGTGATGGTGCCGCCGTCGGGCTTTTCCTGCCCGGTGATCATGCGGAACAGCGTGGTTTTGCCCGCGCCGTTCGGCCCGATGATGCCGACGATGCCGCCCGGCGGCAGCTTGAATGTGAGGTTGTCGATCAGAAGCCGGTCGCCATAGGCCTTCGACACGCCCTCGAGGTTGATCACCGTATTGCCCAGCCGCTCGCCCGGCGGAATGATGATCTGCGCAGTGGTGGACTTGAGGCGGTCCTCGTTCACCTTCAGGAGCTCGTCATAGGCCTTGATGCGGGCCTTGGACTTTGCCTGACGGGCCTTCGGCGAAGCGGAGATCCACTCGGACTCACGTGCCAGCGCGCGCTCGCGGGCCTGGTCCTCGCGCGATTCCTGCGCGAAGCGCTTGGCCTTCTGGCCGAGGTAGGCGGAGTAGTTGCCCTCATAGGGAATGCCGCGGCCACGGTCGAGCTCGAGGATCCAGCCCGTCACGTTGTCGAGGAAGTATCGGTCATGGGTGACGATCATGATCGCACCCGGATAGTCGCGCAGGTGATGCTCCAGCCAGTTCACCGACTCGGCGTCGAGATGGTTGGTCGGTTCGTCGAGCAGCAGCAGGTCGGGCTTGCGCAGGAGGAGCTGCGTCAGCGCCACGCGGCGCTTTTCACCGCCCGACAGGTTGTCGATCTGCGCGTCGCCCGGCGGGCAGCGCAGCGCGTCCATGGCCTGCTCCACCTGGGATTCGAGGTCCCACAGGTTCTGGGCATCGATCACGTCCTGCAGCTTGCCGGCCTTCTCGGCGTTCTCGTCGTTGTAGTCGGCCATCAGCGCATTGTATTCGTCGAGGATCGCCTTCTTGTGGGCGACACCTTCCATCACGTTGCCCATCACGTCGAGTGCGGGGTCAAGTTCCGGTTCCTGCTGCAGGTAGCCAACCGTGGCGCCCTCGGCCAGCCACGCCTCGCCGTTCCACTCGGTGTCGGTGCCCGCCATGATGCGCAGCAAGGTGGACTTGCCCGAGCCGTTGGGGCCGAGGATGCCGATCTTGGCGTCCGGGTAGAAGGACAGGTGGATGTTCTCCAGCACCTTCTTGCCGCCGGCATAGGCCTTGGTGAGACCCTGCATGTGATAGATGAACTGACGAGCCATCGGATAAAGTCTCTTTCAAAACTGACGGATTTGCCGCGCTTCTAGCCGATCATCGTCCTCTCCCGCAAGGCGGGAGAGGAAGGGGCCCCAACGCAGTTGGGGTAGGTGAGGGGACGTGAGCCCCCGCCAAGATACCGTTCACGTCCCCTCATCTACCCGTTGCGTTCCGCAAAGGGGGCCCTCTTCTCCCGCAGAAGCGGGAGAAGACGCAGCAAGGGCGGAACAACGCCGTCCCTCAATGTCCCGTCTGCCCAGCCGCCTGCTTCTTCCGCCGGGCCCGCCGGGCCATCATGTTCAGCAGTTCCACCAGCGCCGAGAAGCCCATGGCGGCATAGACGTAGCCCTTGGGAACATGGAAGCCCATGCCGTCGGCAATCAGGGTCATGCCGATCATCAGCAGGAAGCCGAGCGCCAGCATCACGATGGTCGGGTTGGCCTGGATGAAGCGGGCCAGCGGGTCCGCCGCCAGCAGCATCACGGCCACCGCCACGATCACGGCGATATACATGATGGCGATGTGGTCGGTCATGCCGACCGCCGTGATGATCGAGTCGACCGAGAACACCAGGTCGAGCAGCAGGATCTGGAAGATGGCGCCGCCCACGGTGAGCGTGGCGGTCTGCCCGACGATGGTCTCCTTGTGGTCTTCGGGGTCCACCGTGTGGTGGATTTCCTTCGTGGCCTTCCAGACGAGGAACAGGCCGCCGGCGATGAGGATGAGGTCACGCCAGGAGAAGCCGTGTCCGAACAAGCTGAAGACGGGGGCCGTCAGCTGCGCGATGTATGACACGGTGGCCAGCAGCACCAGCCGCATGATCAGCGCCGCACCGATGCCCAGCCTGCGGGCGCGCGCGCGGTCGGCCTCCGGCAGCTTGTTGGACAGGATGGAGATGAAGATCAGGTTGTCGATGCCGAGCACGATTTCCATGGCAACCAGCGTCACCAGCGCCACCCAGCCCTCTGCCGAGTTGACGAACGAGAAATGCTCCGCCCAGAACGATTCCATGCTGATCCCGCTTCCCCTGAAAATGCCCCGGACGGGCTATATGGACCACCCCGTCGAACGGTTCAACCCTGAGGATTGCGTCAGGCGGCGGGCGGCGGTGGCAGCTTCCGCGCCACCTGAACGGTCAGCACCGCCTTGAGAACCAGCACTCCGATCACCGGCACGGCAAGCGCCCAGATGTCGTTCACCTGCGAGGCGATGGACGACCAGAAGATCGCCATGATGATCGCCGCCAGCACGTCCAGCCCTGCCAGCACATAGAAGGCCCAGATCTGCGGCTGCGACTTGCCGAACAGCGCCATCAGCACCAGCACGTTGAGCGCCGCGATGCCGCCGGGGATCAGCGCCAGCGCCGCCGCCCCGCTGTCAGTCGCCTGCGCCATAACCAGCACGACGGCACAGCCCCCGGCGAACAGCACCACGAGCCCGCAGATGATGCCGAGGATGATCTTCATGCGGTCCCCCTGCTCCGCGCCATGCGGGCACGCGCCGCATCGTCGCGATAGAACATGTTGTATGTTTCGAACGGAATGATCTGGCCATTCGGCGTCACGAAATGGATGCAGCTGCGCTTCACCCGCCCGATGCAGAAATTATGGTGGTCCATGAATTCGACGATGGCGATACGGAAGATGTTCTCATAGCCGAAGCCCTCCGGCACCGGCACCTCGGGGAGGCAGCATAGCAGCGCGTTCAGCTTCTCCGGGTTGTTGCACTCGGCGGTGGACAGCGAAAAGAAGTTCAGCACCTGCGCGTGAAGGTCAGGATACTTCTCGAAGGTGATGGCATTGGGCAGCACCTCCACAAGCATGTCACGCGGGAAGAACGAGGTGATGGGCGCGATCTTGTCTCCCCGGCGCAGCGCATAGCCGATGGCGATCGACTCCGGGTTGCACGGCAGCGGAATGATGTCGCCCGCGCCGAACGGCGTTTGAGCCGCGATGATGCGGTTGCGGATGTCGGAGAGCACGATGCGGTCGCGGCCTGCGTCGAAGCCCTCGTTGCGCCCGGCGTCCTGCACCGGCTGGAAGGTGATGCCGCGCACGCATTTCCATTTGAGCGCGAAGTCGATGATCTCGCCCAGCTCGTCGTCATTCTGCCCGGCCTTCACCACCACCACCAGCGTGGTCGAGATGTTCGCAGCCTCCAGCGCTTCAAGCGCCTCGCGGCGGATGCGGGTGAGGTCCGCCCCGCGCAGGTTCTTCAGAACCGAAGGCCGCAAAGAGTCGAACTGCAGGTAGACCTCGAAGCCCGGCTTGAACTGCGCCAGCGCCTCGACGAACGCCGGCTCCTGCGCGATGCGGATGCCGTTGGTGTTGAGCATGACGTGGCGGATCGGCCGGCGCTTTGCTGCGGCGATGATGTCAAGAATCTGCGGGTGGATCGTCGGCTCGCCGCCGGAGATCTGCAGCAGGTCCGGCTCGCCTTCGGAGGCCACCAGCGCATCCATCATCTGCTCGATCTCGGCAAGCGGCCGGTGCGCCGTCTTCTGCGTGGAGGAAGCCGCAAAGCACACGGGGCATGTGAGGTTGCAGGCCTCGTTCACCTCGATCAAGGCGAGGCAGGAGTGCTGCTCATGGTCCGGGCACAGCCCGCAGTCATAGGGGCACCCCAGCTCGGTGCGCGTCTGCGGGTTGAGCGGGCGGTCGCCCGGCTTCAGATAGTCGTGGCAGAGCTTGTAGTAATGCGCATCGGTGGACACCAGCGCCTTCTGCACGCCATGCTCGCGGCAGCGCTTGAGGTAATGGACGTGATTGTCCTCGATGATGATCTTGGCAGGCACCAGCGCCATGC
>JBEARP010000097.1:0-25276 GCA_041163105.1 Pseudomonadota bacterium
ATGACGCGGTTGGGCTCGATGCCGCAGGAGGCGGTCATGATGACCTTGGGCTTGGCATCGTTGATGCGGGTGGCCAGTTCGGGGGGCGCGAAGCCGCCGAACACCACCGAATGGATGGCGCCGAGGCGGGCGCAGGCCAGCATGGCGAAGAGCGCCTGCGGGATCATGGGCATGTAGAGGATCACGCGATCGCCCTTGCGCACGCCGAGGTCCTCGAGTGCCGCGCCGAGCGTTGCCACCTCGTCGAGGAGCTGGCTGTAGGTGTACTGCGCCTTCGCGCCGGTGATCGGGCTGTCATAGATGACGGCGAGGCGCTCGCCGTGGCCGGCCTTCACGTGGCGGTCCACCGCGTTCCAGCAGGTGTTGCATTCCGCATTGACGAACCAGCGGTCGAGGCCGTCGACCTTGGCATAAACGTCGCGCCACGGCTTCACCCAGTCGATCGCCCCGGCGGCCTCGGCCCAGAAGCGGGCGGGGTCCTGTTTCCAGGCGGCATAGGTCTCGTGGTAGCGGCTCATCGGCTTGGCCTCTCGCAACATGATGTGGCTCGGTTATCTCCATCCGCCCCGGTCCGTGGCAAGGGCCGCCACCTCGTCTTTTGGTATGGGGCGGCGCAAACCATTGCGGCCGCGCGCAAGAATCACGAATACCTTTGGTAGTATTTTCCGCCGATGCGAAGCTGGGGCATGGGCGCGGGATTCGGGAGATTGCTGTGGCTGAGCACGCGGGCGCAAGCGCCTCTGCTGGGCATCGCCCTTGCCTTTCTGGCCGTGCAGCACGGGCTGGCGCTGGTCTATCCGCGCATGACCATGCCCGCCGGCAATTCCGTCCTGCTGGTGCTGGCATCCACCTTGATGACGCTCGGCCTGGTGTTGGTGACCTATCTCTTCGTGCGGATGGCGCTTAGCCAGCGGCCCAAGCACCCGGTCCAGCAGCTCCTGAAGAATATCTGGGACTTCTTCCGAAATGCGCCGGCGATGGCACTGGGCCTTCCGGTGTTCGTGAGCCTCGTCATCTTCGTCAGTGCCTTCGCCAATGTGAAGGGCAACATCCCGGTGTTTCAGCCCTTCGCCTGGGACCAGACCTTCGACCGGTGGGACGTCGCGCTGCACTTCGGAAGACGTCCGTGGGAGTGGCTGCAGCCGTTGCTCGGCCACTGGCCCGTCACCTTCGTGATCAACGTCCTCTATAATCTGTGGTTCGTGGTGATGTTCGGCGTGTGGCTGCACTACGCCTTCATGGCGTTGCCCGGGGTTGAGCGCACCCGCTTCTTCCTCACCTTCATGTTGCTGTGGATGATCGGCGGCGGGCTGTTCGCGGTGCTCTTCTCCTCGGCGGGCCCATGCTTTTATGGCGCGGGCCACCTCGGGCTTTCGCCCGACCCCTATGCTGATCTCATGGCCCATCTGCGGCGGGCCGACGAGATCGTGCCGATCTGGGCGCTCGACGTGCAGGCCATGCTGTGGAGGCTTCATGCCGCGGGCTCGGCGGAGGCCAGCGTCTCGGCCATGCCGAGCATGCACAATGGTTCGGCCCTGCTGTTCGCACTGGCCAGTGGCGGCTGGCCGGCATGGATCCGGCGCTTCCTGTGGGTCTATGTGGGCGTGATCTTCGCGGGCTCCATTCACCTGGGCTATCACTACGCGGTGGACGGCTATTTCGCCTGGGGCCTCACGCTGGTGCTGTGGTGGGCGGCAGGCCGCATGGCGCGGCGCTGGGAGGCGACGCCGGCGGCCCTGCGCTTCAGCCGTGCCTTCGTCGAAAGTCCGGCTTCGCTTTGACGGCGGAATGGAGTGGGCTAGAACACCAGCGACAAAACCCAAGGAATCCCGGATGTCCGCCTACGAGACCGACCTCGACAAGAATCCCGCCAATTACCAGCCATTGACGCCGCTCACCTTCCTGGCGCGATCGGCCGCCGTCTATCCCGAGCAGGCGGCGATCATCCATGGGAATCAGCGTACCACCTACGCGCAATTCTATGCCCGTTGCCGGCAGCTCGCCTCGTCGCTTGCCAAGGCGGGGATCAGGAAAGGCGAGACGGTGTCGGTGCTGCTCGCCAACACTCCCGCCATGCTCGAATGTCATTACGGCGTGCCGATGACCGGAGCGGTGCTGAACACGCTCAACACGCGCCTCGATGCGCCGACGATTGCCTTCTCGCTCGCCCACGCCGAGGCAAGGATCCTGATCGTCGACAAGGAATTCTCCAAGCTCGCGCGCGAGGCCCTGGCGCTGATGCAGGGGCCGCATCCCATCGTCATCGATTATGTCGATCCTGAATTCCCCGTGGACGGCGAGCGCATCGGCTCGATCGACTACGAGCAGTTCGTGGCGAGCGGTGATGCCGCCTTCGAATGGCTGTGGCCGGCGGATGAGTGGGAGGCGATCTCCCTCAACTATACCTCTGGCACCACCGGAAACCCCAAGGGCGTGGTCTACCACCATCGCGGCGCCTACCTGCTCGCACAGGGCAATGTGCTGACCGCGTCGATGCCGAAGCATCCGGTCTATCTGTGGACGTTGCCGATGTTCCACTGCAACGGCTGGTGCTTCCCGTGGTCGCTGTCGGTCGTGGGCGGCACCCATGTGACGCTGCGCTGGGTGCGCTCGAAGCTGATCTGGGAGGCGCTCTCGGAGCACAAGGTCACGCATCTCTGCGGTGCGCCCATCGTCATGTCGACGATCCTCAACGCCCCAGCGGAAGAGAAGAAGCCGCTCACTCAGAAGGTCGATTTCTTCACGGCCGCAGCTCCCCCGCCCGAGGCCGTCCTCGCCGCCATGTCGGAGGCAGGTTTCAACGTCACCCACCTCTATGGCCTCACCGAAACCTATGGCCCCGCCGTGGTCAACGACTGGAAACAGGACTGGGACCTGCTCGATGGCCCGCAGCGCGCGCAAAAGAAGGCGCGGCAGGGCGTGCGGTACCATGCACTCGAGGACCTGACGGTGATGGACCCCGAGACCATGCAGCGCGTGCCCGCTGATGGCGAGACCATGGGCGAGGTGATGTTCCGCGGCAACATCGTGATGAAGGGCTATCTCAAGAACCCCAAGGCCTCGGCGGAATCGTTCCACGGCGGCTGGTTCCACTCGGGTGACCTGGGCGTGCTGCATCCCGACGGATACATCCAGCTCAAGGACCGTTCGAAGGACATCATCATCTCGGGCGGCGAGAACATCTCCTCGATCGAGGTGGAGGACGTGCTCTACAAGCACCCGGCCATCCAGGCTGCCGCCGTTGTGGCGAGGCCCGACGAGAAGTGGGGCGAAACACCCTGCGCCTTCGTCGAACTGCGGCCGGGCAAGGAGGCCACGGCGGACGAAATCATCGCGTGGTGCCGCAAGGGCCTCGCGGGTTTCAAGGCGCCGAAGCACGTGGTGTTCACGGAGCTCCCCAAGACCAGCACCGGCAAGATCCAGAAGTTCAAGCTCAGGGATCTGGCGAAGGAGGTGTGATTACAGACCGCTCCCTCTCTTTTCACCTTGCCCGGGCTTGACCCGGGCATCTTCTTTGGCGGCGTCGCAAAGGATCGACGGGGCAAGCCCGGCGAAGGTGAATTTGTAAACGCCTACTCGACAGTCTACTTCGCTGCCACCGGCGTGAATGCATCGGCCCGCGCCTGGGCCTCCTGCTTCTGGGCTTCCGTCAGCTTGTCCATCATGGAGTCCAGTTCCGCATCGCCGCGGCCAGACTTGGCGGCGAGGATGTTCCACTTCATCGCCTCCACCGGGTCGGCTGTCACGCCTTTGCCGAAAAGGTAGAGCCGCGCCACGCGGTTCTGGGCAATCGGGTTGCCGCGCTTGGCTGACAGGAGCAGCCATTGTGCGCCGATCTTCTCGTCCTGCTGCACGCCCTCGCCGCGGAACACCAGAACGCCATAGTCCATCATGGCGTCCGGGTTGCCCTCGTCGGCGGCCGCGCCGATCAGCGCCGCGGCCTTGATCGGGTCCTTCGGAACGCCCTGTCCCTCGAGATAGAGGACACCGAGATTGTATTCCGCGGCCACATGGCCCTGGGCGGCGGCCTTCTCGAACCAGCTTGCGGCATTGACCATGTCAGGGAGGTTGCCGAAGGCGCCGGAGGTCAGAAGCCCCATGTTGAACTGTGCGTTCGCGATGCCCGCTTCAGCCGCCTTGCGCAGCAGCGCCTCGCCGCGCGTGTAGTCATAGCGGGCGTCCTTCTGATCCAGCCAGATCATGCCGAGCGCATACTGTGCCTGCGAGTCGCCCTTGTCGGCAGCGCGGGTGAGCCAGTCGATGGCCGTGTCGGTGTCGGCGGCCACGCCCTGGCCGTTGCGGTACATGAGGCCGAGCAGGCGCATTGCCGCCACGTCGCCCGCATCCGCCAGCGGCTGAACCTGGCTCAGCGCGGCCGCGAAGTCTCCCGCGTCATAGATCTTCTGGACGTCGGCTATGTTGGCCGCTCCGGCCGGCGTGGCGAGGAGCAGGAAGGCGAGGGCGACGGCCGTGCGTTTCATGTTTATCCGAGGTGTTGCGACAGCGCCGAAACGATGCGGCGGGCGTCATCCGCCCCCTGCCACATCGCATCCGACGGACGGATAAAGTCCGGCTTCTGCGGCAGCAATATGTCGAGGTCCTGAGGCTCCACCGGCGTGAAGGCGACGCAGGGAATTTCCATCATGTCTGACCACCAGCGGATGATCGGTTCACCGCCGATCGAGGCCGCCTTCTGGTCGAAGGCGACGTAGTCGGCTCCCGCCTCCGCGGCTTCCATGGCGAAATGGCGCGAGCCGCCGGCATGTGCGCCGACGAAACGGTCCTTGCCCATCTGCTCGCGCGCCGCGGCCACGGCCTCCGTGTCGGCCTCGACCTGGATGCCATCGGCACCGGCGCGCGCCGCATCGCGGGCCTCGCCCGAGACCAGCACGGCAACGCCAAGTGCCTGTGCCGCGGCCGTCACGTCCTTGGCAAGGGATGCGGGCACCAGCAGGCTCGCCACGTCACCCGCTTCGCAGGCTGCCTTGAGGCAGGCGAGCAGCTCGGACGCCGCGATGCCCTCGGGTGCGGCGAGGAAGAGGCGGGGCACCGTCACTTGCTTTCCAGCGCCTTGACGCCCGGCAGCGGCTTTCCTTCAAGCCATTCGAGGAAGGCACCCCCGGCGGTGGAAATGTAGGTGAAGTCCTGCGCGACGCCGGCGTGGTTGAGTGCCGCCACCGTGTCGCCACCGCCTGCCACCGAGACGAGCTTGCCGGCCTTGGTGCGCTTGGCCGCATGCTTTGCTGCAGCAACGGTCGCTTGGTCGAAGGGTTCGATCTCGAAGGCGCCGAGCGGGCCGTTCCACACCAGCGTGTGGGCATCGTCGATTGCCGCATTGATGCGGTCGACCGACATGGGCCCCACGTCGAGGATCATGCCGTCTGCCGGAATGGCGTCGACGCCATAGTCATGCGAGGCGGCACCCGCCTTGAATTCCCTGGCGACGATTCCGTCGACGGGCAGGATGATGGCGCACTTGGCGTTCTCTGCCGCCTGCAGGATGTGACGCGCCGTATCGACGAGGTCACGTTCGGCGAGCGACTTGCCCACGCCGTGGCCATAGGCCAGCAGGAAGGTGTTGGCCATGGCGCCGCCGATCACCAGCGCATCGACCTTCTTCACGAGGTTGCCGAGCAGGTCGAGCTTGGTCGAGACCTTGGCGCCGCCGACGATGGCGATGACCGGGCGCTTTGGCGTCTCGAGCGCCAGCTGCAGGGCCTTGAGTTCGGCTTCCATGGCGCGGCCCGCATAGGCTGGAATGAAATGCGCGATGCCCTCGGTCGAAGAATGCGCGCGATGCGCTGCCGAGAAGGCGTCGTTCACGTAGATGTCGCCGAGCGAGGCGAGCAGCTTCGAGAAGCCCTCGTCGTTCTTTTCCTCGCCCGCGTGGTAGCGGGTGTTCTCCATCAGCACGCACTCGCCGGGCTTCACGTCAACCGTCGGAGCGGTCTGCCAGTCGGTGAAGATGAACTTCACCGGCACGCCAAGGTGCTTCTCGAGTTCAGCCACGACGGGCTTGAGCGACATCTCGGGCACCACCTTGCCCTTGGGCCGGTCGAAGTGGGCGAGCACGATGAGTGCGCCGCCCTTGTTCATGATTTCGCGCAGGGTAGGCACCACGCGCTCGATGCGGGTCGCGTCTGTCACCTTGCCGTCGGCGATGGGAACGTTGAGGTCGACCCGGCACAGCACCCGCTTGCCGGAAACATTGACGTCGTCGAGCGTGCGGAAACCGGGCATTTTGTCTCTCCCTCAGCCTGCTGCCTTCACCGCCGACGCGGCGGTGATGCCGAAATGCTCATAGAGCTGCTCGGCAGGTGCCGAGGCGCCGAAGCCGGTCATGCCGATGAAGGTTCCGTCGATGCCGATGAAGCGGTCCCAGCCGGTGCGCACGCCCGCCTCGATGGCGATGCGGTGCTTCTCGGTGCCGAGTACCTTTGCCTGGTAGGCCTTGTCCTGTGCCGCGAAGTTTTCCATCGAGGGAACCGAGACGACGCGGGTGGGCTTGCCTGCCGCATCGAGCTTGGCCTTGGCGGCAATGGCGATCTCGACCTCGGAGCCCGAGGCGAAGATCACGACGTCCGTCTTCTTGTCCGACGAGGCGATCTCATAGGCGCCCTTGGCGCAGAGGTTCTCTGCCGAATAGGCGATGCGGGCGGGCTTCAGCTTCTGGCGGGTCAGCGCCAGCACCGAGGGGCGGGTCGCGTCCTTCAGCGCCAGCTGCCAGCACTCGGCGGTCTCCACCGCGTCGCAGGGGCGGTAGACGGCGAGGTTCGGGATGACGCGGAGAGCGGCCACATGCTCCACAGGCTGGTGGGTCGGGCCGTCTTCGCCAAGCCCGATCGAGTCATGCGTCATCACGTAGATCGCGCGCGTCTGCATGAGGGCCGAGAGGCGGATCGACGGGCGGCAATAGTCGGTGAAGACCAGGAAGGTGCCGCCGTAAGGAATGACGCCCCCATGCAGCGCCATGCCGTTCATCGCTGCGGCCATGCCATGCTCGCGGACGCCGTAATAGATGTAGCGGCCGCCATAGTTGTGGGCGTCCAGCGGCTTCATCTCCTTCGACTTGGTGTTGTTGGAGCCGGTGAGGTCGGCCGAGCCGCCAACCGTCTCCGGCACCGCGGTGTTGATCACGTCGAGGGCGTTCTGCGAGGAATTGCGGGTGGCCAGTGCGGGCGGGTTCTTGGCCAGCTCCTGCTTGTAGCCGGCGATCACCGCGTCGAAGTTGGCAGGCAGCTTCCCCGACATGCGGCGGGTGAACTCTTCCTTCTTCGGCGAAGCAGCAAGGCGCGCGGCCCAGGCCGCACGTTCAACCGCGCCGCGCGAGCCGGCCTTGCGCCAGGCGTCCATCAGTTCATTGGGGATGACGAAGGGCTCATAGTTCCAGCCCAGTGCCTTGCGTGCACCGGCGATCTCGTCTGGACCCAGCGGCGAGCCGTGGCTTCCCGAGGTGCCGGCCTTGGTGGGCGCGCCGTAGCCGATGGTGGTCTTGCAGGCGATCAGGACCGGGCGGTCGGCATGCTGTGCTGCCGACAGGCAGGCGGCGATTTCACCCGCGTTGTGGCCGTCGCAGGCCGACACGGTCCAGCCCGACGCCGCGAAGCGGGCCAACTGGTTGGTCGAGTCCGACATCGACACCTTGCCGTCGATGGTGATGCCATTGTCGTCCCACAGAACGATCAGGTTCTTGAGCTTCAGGTGGCCGGCGAGCGCGATCGCCTCCTGGCTGATGCCTTCCATCAGGCAGCCGTCGCCGGCAAGCACATAGGTCTTGTGGTTGACGACGTCGTTGCCGAACTCGGCGTTCAAGTGGCGCTCGGCGATGGCGAAGCCCACGCCGTTGGCGATGCCCTGGCCCAAGGGGCCGGTCGTCGTCTCGATGCCGGTGGCGTGGCCGAACTCGGGGTGGCCCGCGGTCTTGGCGCCCATCTGGCGGAAGTTCCTGATCTCATCCAGCGTCATGTCGGCATAGCCGGTGAGGTGGAGGAGCGAATAGAGCAGCATGGAGCCGTGACCGGCGGACA
Organism: Pseudomonadota bacterium; assembly: GCA_041163105.1. Lineage (GTDB taxonomy): Bacteria > Pseudomonadota > Alphaproteobacteria > Rhizobiales > Aestuariivirgaceae > Aestuariivirga. The sequence goes on from JBEARP010000097.1 coordinate 8,028, forward strand.
GGATGAAGCGGTCGCGGTCCGCCCAGTGCGGGTCGGCGGCGTCGAACTTGAGGAACTGGGTGAACAGAACGGTTGCAACGTCGGCCGCACCCATCGGCAGGCCAGGATGGCCGGAATTGGCCTTCTGCACGGCGTCCATGGACAGGGCGCGAATGGCATTGGCCATGTGGCGGGTCTGTTCGGGGGAATAATGGGTCATGCGCAGCGGGTCCCTTGGAAAGATGGAGCGCGGAAAATGTGGGGGTGGTGATAGCGCCTTGGCCGGTCGAGTCAATTGGAACCATGGCTTGCGCCGGGCTTGTGCCCCGGCATTTTGTGGGCGTTGCGTGAGTCGCTCATTCAGCCTATGGTGCCTAACGGTAGCGAGCGAGAGATTCTGCAATCTTACCAGAGGCTTTGATGGCAGACATTCAGAAACTGGATGAGGCATTCCTGAGGTTCGAGGCGGCGCTCCGCCGGGTCGAGCAGGCGGTGGCCCACAAGTCCGATGGCCGCACGCGGATCGTCGAGCTCGAGAGCGAGGCCGAATCCCTGAAACGCGAAAGGGCTCGCCTTGCGCATGAGCTCGACCTCGTGCGCAGCAAGGCGGGTGAGCTCGTCGACACATCGAAGACCGCGGCTGGCAAGATCGACGCCGCGATGTCGCGCATCCGTGCAGTTCTGCACTCAAACACGCCGGAGTGAAGGAATGGCTCACGTGATCGTCCAGGTGAATGGCCGGCCCTACACCATGCAGTGCCCTGAGGGCGAAGAGCCGCATCTCAGGGACCTGGCGGAACTTCTCGACAGCGAAGTGCAGCGCGTGAAGGCCAGCGTCGGCAATGTCGGCGACATCCGCATGCTGGTGATGGCGGGGCTGATGGTGGCCGACCGCCTGTCGGAAGCCATCTCGAAGATCCAGGGTCTCGAGGAGCAGGTGAACGGCCTGCGCGAGGCGAAAAATGCCGCGCAGCTTGAGGCGCTGGAAGTGCAGGCCTCGCTCGGCGAGCGGCTGATCGTGGCGTCCGAGCGCCTCGAGGTGCTGGCGCAGCATCTGGGCAAGTAGGGCGAAAGGTCCATCATCCATGGACATCCACCCCCATCGCACCTAAATAAGGCCCCGGCGGGCTGCCCGGTGCGTGAGCTGACATTTTTTCCCTGGGGCCTATGCGATTCTGAATGGGAGCTGTCCCTGGGCTTGGCCGTGGCCTTGCTCACACGGCGCCCACCTACACTTGTAGGGACCCGGGATCGTTAGTCACTCACGGCCCATGGTGGCTCGCCACACCTTTCGTTTCTGGCCTGAGGATTTGATGGATATCGCCGAAGTGAAGCGCAAGGCGCGCACCGCCGCATCGAAGCGCCGCGCGGAGGCCCATGAGGCCATGAAGGACAAGGCCGGCGTGATGATGGCCGCGCGCGGACTGCCACCGGAGATCGGCTTCACCTCCGGCATCGTCTCCGGCTTCATCCCCTACAAGAGCGAGATCACCACCGTGCCGATGCTGAGCCGGCTGCATCGCGACGGCTGGCAGACCTGCCTGCCTATCGTCATCGCGGCGGAACAGCCGCTGGTGTTCCGCGCCTGGGCGCCGGGCGACCCGCTGGTGCCGGGCGCGTGGGACATTCCCGTTCCGTTGGACGCCGCTCCGGAGGTTGTGCCCGACGTGCTGCTGGTGCCGATGCTGGCCTTCGACCGCAAGGGCTTCCGGCTGGGCTATGGCGGCGGCTTCTATGACCGCACGCTGGAAAAGCTCCGTGAACTGAAGAAAGTCGTGGCGATCGGCGTCGCCTATCACGCGCAGATGGTGGACGAGGTGCCGGTCGGCATCCATGACGCACCGCTCGACTATGTGATGACCGAGCAGGAAAGCTTCGCATGCGCCTGATCTTCCTGGGCGACGTGGTGGGCAGGTCCGGGCGCGATGCCATCACGCGTGAGCTTCCCGGCCTGAAGGAGCGCTACCGCCCGGACCTCGTCGTGGTGAACGGCGAGAACGCGGCGCATGGCTTCGGCATCACGGAAGAGATCTTCCTCGGCTTCCTTGCGGCGGGGGCGGATGCGGTCACGCTGGGCAACCACTCCTTCGACCAGCGCGAGGCGCTGATCTTCATCGAGCGCTACCCCAACCTGCTCAGGCCGGTGAACTGGCCCAAGGGCTGCCCCGGCCGCGGTTCGGCCCTGATCGACACCCAGAGCGGCAGGCGCGTGCTGGTGATGCAGGCGATGGGCCGGGTGATGATCGAGCCGATGCTGGATGACCCCTTCCCGGTGGTTGACCGGGAGCTCGAGGCCTGCCCCATTGGCACCGCCTGCGATGCGGTGCTGATCGACTTCCACGCCGAAGCCACCTCCGAGAAGATGGCGTTCGGCCATTTCTGCGATGGGCGGGCGAGCCTCGTTGTCGGCACCCACACCCATGTGCCCACCGCCGACCACCAGATCCTGTCGGGCGGCACCGCCTACATGACGGATGCCGGCATGTGCGGCGACTACGACTCGGTGATCGGCATGGGCAAGGAAGAGCCGCTGCAGCGCTTCCTGCGCAAGCTGCCGGTGGAGCGCATGCGGCCTGCCGAAGGGCCGGCCACCATTTCGGGCGTGGCGGTCGAGACCGACGACCGCACCGGGCTCGCCACCATGGTGGCCCCGCTGCGCATCGGCGGGCGGCTGTCCCCGGCGCTGGTTTCCGCATGGGAAGGTTGAGAGATGACTGAATCTCCCCGTTGGTAAGAGAAAAACTCTAGTGACGCGCCGCAAAAAGCCGTTAGTATCTTTTGCAGCGCTTATAAAAAAACGGGCCGGCCGGCGTTCCGCACAGGGTTGCGGGTGACGTCTCCTCACCGATAACAAGCGTATAAATGGGGAGGAATGTTAAGCTGTGACACGCGCCTTGCATTTGCGCGCCGAAGAGCCCGTATCCTCCCTCGATATCAACAGGCCGGACTGACCGGCACACTGGAGGACGCTCTCGTATGAAGAAATTTGCTACTCTGTTCGGCGCGGCCCTGATGGCTGGCTCGGCGCTCTGCGCCACCCAGGCCATGGCAGCCGACGACCTCACCATCACCTCCTGGGGCGGCGCCTACCAGGAAAGCCAGCGCAACGCGTTCTTCACGCCGTTCGTCGCTGCCGGCAACAAGGTGACGGAAGCCGAATACAACGGCGAAATCGCCAAGATCCGCGCCATGGTTGAAGCCAAGGCCGTGACCTGGGACGTCGTCGACGTCGATACGCAGACGGCTCTGGCCGGTTGCGCCGAAGGCACCTTCGAGACCATCGACTGGGCCAAGCTCGGCCTCGACAAGTCGAAGTTCATCGGCGGCGACGTGACCGAATGCGCCGTGCCGAACATCCTGTACTCGACGGTCGCTGCCTATGACACGACCAAGACCAAGGATCCGGCCAACCTCTTCGAGGCGCTGTTCGACACCGCCAAGTTCCCCGGCAAGCGCGCCCTGCAGAAGAGCCCCTTCGTGAACCTCGAATGGGCACTGATGGCTGACGGCGTTGCTCCGGAAGACGTCTACAAGGTGCTGGGCACCGAAGAGGGCGTCGCGCGCGCCTTCAAGAAGCTCGACACCATCAAGAAGGACGTCGTCTGGTGGGAATCGGGCGCCCAGGGCCCGCAGCTTCTGGCTGACGGCCAGGTGGTGTTCGCCACTTCGTGGAACGGCCGCTTCTACAACGCCATCAAGACCGACAAGAAGCCCTTCAAGATCATCTGGGACCGCCAGGCTCCGGATTGGGACTGGTGGGCGATCCCGAAGGGCACGCCGAAGCTTGATGGCGCTTACCGCTTCATCACCTTCGCGTCGGACCCGCAGCGCATGGCTGACCAGACCAAGTGGATCTCCTACGGCCCCGCCAACAAGGACTCCGCTCCGCTGATCGACCCGGCCATCCTGCCGGACCTGCCGTCGGCTCCCGACAACCTCAAGACCGTGTTCTATCCGGACCCGCAGTTCTGGGGTGACAAGGGCGACGAGCTGCGCGAGCGCTTCAACGCCTGGCTCGCCCAGTAAGCAGTCAAGACCGCCGGGGAGGGGATTTTTCCTCCCCGGCTTTTCGTTTTCCGGATCGAAGGCGCCCCGACATGGCAATGGCTCAGGCACTCCCCAATGACGGCGTGATGCGCGCAGCGGACGGCACGCCGCTGAAGGTGGCGCTGGCCCGTGCCGAGCGCCGCGAGAAGCTCAAGGCCATGGCGCTCGTGCTGCCGCTCTTCGCCTTCATCATATTCTCCTTCGTCATCCCCATCATCATCATGCTCTACAACGCCGTCTATGATCCGGACGTTGCCGAGAACATGCCGCAGACGGTGGTGGCCCTGCAGGGCTGGGACGGCAAGGATGTGCCTTCCGAAGAGGTGTTCGCCGCCTTCGTCGCCGACATGAAGGAAGCCCAGAAGAACAAGCAGACGGCGCTGATCGGCAAGCGGCTGAACTATGAGATGTCGGGCATCCGTTCCAAGGTGGTTGCCACAGGCCGCAAGGTGGCCACCATTGAAGCCGCCCCCTACAAGGACCAGGTCATCGCCATCGACAAGGTGTGGGGCGAGCCTGAAACATGGGCCACCATCAAGCGGTCATCCTCGAACTATACGCCGTTCTACGTCCTCTCCATGCTGGACCTGCGCCAGAACCCGGATGGATCGATCGAAAACGTGCCGCCTGATCGCGCCATCTACAAGAGCATCCTGGTGCGCACGCTGGGCATCTCACTGCTCGTCACCGTGCTCACGCTGATCCTTGGCTATCCGGTCGCCTATCTGCTCGCCACCTCGCCGCAGCGCACGGCCTCGATCCTGATGATCTTCGTGCTGCTCCCGTTCTGGACCTCGCTCCTGGTGCGCACCACCGCCTGGATGGTGCTGATGACGGATGGCGGCGTGTTCGCCGGGCTCATGCACTTCACTGGCATTACCTGGTTCCTCAACCTCGTGGGGCTTCTCAACGGCGAACCGGAGCTGTTCAAGACGCGCTTTGCCACCGTCGTGGCGATGACCCATATCCAGCTGCCCTTCACGCTGCTGCCCATCTACTCGGTGATGAAGACCATCTCGCCCACCTACATGCGCGCCGCGAAGTCGCTTGGCGGCACGCCGTTCTATTCGTTCCTGCGGGTCTATGTGCCGCAGACGCTGCCGGGCGTGGCGGCGGGCTGCCTGCTCACCTTCATCCTCTGCCTCGGCTACTACATCACGCCTGCCATCGTCGGCGGCCCGACGGACCAGATGATCTCGGGCTTCATCGAGCGTGCCATCAATTCTGAGAACAACTGGGGCAAGGCCTCGGCGCTGGGCGTCATCCTGCTCACCGCCACGCTGATCCTCTACTACGTCTACAACAAGCTGGTCGGCATCGACCGCATGAAGCTGGGTTGAGCCATGGCCGTTCCTGCCTATTACACCCGCGGCGAAACTGTCATGTACTACGCGGTGCGCGTCTTCGTGGCGCTGGTGCTGCTGTTCCTGATTTCGCCCATCCTCGCGGTGATGCCGCTGTCCTTCAATTCCGAGAGCTTCTTCACCTATCCGATGCCGGGCTTTTCGCTCAAGTGGTATGAGGACTTCTTCTTCAACCCGCGCTGGTCGGGCGCAGTGAAGATGAGCTTCCTCGTCGCCATCGCCACAACCATCCTTGCAACCGCGCTCGGAACGCTGGCGGCCCTCGGTCTTGCGCGCGCCAACTTCCCCGCCAAGGCCACCATCATGGCGATCCTCATTTCGCCGATGATCGTGCCGGTCATCATTTCCGCCGTCGGCATGTTCAAGTTCTATGCAGCCATGGATCTCGTCGGCACGCGGCTCGGCATCATCCTCGCGCATACGGCACTCGCCACGCCCTTCGTGGTCATCACGGTGACGGCAACGCTGTCGAGCTTCGACAAGACGCTGATGCGCGCCGGCGCCTCCTGCGGGGCTGCACCCCACACGGTGTTCTTCAAGGTGGTGATGCCGCTCATCCTGCCCGGCATGATATCCGGCGCGCTGTTCGCCTTCGTCACCTCCTTCGACGAGGTCATCGTGGTGTTGTTCCTTGCCAGCCCGGAGGACCGCACGCTGCCCCTGCAGATGTTCTCCGGCATCCGCGAAATGATCTCGCCCACCATCACCGCCGCCGCCACCGTGCTGGTGCTGATTTCGACGGCGATGCTCATCACGCTTGAGATGCTGCGCCGACGGTCGGAGCGCCTGAGGGGCGTGGCGCCGAACTGAGATTTGTCGTCCTCTCCCGCAAGGCGGGAGAGGAGGGGGACCCAACGAAGTTGGGGAAGGTGAGGGAACATGGGCTCCGAATTCATAGTAGCGCCCGAGTTCCCTCATCTCCCCGTAGCGTTCCGCAACGGGTCCCTTCTTCTCCCGCTGAAGGAGCGGGAGAAGACTCGAAGTGGAACGTGCCGTTTGCGCCTCAGCGCGTCGCGCGGCGCTTTTCCGGAACGGGGATGTGCTCGCCTTCGGAGATTTCGGCCAGGCCGTCCATGTGCAGCAGCGCTTCGCTGATGCGGTTGGCGGCGTTTTCGTCGTTCTTGCCGATGTCGCGCGCGCCATCTTCCAGCGCCCGGGCGGCCTTGGCGGACATGTCGGAGAGGGTGGATATGGCGCCGAACAGCCGGCCGGAGGGGGCGGACTCCATGATCGAACCGAGCTTCCTGAGCGACGCCGAGGCAGCCGTTCCGGACAGTCCCTCTGCCGCAAAGCACAGTTCACCGAGCATTCCGCGTCCCGCCTTCATTCTCACGAACTCCACACAACTGACGGGCAGAGCTTGGCCGGGGCGGGTTTAAGGGATGGTTAAGCGGCTTGTTTCTCCTGGGGCGCCTTGTCTATAAGGCGGCCCAACAGGCGTTTCATTCGGTTTTGAGGGTTCCATGGCCGGCCATTCACAATTCAAGAACATCATGCACCGCAAGGGCAAGCAGGACGCGGTGCGCGCCAAGGCCTTCTCCAAGCTGTCGCGCGAAATCACCGTTGCCGCCAAGGCTGGCCTGCCGGACCCCGATGCCAATGCCCGCCTGCGCCTTGCCATCCAGAACGCGCGGGCCGAAAGCATGCCCAAGGACAACATCGAGCGCGCCATCAAGAAGGCGGTTGGCGGCGATGCCGAGAATTACGACAACGTCCGCTATGAGGGCTATGGCCCGGGCGGCGTTGCCGTCATCGTCGAGGCGCTGACCGACAACCGCAACCGCACCGCCTCCAACGTCCGCTCGCTCTTCGCCAAATACGGCGGCAACCTGGGTGAATCGGGCTCGGTGGCCTTCATGTTCACGCGCGTCGGCGAGATCGTCTATCCCGCCGCCAAGGCGAGCGGCGACGCAATGCTGGAAGCCGGCATCGATGCGGGTGCTGACGACGTGGTGTCGGACGAGGCCGGCCACACCGTCACCTGCGCCTTCGAATCGATCGGCGAGGTCTCTTCCGCACTCGCCAAGGCCTTCGGCGATGCCACCTCCGTCAAGATCGTCTGGAAGCCCCAGACCATGGCGCCCGTCGATTTCGAGAAGGCCGAAAGCCTGATGAAGCTCGTCGACTCGCTGGACGAGGATGACGACGTGCAGGTGGTGTTCTCCAACGCCGATATCCCCGACGACGTGATGGCGAAGCTCAACGGCGAGTGATGTGCTAAATTCTGACCATGGTCAGAATCATCGGCATCGACCCCGGCCTGCGCAACACCGGCTGGGGGATCATCTCCCAGGAGGGCTCCAAGCTCACCTATGTCGCCGATGGCGCCATCCATTCCGATGGTGATGCATCGCTGGCCGAGCGCCTGCTGCAGCTCCACTCCCAGCTGATCGACATCCTCAAGGAATTCAACCCGGACGAGGCGGCGGTGGAAGAGACCTTCGTCAACACCGATGCCCGCGCCACGCTGAAGCTGGGGCAGGCGAGGGGTGTGCTCATGCTGGCGCCCGCCATGCTGAAGCTGCCGGTTTCGGAATATGCCCCGAACACGGTCAAGAAGGCCGTGGTGGGCGCGGGCCATGCCGAGAAGGACCAGGTGAAGCACATGGTCAAATTGCTGCTTCCCAAGGCCAGGATGCGCACGGCGGACTCGACCGATGCGCTGGCTGTCGCCATCTGCCACGCCCACTATCGCGGCTCGCAGCGGCTGGCCGATATTCTGGCGCGTTCTTGACTTGTTCTCTTTCAGCCCTTAGCAAGTTCATGAGAAGGGCGACCAGATGATTGCAAAACTCAAGGGCCGGATCGATGCCGCGGGCGCGGACTGGCTGGTGATCGACGTGAACGGCGTGGGCTACCACGTCGCCTGCTCGTCCAGGACGCTGGCCTCGCTGCCGGGCCCCGGTGAATTCGCCGAAATCCACACCGAGATGCTGGTGAGCCAGGACATGATCCGCCTCGTGGGCTTCGCCACGGTCAACGAGCGCGAATGGTTCCGCCTGCTGCAGTCGGTGCAGGGCGTGGGCACCAAGGTGGCGCTGGCCATCCTCTCCACGCTGTCTACCTCCGAGATCGGCAATGCCGTTGCCTTGCAGGACAAGGCGATGATTGGCCGCGCCAATGGCGTCGGTAAGAAACTCGCCGAGCGCATCGTGCTCGAACTCAAGGACAAGACTCCGGCCTTCGCCCCGCTTTCGCAGGATGTGAGCAAGCTCGCCGCCGAACTCGATGCACCGCGGCCCACCGCTGCGGCCGATGCCGTCTCCGCACTCGTCAACTTGGGCTATGGCCAGGCGCAGGCGGGTGCGGCCGTTTCCGCCGCCATGCGCAAGGCGGGTGATGATCAGCCCACGGAGAAACTGATCCGGCTGGCGCTAAAGGAGCTGGCGCTGGCATGAGCACGCCGATACGCGAGCCCGAAAAGACACCGGAAGATGCCATCGACACGCATCTCCGCCCGCAGCGGCTGGAAGAATTCATCGGCCAGTCCAAGGCCAAGCAGAACCTGCGCATCTTCATCGAGGCCGCCAAGGCGCGCGGCGAGGCGCTGGACCATGTGCTGTTCGCCGGTCCTCCCGGTCTCGGCAAGACCACGCTGGCGCAAATCATGTCGCGCGAGCTGGGCGTCAACTTCAAGGCCACCTCGGGCCCCATCATCGCCAAGGCGGGTGATCTTGCCGCACTGCTGACCAACCTCGAAGAGCGCGATGTTCTCTTCATCGACGAGATCCACCGCCTCAACCCGGCAGTGGAGGAGGTGCTCTATCCGGCGATGGAGGATTTCCAGCTTGATCTCATCATCGGCGAAGGCCCCGCCGCGCGCTCGGTGAAGATCGATCTTGCCAAGTTCACGCTCGTTGGCGCCACCACCCGCACCGGGCTTCTCACCACGCCGCTGCGAGACCGTTTCGGCATTCCCGTCCGCCTCGATTTCTACAACGAGGTGGAGCTTCTCGAGATCGTCAAGCGCGGCGCCCGCGTCATGCAGATCGGCATATCGGAGGACGGCGCGGTCGAGATCGCCAGGCGTGCCCGCGGCACGCCGCGCATCGCCGGGCGTCTGCTGCGCCGGGTGCGTGACTTCGCTGCGGTGGAGCGGGTGGCGGTCATCGACGTGAAGCTCGCCGACCGCGCGCTCTCCGCCTTGGACGTCGACTCGAAGGGCCTCGACTCGCTCGACCATCGCTACCTGAAATGCATTGCGCTCAATTTCGGCGGCGGCCCGGTCGGTATCGATACCATTGCTGCCTCATTGTCCGAGTCGCGCGACGCGCTTGAAGACATCGTCGAGCCCTATTTGCTGCAGATGGGGTTCCTCAACCGCACGCCGCGCGGGCGGTTGCTCACGGCGCATGCCTTCCGGCACATGGGCTTTGCCGTGCCGCAGCGTCCGGAGATCACGCAAGGCATGCTGCCGCTGGACGAGACCGATGCCTGAGACTGCATGGCCGGGCATCGCGGGCCGCATCCGAAATGGCATCCACATCATGCCAATTCGCATCTACTACGAGGACACCGACGCCGGCGGCGTCGTCTACCACGCCCGCTACGTCGCCTTCTGCGAACGCGCCCGGTCGGACTGCCTGCGTCTGCTCGGCATCCACCAATCCACCTTCGAGGATGCCAATTTCGTCGTCCGCCGCATGGCTTGCGACTTCCTCAAGCCCGCCCGCCTCGACGACCTGCTCGAGGTCCATACCCGCTTCATCGAAATGGGCGGCGCCCGCATCGAACTCGGGCAGGAAGTGATGCTCAATGGCAACACCGTGTTCAAGGCTGACGTGACCGTGGCGCTCGTGGACAGCCGCGGGCGGCCGAAAAGGCTGCCTGAAACCATGGCAGATCGCTTCCGGCGCATGCCGGAAAGCTGAATCGTAACAATCCCTTAACCATAACTGATTCATGTGGGGTCAGGCTCCGCCCCGTGGGGTGCGCCGCTGCGCCGGCTTGGGGAGAACCGCCCCGAATCGCCGCAGTTTCGACAGATTTGGCATGTTTGCACGGCTTCTTCGGGATCAGGCAGTGCGGAAAGCGTCGGATTGGCTCAGGCAGGGGCGTCCGGCGGTGGTGGAAGGACAGGATGATAGCTTTTGCAGTGACGGCGGCACCGGCGGGCGAGGTTTCGCTGTGGCATTTGTTCATGCAGGCCGGTTGGGTCGTCAAGCTCGTTATGCTCGGTCTCGCCGCGGCGTCGGTCTGGTCGTGGGCGATCATCATCGAAAAGTTCATTGCGGTCCGCAAGATGAACGCCGCCAATGACCGCTTCGAGCAGTATTTCTGGTCCGGCCAGTCGCTCGAGGATCTGTTTCTTGCCATGGGCAACCGTAACAACATCGGCCTTGCAGCCATCTTCATGGCGGCGATGCGCGAGTGGAAGCGAAGCCAGGACGCGGCCCTTCGCGCCGGTTTCCAGGGTGTTCAGAAGCGCATCGAGAAGGTGATGGACGTGCAGATCCAGAAGGAGATGCACGACGTCGAATCGCGGCTGCTGTTCCTTGCAACCACCGGCTCCGCCGCACCCTTCATCGGCCTGTTCGGCACGGTGTGGGGCATCATGGTGTCGTTCCAGGCCATCGCCAATTCGCAGAATACGTCGCTGAACGTCGTGGCGCCCGGCATCGCGGAAGCGCTGTTCGCCACGGCCATCGGCCTCGTTGCGGCCATACCGGCGACAATCTTCTACAATATGTACTCTTCAGACGCGGGTAAGATCGCTGCCAGGCTCGAGAATTTCGCGGATGAGTTCTCCGCGATCATCTCGCGGCAGCTGGATGAACGGGTGTAGCGGATGGGTGCTTCAACAGGAGGCGCAAGGGGCGGCTACCAAAGGCGCAACGCCAGGCGGCGTTCGTCTGCGGGGGTGATGAGCGAGATCAACGTGACGCCGCTCGTTGACGTCATGCTTGTGCTGCTCATTGTGTTCATGGTCGCCGCTCCCTTGATGACGGTTGGCGTTCCCATCGATCTGCCGAAGACCGACGCAAAGCCGCTCAACAGCCAGGTGGAGCCGCTGTCGGTGTCGATCAAACCAGATGGGTCGATCTATCTCATGGAACAGGCCATGACGATCGAAGAGCTGACCACCAAGCTCCAGGCGCTCTATGGCGTCGACCCGGAAAAGGAAGTCCGGGTGCGCGGCGATCTTGCCGCGACCTACGGCCCCATCGCCCAGGTGCTGGGTGCGATCAACGCCGCCGGCTTCAAGAAGATCGGCCTTGAGACGCTGCCTGGTGCAGGTGGCGCCGCCGCGGCGCCAGCCGCCGCACCGGCTGACGGCGCTTCCAAGGCCGACGCCCCGGCCGAGGGCCAGAACTGACGATGAAGCGCAGCCTCGCAGCATCGATCACCTTCCACGCGGCGATCCTCGCCGCGGCGCTGGTGGTGCTGCCGAAGCCGCACCATGATCCAATGCCCGTCGAGGCGATCAACGTCGACATTTCCAACATCGCCGACGCCAACAAGCTGATGGCCACCGCCAAGGATGCGCCGGACGAGGTTGAAAAGCCGGCACCGAAGAAGGCCGAGGTCATCAAGAAGGTCGATGAGACCTTGAAGGTGGCCGAAAAGGAAGTGACCACCGCCAAGGAGGCCAAGGCTCCACCGCCGCCGCCTCCGCCGCCGGAAGCCAAGCCCGAGACACCGGAAGAACCGCCCAAGACCGAGCCGCCGCCGCCAGACGCTGACGCGATGGCCGACCTGATGAAGAAGGTCGAGGATACGCCGCCGCCGCCCAAGCCGGAGCCGCCGAAGAAGGCGGAGACGCCGCCAAAGCCCCCTGTGAAGCCGGCGCAGAAACCCAAGAAGGTGGCGAAACTCGATACAAAGAAGCTTGAGGAGATCCTCAACACCGACGCTCTCCTCAACAAGGAGAACGACGAGAAGACCACCAATGCCTCCGAGGCCACGACGGATGGCAACCCCACCAAGGGTGAACGCGACCTGCAGGGCAAGGACCAGGCCCTGTCGGCCACCACCATTGCCGCGTTCGTGCAGAAGATCCGCGAATGCTGGATCATCCCGCCCGGCGCGCGCGAGGCAAACATCACTGTGAAGGTGCGCATCATGCTCGCCGAGGACGGTTCGGTGAGCGGCCAGCCCGAGATCATGAACGGGCCTGGCGACTATTTGTTCAGCACTACCGCGCAATCGACGGTCACCGCCATTCTCGGCTGCCAGAACTACGATTTCCTTCCGAAAGAACAGTATGACGTGTGGAAGGATCTCGTCCTCAACTTCAACCCCAACATGTTCGCTGAAGCTGCAACGCAGTGACGGGCAAACGGAACGCGACCAGCACATGAATTCGATCGATTTCCACTTCCACCACATGCGTCGGATCCTTGCGGCGGTTCTCATCGTGCTGGCCGCTCTCGGCATGCCGGGGTCTGCCCTTGCGCAAACCGAAATCGACATCACGGGTGGTCGCGTCGATCCGCTGCCAATCGCCATCGCGCCGTTCCTGGCGGGCGGCGGGGCAGAGGAGTCCGCTGCCACGATCTCGGCAGTCGTCACCAACGATCTCGGCCGCTCGGGCTATTTCGCGCCGCTCGACCCAGCCACCTTCATCGAGCAGATCGCCAGCTTCGACCAGACGCCGAACCTGGCCAGCTGGAAGCAGGTCCAGGCCAAGGCGCTGGTCACTGGCCAGGCCTTCATGGATGGCGGCAAGATGCGCGTCGAGTTCCGCCTGTGGGACGTCAACACCGGACAGCAACTGGCCGCCCAGCAATTCACCACGAGCCCCAAGAACGACCGGCGCATCGGCCACATGATCGCCGACATCATCTACAAGCAGATGACCGGCATCGATGGGTACTTCGATACGCGCATCGTCTTCGTGACCGAGGAAGGGCCCAAGGACAAGCGCGTGAAGCGTCTCGCCATCATGGACCAGGACGGGTTCAACATCCGCCCCCTCACCGATGGCAAGGAACTCGTTCTCACGCCGCGTTTCTCGCCGTCGACCAACGAGATCACCTACATGTCCTTCGGCAATGCCGAGCCACGTGTCTACCTGATGAACATCGACACCAAGCAGCGCGAGATCGTCGGCCAGTTCCCGAACATGAGCTTCGCACCGCGCTTCTCGCCTGACGGACAGCGCGTGATCATGAGCCTGCAGGAAGGCGGCAACGCAAACATCTTCGAACTCGACCTGCGCTCGCGCAACGTGCGCCAGCTGACCAACGAACAGGCGATCAACACCGCCCCCAGCTACTCGCCAGACGGCGCGCAGGTTGCCTTCGAGTCCGACCGCGGCGGTACGCAGCAGATCTACCTGATGAATGCCGACGGCTCCAGCCAGAACCGCATCAGCTTTGGCAACGGCCGCTACTCAACGCCGGTGTGGTCGCCCGATGGACAGTGGATTGCCTTCACCAAGCAGGGCGGCGGCAAGTTCTCGATCGGGGTGATGAAGCCCGATGGCTCGGGCGAGCGCATCCTGACCGAGGGCTACCACAACGAGGGCCCGACCTGGGCACCCAACAGCCGCGTGCTGATGTTCTTCCGCGATACGCAAGGCGAAAGCGGCGGTCCGCAACTCTGGTCGGTGGACATCACCGGCTACAATGAACAGCGCGTTCCGATCGAGGGCTTCGGCTCCGATCCCGCCTGGTCGCCGAAGCTCAACTGAGCCGGTGTGACAAAGATCCGAATCCGGGGCTTGGGGGCCCGAATGAACGGTTGCCGGCTGCAGGGGATGCAGACGGCAACCTGATGACCACGACAAAACGGGAAGTAAGACAATGAACAGACGTGACAGTTTCAAAATGGCCGCCGGCCTCGCCTCGCTGCTGGCGCTCGCCGCCTGCTCGAAGAAGAAGACCGACCTTTCGGCCGGCACCGGCCCGGGTGCTTCGGCCATTCCGGGGTCCGAGCAGGATTTCACCGTGAACGTGGGTGACCGGGTGTTCTTCCTCGAGGATCAGTCGACACTGACCGCGGAAGCCCAGGAAACGTTGCGCCGCCAGGCCGACTGGCTGCAGAAGTACCCGGCCGTCACCGTTCAGGTCGAAGGCCATGCTGACGAGCGCGGCACGCGTGAGTACAACATCGCGCTCTCCGCTCGCCGCGCCACGGCGACGCGCGAGTTCCTGATCGCCCAGGGCGTCAAGGGTTCGCGCATTTCCTCCATCGCCTATGGCAAGGAGCGCCCTGCGGCGCTGTGCGATGCCGAGCAATGCTGGTCGCAGAACCGTCGCGCGGTCACCGTCATCACCGGCGGCGCCAAGACCTCGTGATCCACCGCCAGGCCGTCCTGCCCCGCCACCGGCGCATGCTGGAAAGGGGCAGGGCCTTGCGGTGAGGGAATGTTAACCCTGTTGCGTCAGAGTATATGTTGTGCAAGTCCCTGAGCCGGGACTTTCAAGGTTATGTCGGCCGGCGGAGCGGGCCCGGTACAAGGAGTGGGTAGATGATTTCTCGATTGGCGAGCCTCAAGTTCGTTGCCGTTCTTGGCTGCTTCCTGGCGTTGGCCGCCTGTTCGAAGAAGAACACCCCTGACCTCAACGCCGGCACCGGTCCCGGGGCGGCAGCCGTTCCCGGTTCCGAGCAGGACTTCACGGTGAATGTCGGCGACCGCGTCTTCTTCATGGAAGATCAGTCTTCGCTCACGCCCGAAGCCCAGGAGACGCTGCGCCGCCAGTCAGCCTGGCTCAACAAGTATCCTCGCGTCACGGTGCAGGTCGAAGGCCATGCCGACGAGCGCGGCACGCGCGAGTACAACATCGCCCTCTCCGCCCGTCGCGCCACCGCGGCCCGCGAGTTCCTGATCGCCCAGGGCGTGAAGGGGTCTCGCATCTCCTCCATCGCCTATGGCAAGGAGCGTCCGGCGGCACTGTGCGATGCCGAACAGTGCTGGTCGCAGAACCGCCGCGCTGTCACTGTCATCACCGGTGGTGCAAACCAGTAACGGTTGCTGACCGCACTGCGGAGATCGCCTCCGAAAGCCTCAATTTCACCGTGATTCCGGTTCAGTTGCGAGGCTGACGAGAACAATCCGCCCCTCGAGAGGGCGTTGGGTGCTGATCATGCTGAACTACGTGAAATCCTCCGTCGCTGCCTTCGCCCTTCTGGGCCTCGGCTTGGGGTTGGTGTCGCCCGTCATGGCGCAGAGCGCTTCCGAGATCGCGGTGCGCATGCAACAGCTGGAAGAGCAGGTTCGCCAGCTCACCGGCCAGGTGGAGGAGCTTTCCTTCGAGGTGAAGCAACTGCGCGCGCAAGGTGCGGCGCCCGAGCAAAGCGGTGCCGCCCAGCAACTGAAGCCCGCCGCCACCATTGCCACCGCCCCTGCGGCCGAGCAGTCCCAGCCGACACAGCAGAAGCGCCTTGCCGCGGCATCCGCCGGTGCGCCCATTCCGGACAGCAACGGCATCGAGACCATCGAACAAGCGCCGATTGCCGCTCCCGCCGTCGTTGCTACCGCTCCGGCGGCCGAGGTGGTGCAGCAGGACGTACCGGGCGCGTTGCCCGCCGCCAAGGTTTTCGGTGCCCTCGACAATGCCGCCGCCCAGCCGGGCGATGGCGGATTCCAGGGACAGGTTCTGGTGCCGCCCTCGCAGCAGGATGCGGGCGAGGAGTACGTGCAGCCGGGTGCGGCCGCCGCCCAGCCTCCGGCCAGCGATGATGCCATCGAGACCGTGTCGCTGCAGCCCGGCGCTGCCACCGAGACGCCGGAATCCCTCTATGAGCGCTCCAACGAGAGCCTGCTCCGCCGCCAGTTTGCCGAGGCCGAGGCCGGGTTCTCCACCTTCCTGCAGAAGTATCCCGAGCACAGCCTCTCTGGCAGCGCCCAGTACTGGCTGGGCGAAACCTACTACGCCCAGAACGACTACAAGAGCGCTGCTGCCAACTTCCTGCAGGGCTACAAGAAGTATCCCACCAGCCGCCGCGCACCCGACAGCCTGTTGAAGCTGGGCATCTCGCTCAACCGGCTTGGCCAGGGCGAGCAGGCCTGTGCCGCCTTCGCTGCCGTCAGCGCCGAGTACCCGAAGGCAGTCGACGCCCGCAAGCGCGCCCAGGCGGAAGCCAAGCGTGCCGGCTGCGCCTCCTGACATCATCCCGGATTTTTCGCCGCTGCTGGCGGAACGCCATGTTGCGCTCGCCGTTTCGGGCGGTTCCGACTCCACGGCATTGATGCATCTTGCGGCGGACTGGACGCGGGTGAACCATCCGCGCCTTCTGCTGACCGTCCTGACTGTGGATCATGGCCTGCGTGCAGGCGCAGCAGCCGAGGCGGTCCAGGTCGGCCAGTGGGCTGCTGGCCTTGGCCTGCCGCACCACGTCCTGCGCTGGGATGAGGAACCGAAGCCGGTGACCGGCATTCAGGCGCGGGCGCGGGCGGCCCGTTACGGCCTGATGGCGGCCTGGTGCCGCGCCCGCGCTGCGACCGCGCTGCTGACGGCCCATACGCTGGACGACCAGGCCGAAACGGTGCTGATGCGCCTCTCCCGCACCACGCGACCGGAGAGCCTCGCCGGCATCCGTCCTGCTGGCGACTGGCAGGGACTGCCACTGCTCCGCCCGCTGCTAAGGCTTAAACGGCAAGCCCTGCGCGATTGGCTCTCCGATCTGGGCCAGCCATGGATCGAGGATCCTTCCAACGAGGACGCACGCTACGAGCGGGTGCGGGCACGCCGCGCCCTGGCCGGCATGGGGCAGGCCAGCACCGAGCGCCTGGCGGCTCTCGCGGACAAGAGTGCGAAAGCCGCGGCACTGCTCGATCGCAGCGCGCGGCGATGGATCGCGCTGTGGCTTCGCGAGCATGACGCCGGCATCTGCCATGTCGCGTCGGCGGACTTCCGGGATATCCCGGAGGCACTTCAGGAGCGCATCCTCGCCATCGTGATTGAGCGTTAT
>JBEARP010000098.1:0-7203 GCA_041163105.1 Pseudomonadota bacterium
CTTGCGTCCGTGTCATTGATCGACGAGCACAACGGGCGCCGCGTGAGGATGGGGCAGCTTGCATTCGCAGGTGCGCATTCGATCAACGGCGTCTCGGCACTTCACACCGAACTGATGAAGCAGAGCGTGTTCCGCGACCTCAACGAACTCTACCCGGGCCGCATCAACAACAAGACCAACGGCATCACGCCAAGGCGCTGGCTTCTCGAGGCAAATCCGCAACTTACGGCACTTCTCAATGATGCTGTCGGCGCCAATGTGATGGACAATGCCGACGTGCTGGTGAAGGCCAAGCGCTTCGCCGGTGATGCCGCGTTCCAGCAGCGCTTCGCCGCCATCAAGCGCCACAACAAGGAAGAGCTCGCCAACCTCATCTCGGCGCGCATGGGGTTGAAGGTAGATCCCTCCGCGATGTTCGACGTCCATGTGAAACGTATTCACGAATACAAGCGCCAGCTGCTCAACATCCTGGAAACAATCGCCCTTTACAACGCGATGCGTGCACATCCCGAGAAGCCCTGGGTGCCGCGCGTGAAGATCTTCGCTGGCAAGGCGGCGGCGAGCTATGCCCAGGCGAAGCTGATCATCAAGCTGATCAACGATGTTGCCAACGTCGTCAACAACGACCCCGACATCCGCGACCTGCTCAAGGTGGTGTTCATCCCCAACTACAATGTGAGCCTCGCCGAAGTCATTGTTCCGGCTGCCGATCTTTCTGAACAAATCTCGACGGCCGGCATGGAAGCGTCCGGCACCGGCAACATGAAGTTCGCGCTCAATGGCGCCCTCACCATCGGCACGCTGGACGGCGCCAACATCGAGATGCTGGAGCATGTGGGTGCCGACAACATCTTCATCTTTGGTCTGACGGCTGCGGAAGTTGATGAAAGACGTCGCATTGGTGTTGATGTGGTTGCGATTCTGGATGCTGCCCGAGAGCTACGGGATGTGCTCGACCAACTTGCCTCCGGCGTGTTCTCGCCGGGCGATGCAAACCGTTACCGGCCGATCGTCGACAGCATCACCCATGGCGACTGGTTCATGGTGGCCTCCGACTTCAACGCCTACGCGTCAGCCCAGCGTGACGTCGCCAAGCTGTGGCGGCGAAGCCAGGACTGGACGGAGAAGACGATCCTCAATACGGTGAACATGGGGTGGTTCTCGTCCGACCGGACGATCCGGGAATATGCCCGCGACATCTGGCACGTCCCAACCGCCTAGGAGCAGACGCCACATGGCCGACCCGGACTGGACACTGCCCGCGCCCGAGGTCGAGGCCATCGTATCGGGCCGACACGGCGACCCCTTTGCAGCGCTTGGACTGCACCAGTCCGGCAATGACTGGGTGGCGCGCGCCTTCGTGCCCGGTGCCGAGGAACTGGAAGTCCTCGACAAGGACGGCAAGCGCCTCGTGTGGCTGCCGCGCCGCCATCAGGCTGGCTTCTTCGAAGGCTCGCTGCCGCTCAGCAACCGCCAGACGCTCGGCTACCTGGCGCGCAATGCGGGTGGCAGCTGGACGGTGACCGACCCCTATCTGTTCGGGCCGGTGCTGGGGCCGCTCGATGACCATTACATTGGCGAGGGCAACCACCTCCGCCTCCATGACCGGCTGGGCGCACACCCGATGCGGCACGAGGGGCATGAGGGCGTGCATTTCGCGGTGTGGGCGCCCAATGCAGCACGCGTGTCGGTGACCGGCGACTTCAACGGCTGGGACGGCCGTGCCCATGTGATGAGGAAGCGCCGCGACACCGGCATCTGGGAAATCTTCATTCCCGGCGCGCATGAGGGTCAGTGCTACAAATATGAACTGCTCGACGCCGCCGGAAAGCTGCTGCCGCTGAAGAGCGACCCCTTCGGCTTCGCCGCCGAGATGCGCCCCAAGACCGCCTCACGCGTGGCGCGCACCGACAATTTCCAGTGGGAAGACCAGGCCTACCTTGCCAAGCGGAAGATGATTGACCAGCGCCGCGCGCCGATGTCGATCTACGAGGTGCACCTCAGCTCCTGGCGGCGCTGGGACGACAACAGGTTCCTCACCTATGACGAGCTCGCCGACACGCTGATCCCCTATGTCGCCGACATGGGCTTCACGCATATGGAACTGCTGCCCGTGAGCGAGCACCCCTTCGATCCCTCCTGGGGCTACCAGCCGACCGGGCTTTATGCGCCGACCTCGCGCTTCGGCGATCCCGCAGGCTTCGCGCGCTTCGTGGACCGTGCGCATCGCTCAGGAATCGGCGTGATCCTCGACTGGGTGCCGGCACACTTCCCGACCGACGAACATGGCCTCGCCAATTTCGACGGCACGGCGCTTTATGAGCATGAGGACCCGCGGCAGGGTTTCCACCCGGACTGGAACACCGCGATCTACAACTTCGGGCGACGCGAGGTATCGTCGTTCCTGCTCAACAATGCACTGTTCTGGCTGGAGCGCTATCACGTCGACGGGTTGCGCGTGGATGCGGTCGCCTCGATGCTCTATCTCGATTACTCGCGCAAAGAGGGCGAGTGGATTCCCAACGAGCATGGCGGGCGCGAGAACCTGGAGGCCATCGCCTTCCTGAAGCGGGTGAACCACGAGGCCTATGGGCAGAACCCCGGCATCGTGACCATCGCCGAGGAATCGACCGCTTTTCCCGGCGTCTCGAAGCCAACAACCGCGGGCGGCCTCGGCTTCGGCTTCAAGTGGAACATGGGCTTCATGCATGACACGCTGTCATACCTGAAGCGCGAGCCCGTCTACCGCAAGCACCACCACAATGAGCTGACCTTCGGACTGCTCTATGCCTTCTCGGAGAATTTCGTGCTGCCGCTGTCACATGACGAGGTGGTGCACGGCAAGGGCTCGCTGCTCAACAAGATGGCGGGCGACACGTGGCAGAAATTCGCAACCTTGCGCGCCTATTACGCCTTCATGTGGGGCTACCCCGGCAAGAAGCTGCTGTTCATGGGGCAGGAACTGGCGCCATGGGACGAATGGTCGGAAGCCAGAAGCCTGGACTGGAACCTGCTGGAGCACGCGCCGCACCGCGGCGTGCAGGCATTGGTGCGCGACCTGAACCACGTCTACCGTGGCACGCCCGCGCTCCATGCGCGGGACTGCGAGCCCGATGGCTTCGAGTGGCTGATTGCGGACGACAAGGAGAATTCGGTCTTTGCCTGGGCACGACATTCAGGCGAGGGGCACCCCATTGTCGTGGTGATCAGCAATTTCACGCCGGTGCCGCGGACGGGCTACGCCATGCCCATGCCCGTGGCAGGGCGCTGGCGGGAAATCGTCAACACCGACGCGCAGCCTTACGGTGGCAGCGGCATGGGCAACATGGGTGCGGTGACGGCGGAACCCGAACCGCTGAACGGCAAGCCAGCCCAGGCAATGGTGACCTTGCCACCGCTTTCAACCTTGTATTTCATGCAGGACAGCTAGAGGAGAAGGCGATGGCCCAGAATCGCAGGACCGGACCGCTGGCGCGCGACGCGATGGCCTATGTGCTGGCCGGCGGCCGCGGCAGCCGGCTGATGGAACTGACCGACCGGCGCGCCAAGCCCGCCGTGCCCTTCGGTGCGAAGTCGCGCATCATCGACTTCGCGCTGTCCAACGCGCTGAACTCCGGCATCCGGCGCATCGGGGTGGCCACGCAATACAAGGCGCACAGCCTGATCCGCCACATGCAGAGGGGCTGGAACTTCTTCCGCCCCGAACGCAACGAGAGCTTCGACATTCTGCCGGCCTCACAGCGCGTGTCCGAAGACCAGTGGTATGCCGGAACGGCGGATGCCGTGTACCAGAACCTCGACATCATCCTGAGCTATGGCCCGCAATACATGGTGATCCTGGCGGGCGACCACATCTACAAGATGGACTACGAGCTGATGCTGCAGCAGCACGTCAACTCCGGCGCCGACGTGACCATCGGCTGCCTCGAGGTGCCGCGCATGGAAGCCACGGGCTTCGGCGTGATGGCGGTAGACGAGCATGACCGCATCACCGCCTTCGTGGAAAAGCCCAAGGACCCGCCGGCCATTCCGGGGAACCCCGACATGGCACTGGCCTCGATGGGCATCTATGTGTTCGAGACGGCGAAGCTTGCCGAATGGCTGCGCGCCGATGCAGCGAACCCCAATTCCAGCCGCGACTTCGGCAAGGACATCATCCCCTGGCTCGTCAGCAACGGCAAGGCGGTGGCGCACCGCTTCACCGCCAGCTGTGTGCGCTCCGAATACGAGACCGAATCCTACTGGCGCGACGTGGGAACGGTCGACGCCTATTGGGAAGCCAACATCGACCTGACGGAGACGCTGCCGGCACTCGACCTTTATGACAACAACTGGCCGATCTGGACCTATTCCGAAGTAACACCACCCGCCAAGTTCGTGCATGACCTCGAAGGCCGCCGCGGCTCCGCCGTGGCCTCGCTTGTCTCCGGCGGCTGCATCGTGTCGGGTGCCGCGATCAAGCGCTCCATGCTGTCGCCCAATGTGCGGGTGAATTCCTTCTCGTCCCTCGAAGAGGCAGTGGTGCTGCCCTCCGTGCACATCCAGCGCAATGTGCATTTGAAGAAAGTGGTGATCGACACCAGCGTGGTGATCCCCGAGGGGCTCGTGGTGGGCGAGGACCCGGAGCTTGACGCCAAGCGCTTCCGCCGCACGGCGAGCGGCATCTGCCTCATCACCCAGCCGATGATCGACCGCCTCGCAGAATGAAGATCCTGTCTGCTGCGTCAGAGTTGTTCCCGCTGGTGAAGACCGGCGGCCTTGCCGACGTGACGGGGGCACTGCCAGCGGCACTTGCCGCCGAGGGCGTGGAGGTGACGTCCATCATCCCCGGCTACCCCGCGGTGATGGCAGCGCTCGACAAGGCGGCGCCATTCCATGCTTATGCCGACCTGTTCGGCGGGCCGGCGCAACTGCTGCGCGGCACGGCACATGGCCTCGACATCATTGCCATCGACGCCCCACACCTCTTCGACCGGCCGGGCAACCCCTATCTCGGCAAGGACGGCAAGGACTGGCCGGACAATGCCCGGCGCTTCGCAGCCCTGGGCAAGGCCGCTGCCGACGTGGCCGGCGGCATCAACCGCCGCTATCGCGCCGATGTGATGCACTGCCATGACTGGCAGGCGGCGCTGGGCCCCGTCTATGCGCGCTTCCTCGGCGGGCCGAAGAGCGTGATGACGGTGCACAACATTGCCTTCCAGGGCCAGTTCCCGGCCACCGTCTTCGGGCCTCTCGGCCTGCCGCAGCAGGCCTTCGCCATCGACGGCCTCGAGTATTACGGCAATGTGGGCTACCTCAAGGGTGGGCTCGCCACGGCGGATGCCATCACCACGGTGAGCCCCACCTATGCCCAGGAAATCTGCACGCCGGAATACGGCATGGGCCTCGACGGCCTGCTGCGGGCCAGGCGCCATGTGCTGCGTGGCATCGTCAACGGCATCGACACGGATGTGTGGGATCCGGCTGCGGACGCACTGATCAGCGAAAACTACGGCGCCAAGACACTGAAGAAGCGCATTGCCAACAAGCGGACGCTCGAGGCGCGCTTCAAGCTGGAAGCCGGAGACGGGTTGCTGCATGGCGTGGTGAGCCGCCTCACATGGCAGAAGGGCATGGACATCTTCGCGGCGGGCCTCGACGCGCTGGTGGCGACGGGTGCGCGGCTTGCGCTGCTGGGAACCGGCGAGACGGCAATCGAGAACGCGATCTTCGAGGCGTCGATGCGCCACCCAGGGCGCATCGGGGTGATTATCGGTTACGACGAGACACTGTCGCACCTCGTGCAGGCGGGTGCGGATACCATTCTCGTGCCATCGCGCTTCGAGCCCTGCGGCCTCACCCAGCTTTATGGCCTGCGCTATGGCTGCGTTCCGGTCGTCGCGCGCACCGGTGGCCTCAATGACACGGTGATCGATGCCAATGACGCAGCATTGCAGGCTGGCGTTGCCACCGGCTTCCAGTTCGCGCCCGTGGATGAGGCAACGCTCGAACACACGCTCGCCCGCACCGCAGAGTGTTTCGCAGACCAGAAGCTGTGGCGCGGCCTGCAGAAGCGCGGCATGGAACAGGATGTGTCCTGGGGCCGCAGTGCCGCTGCCTATGCCCAGCTCTACCGCAATCTCGTGAAGGCCTGACGCCCATGATCCTGACCGTCGCCACTGCTCCCTTCGAAGGCCAGAAGCCCGGCACCTCGGGCCTGCGCAAGAAGGTGACCGTGTTCCGCGAGCCGCATTATGCGGAGAATTTCATCCAGTCGATCTTCGACTCGCTCGAAGGCTTCACGGGCCAGACGCTGGTGATCGGCGGCGACGGCCGCTACTACAACGCGGAGGTGATCCAGACGGCGATCCGCATGGCGGCGGCCAATGGCTTCGGACGCGTGATGGTGGGGCAGAACGGGCTGCTGTCGACGCCGGCCGCCTCGCACCTCATCCGCAAGTACAAGGCCTTCGGCGGCATCATTCTCTCGGCCAGCCACAATCCCGGCGGGCCCGATGGCGACTTCGGCATCAAGTACAATGCCGGCAATGGCGGCCCGGCGCCGGAGAAGCTGACCGACGCGATCTACGCGCACACCAAGGTGATCTCCAGCTATCGCATCACGACGTCGCCCGACATTGCGCTGGACCGCATCGGCGAGACGCGGCTTGGCAGCATGGTGGTGCAGGTGGTCGATTC
The DNA here is from genome assembly GCA_041163105.1 of Pseudomonadota bacterium. GTDB lineage: Bacteria > Pseudomonadota > Alphaproteobacteria > Rhizobiales > Aestuariivirgaceae > Aestuariivirga. The sequence goes on from JBEARP010000098.1 coordinate 6,679, forward strand.
CGTGGCGGACTATGCCCAGCTCATGCAGGCGCTGTTCGACTTCGATGCGATCCGCGACCTCATCGCCTCCGGCTTCACCATGAAGTTCGATGCCATGGGCGCGATTACCGGGCCTTATGCGAAGCGCATCCTCGAAGGCATTCTCGGCTTTCCGGCGGGCACGGTGATGAACGGCACACCGCTGCCCGATTTCGGTGGCCACCACCCGGACCCGAACCTGGTGCATGCGAAGGAGCTCGTCGACATCGTGATGCCGCCGGGGGGACCTGATTTCGGCGCGGCCTCCGATGGTGACGGCGACCGCAACCTGATCATCGGGCGGGGCATGTATGTGACGCCATCGGACTCGCTTGCCATTCTCGCCGCCAACGCCACGCTGACGCCCGGCTATGCAAAGGGCCTCGCCGGGATCGCGCGCTCGATGCCCACGAGCTGTGCGGCCGACCGCGTGGCGGAGAAGCTGGGGCTTGGCGCCTATGAGACGCCGACCGGCTGGAAGTTCTTCGGCAATTTGCTGGATGCCGG
>JBEARP010000099.1:0-17768 GCA_041163105.1 Pseudomonadota bacterium
ATGGCGACGAGGACGTTGTCAGCGCCGGACAGGCGGAGCATGCGGGGCGTTTTCGGCACGGTTGCAATCATCTGTGAAACTCGCTTTGTGCTGTAGGCCTTGCCGACCTTGGGAATATCGCTAACATGTTAGCATGCCAGTGGCGGCCGTCACCTATGATTTCTTGAGCCCGGGCCGGGTTGCCGCCGGGGGTGCTTCGGCGCGCGTCCACGCCGCCCTGCGCGAGGCCATCGTGCAGCTGGACCTGAAGCCCGGAGAGTTCCTCGACAAGCAGGCGATTGCCGCTCGCATGGGCGTCTCGCGCTTTCCCGTGGGCGAGGCGATGAACCGGCTGGCCGCCGAGGGCCTGGTCGACATCATTCCGCAGAGTGGCTCACGCGTTGCACTCATCAAGATATCCGACACGCGCGAGAACATGTTCCTGCGACGGGCGCTTGAAGTGGAAACCGTGAGGAAGCTTGCTCCGCTCGTTTCCTGCGGCTTGCTGGACCAGCTTGCCAGCAACCTCCGCTACCAGAAGGCGGCCATCGAAGCACAGGATCTCAAGGGCTTCCACGGCTTCGATCTTGCCTTCCATGCCCTGCTGCAGGACCACCTCGGCTTCGAGCGCGTGAGAAGCGCGGCGGAGACGGCCCGCCTCGGCCTCGACCGAGTCCGGCAACTGCTGAACACACGCCGACGCCTCGACCTTACGCTCGGGGAACACAAAACCATCGTGGCGGCGCTGGAAGCGCATGACGGTGATGCCGCCGCAAAAGCCATGTACGGCCACCTCGACGCCGTGATGGCCGAGCTCGAAACTTTCGCGCGCGAAAAGCCAGAACTCTTCGCCGATCTCAACAGCACGGGAGAACAAGAGACATGAAGAAGCGACACTTCAAGGCGCCATCGGGAGAGACGATTTCCTTCACCGAACTGGGATTTGGCACCGCACCGCTCGGAAACCTCTACAAGGCCACGGCACCCGAAGAAGCACAAAGAACGCTTGAGGCAGCCTGGAAGGCCGGGATCCGATATTACGACACGGCACCGCTCTATGGTCTCGGCCTGTCGGAGACGAGGCTCAACCGCTTTCTGTTTGGCAAAAAGCGCAAGGACTACGTGCTGTCCACCAAGGTGGGCCGTCTTCTTGAAGTCTGCGATCCAAAGCAACGCACCGGAATTGGCAAATTCTTCGACACCCCATCGCGCCGGGAAATCTATGACTACAGCTACGATGGGTTCATGCGTTCGATTGAATTCTCCCTCGAACGCCTTGGCGTGGATTCGATCGACGTGATTTTCATCCATGATGTTGACGTCTTCAACCACAAGACCGTAGCGGCACGCGATGCCCATGTGAAAACAATTCTGAACAGCGGCATCAAGGCCCTGGAGAAGCTCCGCAGCGAGAAGGTGATCAAGGCATTCGGCGCCGGCGTCAACGAATGGGAGGTTTGCGAAACTCTTGCCCGCAATTCTGACGTCGATATCTTCCTGCTGGCCGGCCGGTATACCCTGCTTGAACAGGACTCACTCAACTCCTTCCTGCCGCTGTGCGAGGAGCGTGGAATCGGCATCGTCCTCGGCGGGCCCTACAACTCGGGAATCCTCGCAACCGGTCCGAAGCCGGGCGCGTGGTACAATTACGATCCGGCCCCCAAGGCCATCCTCGAGCGCGTTGCGCGGATCGAGGCGATTTGCAAACGCCACAAGGTGAAGCTTGCCGCCGCCGCCCTGCGTTTCCCGATGCATCACAAGAACGTGGTGAGCGTCATTCCGGGCGGCGTGAGTCCCAAGGAGGTGGCCCTCAACGTCGCAACACTCCACGCGAAGATTCCAAAGGCGCTCTGGAAGGACCTGAAGGCCGAGGGCCTGATGCACACAGACGCGCCGGTGCCGAGATGAAAACCACAATCCTCGGTTCCGGCCTGATCGGCCGCTCCTGGGCAATGGTGTTTGCGCGCGGCGGCCATGAGGTAGCCCTCTGGGATCAGGATGCATCACAGGTCGAGAAGGCCCTTGAACACATCGGCCGTACCCTGCCGCAGATGGCGGAGGAAGGCCTCATCGCCGATCCCGACGCGATCCACGCGCGCATTCGCGGCGCCGCCAGCCTTGCGGATGCGCTGACGGACGCCGGCTTCATCCAGGAAAACATCGTCGAACTCGCCGAGCCGAAGCAGAAGCTATTTGCGGAGGTAGAACGGCATGCGCCGGCAAACGCCATCCTCTCCAGTTCGACCTCGGCCATCATGCCGTCGATCATCTTCGCGGACCTTGCCACGCGTCAAAGATGCCTTGTCTCGCATCCGCTGAACCCGCCGCACCTTGCCCCGATCGTGGAACTGTGCGGCGGTGACTTCACATCGCCGGAGGTCATCGCCCGCGCCCGCGATTTCATGGCCAGTTGCGGCATGGAACCGATCACGGTGAAGCGCGAATCGAGGGCTTCATCCTCAACCGCCTGCAGCTTGCCGTGCTGAACGAGGCATTCAGACTGATCGCCGACGGCTATGTGACGGTGGAGGACCTGGACAAGACCATCAAGGAAGGGCTGGCGCTGCGCTGGAGTTTCATGGGGCCCATCGAGACCATCGACCTCAATGCGCCGCTTGGCGTGGCCGACTACCTCGTTCGTTATGGCCCGACCATTCGCCGCATCGGCGACAGTCAGTCTGCGGCCGCACCCTGGCCCGACTCGATCGGTGCGACGCTCGACGGGGAGCGGCGCGCTGCCGTGCCAACGGAAAGACTCAGCGAGGCAGCAGCGTGGCGCGACCGGCGCATGATGGCGCTGGCCGCGCACAAACGTGGCCAGGAAAAGAAAACGCCGCGCTGAGGCGGCGTTTCACTGGTCGCTCAGGCCGCCATAAGCTCCGGCGGCGGCGTCTTGGCGCCGGTCATGAAGGCCACCGCGTCCGACATGGTGAAGTCCTTCGGGTTGATCACGCACAGGCGCTTGCCAAGGCGATGGACGTGGATGCGATCAGCCACTTCGAAGACATGTGGCATGTTGTGCGAGATGAGCACGATGGGCAGGCCACGACGCTTCACGTCGAGGATCAGTTCGAGCACGCGGCGGGACTCCTTGACGCCAAGCGCCGCCGTGGGTTCGTCCATGATGACGACCTTGGACCCGAAGGCGGCGGCACGGGCCACGGCCACACCCTGGCGCTGGCCACCGGACAGCGTTTCTACCGCCTGGCCGATGTTCTGGATGGTCATGAGGCCCAGCTCGGTGAGCTTGTCGCGGGCAATCTTTTCCATGGCCTTGTGATCGAGTTTCTTCAGCACGCTGCCGAGGAAGCCCGGCTTGCGGATCTCGCGGCCCATGAACATGTTGTCGGCAATCGACAATGCGGGTGAAAGGGCGAGGTTCTGGTACACCGTCTCGATGCCGGCGTTGCGCGCCTCGAGCGGTGATTTGAAGTGCACCGCCTTGCCGTCGAGCCTGATTTCGCCCTCGTCTGGCGCAACGGCGCCGCAGATGGCCTTGATGAGGGTGGACTTGCCAGCGCCATTGTCGCCGATCACCGCAAGGATCTCGTTGGGATAGAGATCGAAGTCACAGTGATCGAGGGCCGTGACGCGGCCATAGCGCTTCACCAGGTTGCGCGTCGTGAGGATCGGTTCGACGGTGGTGGTCATGGCGGGTGCTCGTGCTTGAAGCGTTGAAATCTCAGTTCGAAGCCTTGCGGATCCACTGATCGATAGCGACGGCGGCGATGATCAGAATGCCGACCGTGAAGTCCTGCCACAGTACGTCGACCTTGGACAGCGAGAGACCAAAGCGGAACACGCCGACGATGATGGCGCCGAGAACCGAACCGATGATGGTTCCCCGCCCGCCGAACAGTGAGGTGCCGCCGATCACCACGGCAGTGATGGAGTCGAGATTGGCGGTTTCACCGGCAAGCGGCGTGATCGTGCCGCCGACACGACCTATGAGGACTAGGCCTGCGAAGGCAGCAATGACACCCGCTACCGCATAGACCGAGCGCAACACCTTGTCGGTCTGGACACCGGAGAGCATGGCGCCGTTCAGGTCATCGCCCACCGCATAGACGTGACGGCCCCAGGCGGTGTGCTTGAGGACATATGACATGAGCCATGCCAGGAGCAGGAAGGCTATGGTGCCGTAGAGAATCTGGAATCCGCCTACCGAGATGACGTTGCCGAACCAAATCAGAAGGGGAGCGGCCGCTTCTGTGTCAGTGTTGCGGATCGATTCAGATCCCGAGTACCAGAGCTTGAGCGCCTGATAGATGTAGAGCGTGCCGAGTGTCACGATGAAGGGAGGCAGTCTCAACCGGGTGACGAGCAGGCCGTTGATATAGCCCATGAGTCCGCCCGCGAAGAAACCGATGGCCATGGCCGCAGGCGCTGGCACGCCGACCTGCACCGCAAGCTTGCCCATGACGATGCTGGACAACACCATGATGGCGCCGATCGAGAGGTCAATGCCGGCAGTTATAATGATGATGGTTTGCGCAATCGCGACGATGCCGATCGGCGTGATTTGCTTGAGGATGGTTGAAAGATTGCCGGGCAGGAAGATCTTGCCGTCAGTTGTGAATCCGAAAAGCAGGATTGAAATCAGGAGAACGAAGATCGGCACCGCGACCGGATAGGCCTGAAGGAAAATGCGCAGCCTTTGCAGGCCGCCCAAGTGTTCCGTCTCGAATGAAGCAACCGAGGTGTCGGCCTTGGTGAGCGTCGCTTCGAAGTCAGGAATAGTTTTCGTCGGCTGACCGCTGTCGCTCATCTGTCCATCCCCAGTGATAACGTGCGGATGTTTCTCCGCATCTTGTATGAGGGGCGACGTTAAGGCCGCCCCTCACGCTGTTCAACTCAGAAAAACTGCGTTGGGATCAACCCCAGCAGATCTTCAGACCCTCTTCCGAGGTGATGGAGGGCAGGCCGTCAACCGGCTTGTCGGTGATCAGCTGCACGCCGGTGTTGAAGAAGGTCAGGCCTTCCGAGTTCTTCGGCTTGGAACCATCCTTGGCGAAGGCAGCGACGGCTTCGACGCCCTTCGATGCCATCAGCAGCGGGAACTGCATGGAGGTGGCGCCGATGACGCCGGCCTTGACGTTCTGCACGCCCGGGCAGCCACCGTCGACCGAGACGATGAGAGCCTGGCTTTCCTTGCCAGCGGCCTTCATGCCCTGGAAGGCGCCTTCGGCTGCCGGCTCGTTGATCGTGTAGATCAGGTTCATGTTCGGCTCCTTGGCGAGCAGGTTTTCTACTGCCTTGAGACCGCCCTCGGGATTGGCGTTCGAGGTTTCGTGGCCGATCACGCGCGGATCGGTTTCGGAGCCCATCACCTTGCCGTTCGGCACTTCGATGCCGAAGCCGGTGAGGAAGCCGGTGTCACGCAGGACGTCGACCGAGATGTTGTCCTTGTTGATATTGAGCATGCCGATCTTGGCATCCTTGGCGGCATCGCCCATCTGCGCCTTGGCCCACTTGCCGATCAGAACGCCCGCTTCGAAGTTGTCGGTGGCGAAGGTCGAGTCAGCCGCTTCGGCATCGCCGATCGGCGTATCGAGGGCGATGACCAGCAGGCCCTTGCCGCGGGCTTCCTTGAGGGCGGGGATGACCGAGTCGTTCGAGGCGGTGATCAGGATGCCCTTGGCGCCCGATGCGACACAGTTCTCGATGGCTTCGATCTGCGGGCCGGCGTCACCGTCGACCTTGCCGGCGAAAGCCTGGAACTCGAGACCGAGTTCCTTGGCCTTGGCTTCTGCACCTTCCTTCATCTTCACGAAGAAGGGGTTGGTGTTGTTCTTGGTGATCAGGCAAACGCCATCAGCCGCGAGAGCGGGGGTGACGGCAAAAACAGCGGTCGCCGCAGCGCCGAGCAGAGCAGCTTTGAAAAGGGTCTTCACATAGGCCTCCCATGAGTTTGTTTTCCCCTATCAAGGGGTTAGGTGAAGTTCAGATACTACGGGTGCGAGAGGGGCCTGTGGGTCCACACTCCTGCACTTGGTGCATTCTCAACTCAAAAAATGACCTCTGTCAATAAATAAACCGGAATGATTTATTGATTGACAGCCCTTCCACCTGCTGGAAATCTGTGCGCCTCTGCACAGGGAACGGGATTGCCATGTCGATCGAATGGGCCAGCGGCACGCGCGGGGACAACTACCCCGAGCTTTCGCGCGGCACCACCCAGACGGGCGTGCGTCTCTACAACGAGCGTCTCATCCTATCTCTGATCCGGCTGCACGGCCAATTGCCAAAGGCGGAGATGGCGCGCCTTACCGGGCTCTCGGCGCAGACAGTTTCGGTCATCGTGCGGCAACTGGAGGCTGACGGGCTGCTGAAGCGGCGAACCCCGCAGCGCGGCAAGGTGGGCCAGCCGCTGGTTCCTTTCGAGCTCGACCCGAATGGCGCCTTCTCGATCGGCCTCAAGGTGGGAAGGCGCTCGGGCGACCTGATGCTGCTGGATCTTGCCGGCAAGGTTCGACACACCATCCATCGGCCCTACAGCTTTCCCTCGCCTGCCGAGATGATGGGCTTCGTCACCTCCGGGGTCGAAGAACTGGTGTCGGGCCTGAGCGCCGAGCAACGCGCCCGGATCAGCGGCATGGGAATCGCTGCGCCATTCGAACTTTGGAACTGGGCGGAGGACGTGGGCGCTCCCGCCGATGTGCTGATGGCGTGGAAGGACTTCGACCTGCAGGCGGAGATCGCAAAGCTCTTTTCCTGGCCGATCCACTTCTGCAATGACGCATCAGCCGCCTGTGCGGCCGAACTGCTGTTCGGCCACGGCCGTGACCTGCAGGACTTCGCCTATTTCTACATGGGCTACTTCATCGGCGGCGGCGTGGTGCTGAACGGTAGTCTCTATCTTGGCCGCCATGGCAATGCGGGCGCCTTCGCTTCGCTTCCCGTGACCTCGGCAAGCGGCAGGTCGGAACAGTTGGTGCATTCAACTTCACTCGCCGCTCTGGAGCGCGATATCCGACGTGACGGCGGCGACCCCGAAGTGCTGTGGCGCGACCCCGCTGAATGGCGCGGCGCAGGCCCTGCGCTCGACCGCTGGCTGGCACGCGCTGCACGCGAGATTGCGACCGCCGCGACGGGCGTCATGGCAGTTCTCGACTGTTCGGCAATCATCATCGACGGCGCGGTGCCGCTCGGGGTACGGAGCCGATTCGTGGAAGCGGTGCAGCAGGCGCTGACGCAAGTCGACCGCCAGGGTCTTGCGGAGTTCCCGGTTCTCGAAGGCTCCGTCGGCGGGGATGCGCGGGCACTTGGCGCCGCCAGCCTGCCGCTGTTCGATAACTTCATCATCAACCGAAACGTGCTGTTCAAGGAAAAAGCCTGATGCTCAAGGGAATTGACCCGCTGCTGAGCCCTGACCTGCTGCGCGTGCTGCGGGCGATGGGGCATGGCGACGAGATTGCCATCGTCGATGGCAACTATCCCGCCGAGGAACATGGCAAGCGCGTCGTCCGGCTCGACGGCCATGGTGCTCCGCGCATACTCGATGCAATCCTGTCGGTGATGCCAGTCGACGACATGGTGCCCGAAGCTGTTTGGCGGCCCGCCGCCCACATGGATCCCAAGCGCATGGAACCGGTGTTTGAGGACTTTGCCGCCGTACTGCTGAAACATGAGCCCAAGCAGAAGATCGTGCCGCTGATCGGTGACGCCTTCTACAACAAGGTGAAAGCATGCTTTGCCATTGTCGCCTCAAGCGAACCGCGGCTTTATGGCAACATCATCGTCAAGAAGGGTGTGATCTATCCCGGGTGATCATGCCCGACGTCTCCCTTGCCGCGCGCACATCTCAGCCGTTTCCGAATTGCTGACGGAAATCCGCAAGCGACGAGCCGGCACCGCCCGCTGGAATGTCCTTTGCCACAAAGACCCTTTCGTCTCGCGTCATCGGGCTCTTGAGCAGGTCCTTCATTGCAAGCGTGGCTTTGCTTGCCGGGAAGACACTATTGTCGAGGATGAACGTGGGCACCCCAAGATGATCGGCGAGAAGGCCCTTGAAGACCGCGCGCATGTCCGTCGTGGCCTTCAGCGACCTGCCGTCGGTCAGGCTGGCATTGGCGAGGCCAGGCCAGTCGCCCCAGACCTTGCCACCTGCAATGGCACCGCCCAGAAGAAAGGCAATGGATGCGTCGCCATGGTCTGTGCCGCCGCTTCCATTGACGGCAGCAGTCCTACCCATCTCGGTGACGCAGATCACCGCTGTATTGGCCCAGGCAGCACCCATCTCGTTGCGGAAATCCTGCATGGCCGAATCGAGATCGGACAGCTTGCTCGAAAGAATGGAAGTCTGGCTGACATGGGTATCCCATCCACCGATATCGAGGACGGCAATGCGTGGCCCTGTCGGCGCGCGCATCATGCGGGCCGCGCCGCGGAAGTTTAAGCGGACCGCGCTGATCCCCTTGTCCGCCGACTGTGTTGCGGCGGTGGTGCCGGATGTGGCAAGGCTATCAGCCAGCAGTCCACGCTGCAGCAGCTCCGCAAGCCTTGGATCCGTGTTCTTGTAAAGACTCACGAGCGGTTCATTCAGTTGTGTGTGGTATTTCGAAACATTCGTCCACGACAGAACCGGCGCGGCACCCGCCAGGATCATGGGTGTGGGTCCAATGTGCAGAGCATCCATCTGCACCGCATTGCCTACCGGCAACTGCTGGAGCAGGCGGTTCAGCCATCCTGACGTCGAGGACCGCGGCCCTGCACCGGGCAGGCCGGACTCGATGTTGTAGAGGGCCTCGAAATGTGATCGGCGGCGCAGGGGCGGAGCGATGGCCTGAACCAAGGAGGCATCCTTCGCGAGGAACATCTTCTGGAAGTTCGGCATGATGGGGTTGATGCTGAATTCAGAAGTAAGAGGGAGCATCTTGCTCGTGTCGAATGCAAGATTGCCTCTCAACTTCGCGTAGTTTGGATCGTTCAGCGGAACGGCGACATGCAGACCATCCATGCCGCCGCGCAAGATGACGATGAGTAGGCGCGGTTCGGTTCCAGCCGCCTCGGCATGCCGTGGTATATGGGCCCAGGCAAAGAGGCCTGCCGACATGCCCAGTAGGCTGCGCCGGTTGATGAGGAGGCGCGATTCCTCGCATCCTCCTTCAGCTTCATCGATCAGATGTTGTGGCAGGGGGGGTATCTCGTGGTCGTGGTCATGGTCTGACATGGATGTCACCTAAGAATGTATTCTGGGGAAACGAACAGCATGGCGAGAAGAGCGCCGTCAGCGAACTTCTTCTTCTCCAGTTCGGCCATGGCGGACGCGGTTGCATCAGAGCGGAAGCCGGATAGAAGATCGGCGGCGATAGCCGTGGGAGGTTTCGGAGACTTGCCGTTCGGGTACGCAATGCTGAAGGTGGCAGACGCGACATCTTTTCGGATGCGAACGGAGTTGGCATTCATCCAGAAGAAATTCTCATCCGGGGAACCGTCTGGTGTGATGTTTCTCCACATGCTCTGGCCAAGAACGTTAGCCCACCATTGAAAGCTGCGTGCCGTTGTGTAGGTCAAACGGCCGCCGACGTCCGTGCGTGTGAGGACCGTTTGCTTGCTCACGCCCGTGCCGCGGAGGATCGACATCTGCCATGGAACAGGTTTCACTACCCTGGCCATCGGCTCGGTCCAGAACTGGGGCAGGCTGATCAACGCCTTTGCCATCATCTGGAGATCTCCGCCGGTGACGCGGAACAAATTCGCGAGGAAAGCCACGAGTTGGGGCGGCGGCTCATCCGCCACGAAATGGCGAATGAGCTTGTAGGCAATATGCTGGGCAGTGGCGGGGTGCTTTGCCAGGGAGCCGAGCACTGCCAGGCCCTGGTCCATTCCGGACTGGCTGTAGGTGACGCCGAGCACTGTCTGGGGCCCAGGTTCGTGGAAAGTCGGCTCGAAATAGAACTGCCCCGCCTTCGGATGAATGACATCCTTCGCGCTATAGCCGGGGTACTGCGTCCAGCCAGTGAGGATCATGGCGAAGGCTGTCACGTCGGCCTGAGTATAGCCGCCGTCGATGCCCAGTGTGTGTAGTTCGAGGATTTCGCGGGCGAGGTTCTCGTTGTATGACCTCTTGGTCTTGAGGCCATTGGGCGATTTCGGTCCGACGGAACTCTGGTTGTCCAGGTAGCAGATCATGGCCGGATGGGTGTAGACGGCCTTCAGCAGATCGGAGAATTTCCCCAACACCCGGGGGCGAATGACCGCCCGCTCGAGATGGCCAGCGGTGGCCTCCACCATGCCGCTTTTTCCGGCGAAGACGGAAAAGTGGTTCGACCAGAACTGGACCAGACGCTCGGCAAAGCCAACCTCCGGTTCTAGCGACTTGGCAAAGGCGACCGCCTGTTCAGCCTCGATGACCTGGCTCGCTTGCGGCTGGAAGCCTGTTGTGGCGGGGTCTCTCCAGACCGACCCGAAGCGGCAGCAACTGGCATAGTCGAGGATCAAGTCGGCCTTGGTATCGGTGCCGTATGTCTTGACCTCGGCCTCCGGGATGAGGAGGGCCGCCGGGTTCTGGATCTCGTTCAGGCACGCCTGAAAGGCCTCACCATCCGCGGCGGCGAGCCGTGGCGCCACCCCGGCCTTGGGGCCGAGGCCGAAGCGCATGAAGGCCACACGGGCCTGCGCGCCCGGCGTGAGATTGACCTTCGGCTTGAACTTGGCTGACATCCTGAAAACCCCGCGATATGCAACTTTTGGTATCTTGGGGTAGCAGAATGTTGATCTTTGCACAATTTTTGAGTGATTATTCCGCCAATAATGCGTTACTTCTGAAGACCCAGTTTTCGCTGGTTTTGAAAAGGGATGCCTAATTTACCTAACGTAAAAAAGTCAGCGGTTGTGGAAGTTGGGCTTCCGTTTTTCGATGAAGGCCTTCATGCCCTCCTTCTGGTCCTCGGTCGCAAACATGGAGAGGAACAGGCGACGTTCGAAGCGGGCTCCCTCGGCGAGCGAGGATTCCTGGGCGCGGTTCACGGTTTCCTTGGCCATCATGACGATGGGCAGGGAGTATCCGGCAATACGGGCGGCAGCTGCCAGCGCCTCATCCAGCAGCTTCTCGGGCGCCACGACCCGCGCGATGAGACCGCATCGTTCGGCCTCCGCCGCATCCATCATGCGTCCGGTAAGGATCAGGTCCATCGCCTTGGCCTTGCCGATGAAGCGCGGCAGGCGCTGGGTGCCGCCTGCTCCGGGCATGATGCCCAGCGTAATTTCAGGCAAGGCGAAGCGTGCCGTTTCGGAAGCGATGATGATGTCGCACATCATCGCCAGTTCCAGACCGCCGCCGAGGCAGAAGCCTGAGACCGCCGCAATCACCGGCTTGCGGGTTTCCGAAATGCGCGTCCAGCCGTCCAGGAACTTGCCCAGATAGGATTCGACATAGGTTTTTTCCGCCATCTCCTTCACATCAGCACCTGCTGCGAAGGCCTTTTCGCTGCCGGTGATGACAGTGCAGCCGACGTCCGGATTCGACTCGAAACCGGCTAGCGCATCGTTCAGTTCGGCAATCAGCGTCTCGTTCAGCGCGTTGAGCGCCTGCGGACGGTTGAGCGTGACGAGGCCAACCTTGCCGCGGGTTTCGATGATGATGTTCTGGTAGGCCATGGGTTAAGTCCTATCTCTGGCAGTGACGGCAATAGAATGTCGATCGGCCCGACTGCACAAGCCTTTCAATGGGTGCTCCACAATTCAGGCAGGGATCGCCCTCGCGGTCATAGACCAGAAACCGCTGCTGGAAGGCGCCGGATGCCCCATCGGTATGGGCAAAATCCTGCAAGGTGGAGCCCCCGGCCCCGATGGCTTCGCCCAGTATCTCGCGGATGTGGCGTACCAGTTCGCCGAGGCGCGGGTCGAAGCCCTTCTTTCTTACCAGGGTCCGCGCCTTGCGGCGCGGCGACAGTCCAGCTCGAAACAAAGCCTCGCAGACATAGATGTTGCCGAGGCCGGCGATGATGTGCTGGTCGAGGAGGGCGGCCTTCAGCGGTGCCGCCTTGGCGCGGAAGCGACCAGCCAGATAGTCCGCGCTGAAGGCGTTACCGAGTGGCTCCACCCCGATGCCGGCGAGAAGCTTGTGAGATCCGGTCTCCGCCTCAGGAAACAGGTCCATGATGCCGAAGCGGCGAGGGTCAGTATAGACTACACGCGTTCCGTTTTCGAGCGACAGGACCACGTGGTCATGTGGCCCCTGCCCCGACTCCCCGGCTGCCGTTTCAAAGTAGAATTCGCCCAGGTTGTGTGTGCCCTGCCCCGAAAACACCGTGAACCGACCGGTCATGCCAAGGTGGATGAGGAGCACCTCGCCGGAATCGAGCCCAGCCAGAATGTATTTCGCCCGCCGCCACAGCCCGGTGATGCGATGCCCGGACAGCCGTTCGGAAAACCGCTCGGGAAAGGGAAAGCGAAGACCGGCGCGCCTTAAGGCCACAGCCGCGATCCGCTGACCCTCGAGGACGGGCTTCAGGCCCCGCATGACGGTTTCGACTTCCGGAAGCTCTGGCATGATCCCGTTTAGACCGTGCAATGTCCGGGAAGGCAAGCCATGTGCGAGGCTCTTTTCAGGGCCGTCGATTGCGGGCATAAGCAGCCCGCTTCCGAAGGAGAGGGTTCCTGATGTCCAAGTTCGTCCCGCGCGTGTTTTCCGGCATGCAGCCGACCGGTAACCTGCATCTCGGCAATTACCTCGGCGCCATGCTGAACTGGATCCACATGCAGGACACGCATGAGTGCATCTACTGTGTGGTGGACATGCACGCCATCACCGTGTGGCAGGACCCCAAGGAACTGCGGCGGGCCATCGTCGACGTGACCGCAGCCTATCTTGCCTGCGGGCTCGACCCGAGAAAGAGCATCATTTTCAACCAAAGCCAAGTGGCCGAGCATGCGGAACTGGCCTGGATACTCGGCTGCTCGGGCCGCATCGGCTGGCTGAACCGCATGACCCAGTTCAAGGAGAAGGCGGGCAAGGACAAGGAAGCTGCGTCGGTTGGCCTCTACACCTATCCCGTTCTCATGGCGGCCGACATTCTCGGCTATCACGCCACCCATGTGCCGGTGGGGGAGGACCAGAAGCAGCACCTCGAGCTCGCCCGCGACATCGCCAACAAGTTCAACATCGACTATCAGGACGCCATAAAGGGGGCAGGTTTCGACGACGGCGTGTTCTTTGTGCCGCCCGAGCCCTACATCACAGGTCCGGCGACCCGGGTCATGAGCCTGCGTGACGGTACGAAGAAGATGTCGAAGTCGGATCCATCCGACCTTTCCCGCCTGAACCTGACGGATGATGCCGACACAATCGCCAAGAAGATCCGCAAGGCCAAAACCGATACCGAACCGTTGCCGACGGAATCCGAAGGGCTCAAGGGCCGCCCTGAGGCCGATAACCTGACAGGCATCTACGCCGCACTCTCCGGAGAAAGTGTCGAAAATGTACTGGGGCAATATGGCGGTGGGCAGTTCTCGGCCTTCAAGAATGCGCTTGCCGACCTGGCGGTGGCAAAGCTGAGCCCGGTGGGAGAGGAAACCAAGCGGTTGCAGGCTGATCGGCCTTACGTTGAAAGCATCTTGAGAGACGGCTCTGAACGGGCCCGCGCAATTGCGGCTCCGATCACGCGGAAAGCGCGCGAAATCGTTGGTTTCATCGTCTCCTAGGAGTTGGGGAGAAAGACTTCCCGGGAACAGTTTGAAATGATTCTAAACTCGGGCTATACATTCCCGAGTATAGGAATCGGACATGTTCATCCAGACTGAAGCCACTCCCAATCCTGCCACGCTGAAGTTCCTGCCCGGCAAGCCGGTTCTGCCCGGCGGCACGCGCGACTACCGCGACGCGGACGCGGCAGCGGAATCGCCACTGGCGCAGAAGCTTTTCTCGGTGGGTGGCGTGGCGGGCGTGTTCCTCGGACAGGACTTCATCACCGTCACTCGTTCCGGTGCGGAATGGCAGCACATGAAGCCGGCCATCCTCGGTTTGATCATGGATCACTATCTGTCTGGCGAGCCCGTGCTGCTGGGCGAGTCGCCAAGCGCCGAGGCCCCGGGCGACGAGTTCTTTGAGGAGAGCGACGCCGAGGTGGTAAACACCATCAAGCAGTTGCTTGACACGCGCGTTCGCCCGGCCGTGGCCCAGGACGGCGGTGACATCACCTTCCAGGGCTTCCGCGAGGGGGTTGTCTTCCTCAACATGAAGGGCTCTTGCGCGGGATGCCCCTCCTCAACGGCCACGCTCAAGCACGGCATCGAGAACCTGCTCCGCCACTTCGTGCCGGAAGTGAGCGAAGTGCGCGCCGTTTGACGCGATGCCCCGGGGCGGCCTATCACGCCGCACCATGAAGATCCTGAGCCTCGACACCGCCATGGGCGCCTGCTCTGCCGCCGTCATCGACACGGGCAGCAGGTTGCCTATGGCGGCAGCCTATGTGCAGATGGAGCGTGGCCACGCCGAGGCGCTGCCGCCCATGGTGGCTGAGGTGATGAAAACCGCCGATCTCCGGTTTTCACAGATCGACCGCATTGCAGTGACCATCGGACCGGGGACATTTACCGGCGTGCGCATCGGAATCGCCTTCGCCCGCGGGCTGGCACAGGCAACGGGAATTCCCGTGGTCGGTATCGACACTCTTTCAGCCATCGCCGCCAACGAGGCAGCAGTCTCGCCCCTGCTCGTGGTATCCGATGCGCGCAATGATGAAGTCTATGCGGCATTCTTCGACGCGAGTCGCAAGCAGCTCATTGGACCCCACATAACATCCGCCAAGGATGTGGCGGCACGAACCGAGGCAGGTACCATCGTCCTGGGCACAGCCGCGCGTGGCGTCCAGACGGCAGGAGGCCGAACCGACCTGGTACTGTCTTCAGCAGGAGATCTGCCGGTGGCGGCAAGGTTTGCCACCTTGGCAGCAACCATTCTACCAGGCCCATTGCCCCTGCCGGTCTACCTGCGTGCCCCGGATGTGAAGCCGCAGCAAGCGCCGCTGAGACAGATCAGCGAGGCGAACATCGTGCGCGCAGGGCAGGAGGCTGCTGATCTTCTCTCGAGGCTGCATGGGGAGGTCTTCGATGATGGCTGGAGCGTTGCATCATTCACCGACCTTCTGGGATCGCCCGGCGCGGATGCGATCATCGCTTTGGAGGGGGGGGAGCCGCTTGGTTTTCTCGTAACCCGCAGCGCGGCGGACGAAGCTGAGGTGATCAGCATCGGCACGCGGCCGTTCGTGCAGCGACGAGGTGTGGCACGCCTGTTGCTCGCACGCCAGTTGAACACGCTTGCGGCAAGTGGCCTGCGGACTGTTTTTCTTGAGGTCGCGACGTCCAACCTTGCCGCGCAGAAGCTCTATGCTTCATTCGACTTCCGCGAGGCGGGACGACGGAAGGGATACTACAAGCGCGACAGCGGCACTGAGGATGCCATCATCCTGCGCTGCGAGCTGGGTCAGTGAACATGGCCAGGCCCTGGATGGTGATTGCCCTCTTTGTGGCGCTCACCCTTCCGTTGATGCCGCTGCAGCAACTTTTCATCTGGTTCTGGCCGCGCATGGCAATGACCTTTCCCATGTACTACCATCGGCTCATCTGCCGCATTCTAGGGGTGAGGGTAGAGGTGATGGGCGAAATTCCCCAGCACGGCCCACTGCTTTTGGCGAGCAACCATGTGAGCTGGATCGATATCATCGTGCTGAGCTCGGTTGCTCCGGTCTCCTTCGTGGCGAAGAGTGAGGTCGCCGGCTGGCCTTTCTTCGGCAGTCTTGCGCGGCTGCAGCGCACCGTCTTTGTCGACCGCGGTCGCCGGCACGCGGCAGGTGGGTCCCGTGACCACATGCGCGAGCGGCTGAGAAATGGTGACATGATGGTGCTGTTTGCAGAGGGCACCTCAGGAGATGGACGCAGCGTGCTGCCGTTCAAAAGCTCCCTCTTCGCGGCGGCCGAATTTCCCGGCGTACTCGTCCAGCCGGTTTCTCTTGCCTATCGGGGTCATCGCAACCTTCCAATGAACCGCCGCCTGCTGCCCGCTTATGCGTGGTATGGCGACATGGACCTCATTCCGCATCTGCTTGGCGCGCTGCGCAACGGGCCGATCGAGGTCACGATTGTCTGCCACCCACCGCTTTCACTCGGCGGGGAACTGAATCGCAAGGCTCTGGCCCGCCACGCTGAGGAACAAGTGCGCCAAGGACTTGTGCTGGCGCTTCACCCCCCGGCCAAAATCCGCTAGACCCATCGGCCCATGGATACCGCCCCCAAGAAGGTCTTCGTCAAGACCTATGGCTGCCAGATGAACGTCTATGACAGCGAGCGCATGCGCGATGTGCTCGGGCCACTGGGCTATGCCGAGACGGCCGTGCCGGAGGACGCGGATCTCGTCATCCTCAACACCTGCCACATCCGCGAGAAGGCGGCCGAGAAGGTCTATTCCGAACTGGGAAAGCTCCGCCGGATGAAGAACGACCGGGCCGGGGAGGGCGCGGAGATGCTGATCGCCGTTGCCGGCTGCGTCGCCCAAGCCGAGGGCGAGGAAATCGTGAGGCGGTCGCCCGCCGTCGACCTCGTTTTTGGTCCCCAGACCTACCATCGACTGCCGCAATTGCTGGCGCGGCGACGCGCTTCGGGAAATGCCGTGGTCGAGACCGAGTTTCCCGTCGAGGACAAGTTCGAGGGGCTCAATGTCGGCACTGTGCCGCGGAAGTCCATCGCCGCCTTCCTGACGGTTCAGGAGGGCTGCGACAAGTTCTGCAGCTTCTGCGTGGTGCCATACACCCGAGGTGCTGAGTTTTCGCGCCCCGTGGAGCAGGTTCTGGAGGAGGCGCGCAGGATGGCTTCCCAGGGCGTGAAGGAAGTGACCCTGTTGGGTCAGAACGTCAACGCCTATCACGGGGTGGATGCGCGGGGGCGCAGCACTGGCCTCGCGGGGCTGGTCGCCGAACTGTCAAGGATCGACGGTATCGAGAGGCTCAGATACACGACGAGCCACCCCCGCGACATGACGGACGACTTGATCGCCGCACACGCTGAGAATGCGAAGCTGATGCCCTATCTGCATCTGCCAGTACAATCTGGTAGCGATACGATACTTAAAGCGATGAACCGAGGCCATACGGCCGAATTTTATCTTCGCCTCATCCAGCGCATCAAATCTATCAAGTCCGACATGGCGATTTCCGGCGATTTCATCGTCGGCTTTCCAGGGGAAACGGATGATGATTTCGAGTCGACACTATCTCTTGTGCGGGAAGTCGGCTATGCCAGTGCCTACTCATTCAAATACTCCTCGCGACCGGGCACGCCGGCAGCCGAGAGCCAAAAACAGGTTCCCGAGGAGGTGAAGTCGCGCCGGTTACAAGAACTGCAGGCGCTAATCCATTCCCAGCAGACCGCTTTCAACGTGGGCATGGTCGGGCGCACGTTACCGGTGCTCCTTGAAAAGGCGGGGCGTGACCCGGGGCAACTTGTCGGGCGTTCACCATATCTCCAGCCGGTTCACCTGCAGGCAGCGAGCACACTTATCGGAACGATCGTGGATACCCATATATCGGGGGTTGGAACCAACAGTCTTTCGGGCCATTATGTCCGGGCAGTCTAAACACGGAGAATCGATTCCTTGAATCCACCCGTCACTGCGGCCCAGATCGGCAGCCAAACACCAGGCTCCCGACAAGAAGTCTCGGATATTCTCACCCTTTCCTTCGACGATAACCGGTTGTTATCATTGCTCTGCGGCGAGCACGACGAAAACTTGGCGGTGCTTGAGCACCGCCTGGGTGTCGACATCACGCCACGCGGCAACCGACTTGCCGTGC
>JBEARP010000100.1:0-2567 GCA_041163105.1 Pseudomonadota bacterium
GTCGAGGCCGACCTGCTTCTTGATCTTGTGCACCATCTCCGACTTGAAGTGCGCCATCGACCAGTCGCCCCTGCAGCCGCAGATGTCGCGCGCGAAGTTGGCCAGCAGCTTGGCGCCATCCGGCGTGTGCACGACTTCCATGTGGAACTGCGTGGCGTAGAACTGGCGCTGCTCGTCGGCGATGGCCGCGAAGGGCGCACCCTCGGATGTTGCGATGGCCTTGAAGCCCGAGGGGATGGCGGTGACGCGGTCGCCGTGGCTCATCCACACCTGGTGGCGCTCGCCCTTTTCCCACACGCCGTCGAACAGGGCGTTGGGCTCCTTCACCTCGACGAAGGCCTTGCCGAATTCACGGTGATCGGAGGCCTCCACCTTGCCGCCCAGCTGGGCGCACATGGTCTGCTCGCCATAGCAGATGCCGAGAACGGGAAGGCCGCGGGTGAAGACGCGGTCCGGGGCCCGCGGGCTGCCGCCCTCATGCACCGAGGCGGGGCCGCCTGACAGGATGATGCCCTTGAGCCCCGTCCAGTCCAGCGCCTTTTCGGCGGACTGGAAGGGAACGATCTCCGAGTAAACCCCCGCCTCGCGAATGCGCCGGGCGATGAGCTGGGTGACCTGGGAGCCGAAGTCGATGATCAGGATACGGTCTTGCATGGCGGGTCTTTAAGGAGGCGGACACGAGTCTGCAAGATGCTGCCTTGGCCCCGCCGGTTTCGCCCACAGGCGGTCAGCCCGTTGCCAGGTCCCACAGCAGCTTGACGTTGAGGGAAATGATGATGATGGCGATCAGCCCCGCCAGCCCGGTCAGCCAGCCGGGCGCGGTGAAGGCGCCCATTTTCGCCCGGTCGCGGGTGAACATCACCAGCGGAACAATGGCGAAAGGCAGCTGGAAGGCCAGCACCACCTGGCTGAGGATGAGCAGCATGCCCGTGCCCTCCGCCCCGTAATAAAGGGTCACGGCCGCCGCGGGCACGATGGCCACGATGCGGGTGATGAGGCGCCGCGCCCAGGCGGGAAGCCGGATGTCGAGGAAGCCCTCCATCACGATCTGGCCCGCCATGGTGGCTGTGACGGTGGAGTTCAGCCCGCAGCACAGCAGCGCGATGGCAAACAGCTTTGGCGCCAGAAGCGAGCCCACCAGCGGGGCCAGCATCGAATGCGCCTCGCCGATTTCGGCCACCGTGCTGTGGCCCCCGGCGTGGAATGTGGCGGCGGCCAGGATGAGGATCGAGGCGTTGATCAGCAGCGCGAACATCAGCGCCGTGGTTGAATCCCAGGTGGCGAAGCGCAGCGCCTGGCGCTTTTCGAGAAGGCTTTCGCCATAGGCCCGCGTCTGGACGATGCCGGAATGGAGATAGAGGTTGTGGGGCATCACGGTGGCGCCGATGATGCCAAGCGCCAGATAGAGCATGGCCGGGTTCTTGACGATCTCGACGGTCGGCGCGAAGCCGCGGATGACCTGGCCCCAGTCCGGGTCGGCCATGGCGATCTGCAGCAGGAAGCAGACGAAGATCACGCCGAGAAGCGTGATGATGAAGGCCTCGATCCAGCGGAAGCCCAGGCGCTGTAGCCACAGGATCAGGAACACGTCCAGCGCCGTGATGATGACGCCCAGTTCCAGCGGGATGCCGAACAGCAGGTTGAGGCCGATGGCGGTGCCCACCACCTCGGCGATGTCGGTGGCGATGATGGCGATCTCGGCGAAGACCCAGAGGATCCACGCCACAGGGCGCGGGAAGGCGTCCCGGCAGGCCTGCGCGAGGTCGCGGCCGGAGCCGATGGCAAGCCGCGCGCACAGCGATTGGAGGATGATCGCCATGATGTTGGACATCAGCGCCACGGTGAGCAGCGCATAGCCGAACTGCGCACCACCGGCGATGGAGGTGGCCCAGTTGCCCGGGTCCATGTAGCCCACCGCGACGAGGAAGCCCGGCCCGACGAAGGCCATGGCGCGGCGGAACAGCGAGCCCGTGTCCGTCACCCGCACGGTGCGGAACACGTCGACCAGCGGCGGTTCGCCCCGGCTGCGGCGCCAGCCCCGTTCCTCGGGCGGTTGGGCGGATATGCTTGCGCGGTCGGTCATCGTGGAAAGTTTAGCATTGGCTAAACCTATTGCAATGGGCTAATTCTCGGTCCGTCGAGGAGCCCCCATTGCCGCAGCGGACGAAAAAACCAGGCGCGTCCAAGATACGCTCTGCCGCCTTCCAGAGGATCAGGGCCGATCACTCCTCCGAACTGGCGGAGGACTATGTCGAACTGATCGCCGACCTGATCGACGAAAAGGGCGAGGCGCGCGGCTCCGACGTCGCCATGCGGCTGGGCGTGGCCAATGCCACCGTAGTCAAGACCCTGAAGCGCCTGCAGGACGCCGGCCTCGTCACCCAGGAACCCTACCGCTCCATCTTCCTCACCGGCGAAGGCTGGAAAATGGCCGAGGACGGCCGGCGGAAGCACAAGATCGTCGAGGCCTTCCTTCTGGCACTGGGCGTCTCCGAGGAAACCGCCCGGATCGATTCCGAGGGGATCGAGCACCACGTGAGCGAAGAGACGCTCCGGGCCATGGCCCG
>JBEARP010000101.1:0-7623 GCA_041163105.1 Pseudomonadota bacterium
TCTGGAACCCACCGCTGCAGCCACACCTCACGAAGGTCGGGCCGGCGCCCTTCCTCGGTCTCTACGTGTGGACGCGCGATGTGAATGAGCCAGCGCGCGTCCTGCCGGCGGATGACTGGGCATCCCTCGAGGCTTTAAGCCTCCCGCGCTGAGCCGCGCGCGGACACATCGCACAATCGCCGCTTGCAACGTCGCCAAAGTGACGCATAACATCGCTCGATCTGTGCACCAAAGCCTCGAGAACCGTAACGGACATGGCAGCTTCACCCAACCTCTCGATCGTCGTGCCCTGCTACAACGAGGCGGAGGTTCTTCCCGAGACGCTGCGGCGGCTTGAGGCGCTGCTGGCCGGGCTCCAGTCCCGTGGGTCCATCTCGGCGGCAAGCCGCATCTTCTTTGTCGATGACGGCAGCCGCGACGATACCTGGCCGATGATTGCGCAAGCCGTGGATGCGGGCAGCCCCGTCGTGGGCATCAGGTTGTCACGAAACAGTGGCCACCAGGTTGCGCTGATTGCCGGGCTCGAGACCGCGGACGGCGATGCCGTGATCTCCATCGACGCCGATCTCCAGGACGATGTTGCCGCGATCGAACAGATGGTGGAGAAATTCGCGCACGGGGCTGACATCGTTTATGGCGTCCGCCGCAGTCGTGACGGCGATTCGCTCTTCAAGCTGGGATCGGCAAAAGTCTTTTACAGGCTGCTTCGCATGCTGGGTGTGGAGACGGTGTCGGACCATGCCGACTTCCGGCTGCTCAGCCGCCGCGCGGTGAATGCGCTCGCCGAGTACCAGGAGGTGAACCTCTATCTGCGCGGCATCATCCCGCTGCTCGGTTTCAGGTCCGAGACGGTGCTCTATGACCGGAATGTGCGTTTTGCCGGACAGTCCAAATATCCGCTGCGGCGCATGATCGGACTTGGGCTTAACGCCATCACCTCGTTCTCGGTCCTGCCATTGCGCCTCATCAGCGCCCTTGGCTTCGCTGTGTCGCTGGCCACGCTGGTGCTGGGTGCGTGGATACTGATCGGCGCATTGACTCACGCACAACTGGTGCCAGGCTGGGCATCCACCGTACTGCCCATCTACTTTCTCGGCGGCGTCCAGCTGATCGGCATTGGGATCATCGGTGAGTATGTCGGAAAACTCTATCTTGAGGCCAAGCGCCGCCCCCGCTACTTCATCGATCGGATCCACCGCCGAACACCAGATGCTTCTGGACCAGGAACGACAGCGGCACGATGACAATCAGGGCAGTGGCGCCCGCCAGATAGGCACTTTCGCGCGTGAAGGGCAGAAGCAGGCCGATCAACAAGACGTTAAGTCCCCACAGCGCCAGCCATGAGAGAACGAAGGACGGAAAGCGGCGGCCTTCAAGTCTTCGAAAGACGAAATGTCCTTGCGTCATGAAGCCGAGGAGAACGCCCGCAATCATCGCGGCCAGATTGGCCAGCGGGTAAGCAATCCCGAGCCAGAGGCAGACCGCATAAATGGAATAGCTGAAACCGGTGTTGATCGCTCCGGCCGCGAGGAAGCGGATGATCTGCCTCGTTGGCGGAAGCTTCAGCGCCGCCATGTCAGAATGCATTCGTGATAGGCGAACCAATCGCCCAGCCATCGGGAATTCCCCGGAAAATACTCCACCGCTGCGAGGCGAAACGGTGCGCACTCGGCAAGATTCTGTGCCCGGATGTAGTCCTCGGTGACGAACATCCTGTGTGTCGCATCGGAGCTGAAGCCTTTCTTGCCCG
Source organism: Pseudomonadota bacterium (assembly GCA_041163105.1). Classification (GTDB taxonomy): domain Bacteria; phylum Pseudomonadota; class Alphaproteobacteria; order Rhizobiales; family Aestuariivirgaceae; genus Aestuariivirga. The sequence goes on from JBEARP010000101.1 coordinate 1,751, forward strand.
GAACGACGAACACCATGGTTTCCAGCCCCAACCTCCCGCCACTGAGCAGCAAGTTGCGAACGGCATGTGCCGGGTTGTTGAAATGCTCGATGACATGCGCGCAGACGAGATGGCGGTAGGGGCCACGGCCGCTGTCAAACAGCGGGCTGAGCGAGAAGTCATCCACCAGGGCGTCATACTTCAGGACGTCAAGGTGAAGCCGCTTCAAATGCTCAAGCAGGGCGTCATTGAGTTCGAGTCCCACCGAGCCTGGTGGCAAACGCTCTAGCAGCTGGCCTGCGCCGCATCCGAGATCGATGGTTGGCCCGTCGAACCGGCGGGTGAGATTTGCCAGATACCCGGCCTTCACGATCCGCCGCGGCAGCGAAGAACGGCGGCGGATCTGCTCGGTGGCATATGTCGCGTTGAAGTCAGAACTCATGACGTCGCCCCCATCGTCAGGCGGTAGTAGACAGACCTTCCCAGGCTGTTCAGCGTCGCCATCAGACCGCCCAATCTGATGTCGCCATCGCTCAGCGGGTAGTGACCCGCTTCTTTCAGCTCTGTCAGAAAGGCCTTGAACTCCGAGGCCTGGTGACGGGCCATGCGCACGCTGTGCGAGCTGCGTGAGACGCGGAAGCTGGCAAGCACGTCAGGCAGGTAGACAGCACTCCCATGGCTGAGAAGGCGGAGCCAGTATTCGATGTCGATGACGAAGAGACGGGCACCGTTGAATCCACCAGCGGATTGGGCGGCCGTGCGTCTGAACAGGACGGAACCGGGCTCACCAATGGGGTTGGTTCCCAGCTTGGCCGTCAGCTTGGCAATACCGGCCCCGGTGTAGCGCGTGGTCTTGCCTGCCAGGCGACGCGTCAGATGGGATTTGCCCGACGGACTGACGATGTCGCGCGCACAGAAAACCAGCGCCACCTCGCCGGCAGCATCGCTCTCCAGCACCTGTGCCTGCTTGCTGAGGCAATCCGGGTGCAGAAGGTCGTCCTGTGGCAGGATCTTGATGTATCTGCCTTGTGCCGCGGCGAGGCAGCGGTTCCAGTTTCCCCCAAAGCCGAGGTTCCTGTCACTGCGCAGTATTCGAATCCGATCGTCCATGCACGCGGCTGCGACGTCAAGCGATCCGTCCGTAGAGTGGTCGTCGCAGATGACCAGTTCGAAGTCTCCCCAGGATTGGGCCAGAACGGACGCGATGGTCTCCGCCAGGTGGGCCTCACCGTTATAGACGGGGATTGTGACTGAAACCTTCGGCGGACGGACTGTCGACATTCAGGATTGCTCGAATCTCTGGATTTAGGGGGTCGGACATGAGCCGGGACATTAGGGCGGTAGCCTCGCCTGTCAACCGAGGATGGAGCAAGGGAGTCGCGCGTGCATGCTCCTGGCCGTGGTGCGTCCTGGCACTCTGCGCCTGTTCCCGATGCGCGTCGGATGCCGCAAAAGAAATTGCATCAACGCCGCGTTTCATGGTCTCGTCATAGCGGACGTGGACAGGAGATGGAGATGATCGAGAGCATGTTGTCCGCATGGTGGCTCTGGGCGGTGCCGGTCGCCTTCGTGGCCGTGCTCGTCTATGCCTTCAACCCAAAGCGCAAGAAGCAGTTCGAGGAAGAGGCCCGCGTGCCGCTGGAGGATGATCCGCCCATCAAGTGAGGCCATGCCTGTTGCCGTTGGGCGTGGGCGCGGGGTTCAGTCCTGCATGCCTGCCGGCAGCGACAGGACAAGCACTGCGGCATTGGCGAGATGCTCCGCGCCGGCATGGTTTTTCGAACATTAGAAGACAGCATGCCGAATCCCTTTGCGATGCGTTGGGACCGCTGATTTCCCCGTCATGTTGCGCTTGACAGCGGCGGTGCCCGAATGGCTTGCTCGCCACCGAATTTCAATGATGGTCGCCTGATGAAGAAGCTCACGCTTGCACTGTATCACCGCCTGATGGGGCCTCTTTCGGCTGCGGGGTTGATCCTGGGCGCGCTGTTCTGGGCGGCAGCACTGACGCCGAGCCTCATCCCGCGTGACGGGCTGTTGCAAGGCGCCATCGGCGGGCTGTGCTTCAGCGCCGGTTATGCGCTTGCGGTGGCCTTTGTTGCCTTGTGGGCATGGCTTGGTCTGCCATTGCTGCCCCGCCTGCTGATGAAGCCCGTTCGCGTGCTCTCTGCCATCGCCGCCATCGTCATCATGATGGCCGCGGCCTTCAAGGGCGATGCCTGGCAGGACGAGGTGCGCCTGGCACTCGACATGCAGCCCAATGGCGACAGCTGGCCCCTTGTGCTGCTGGCCGTAGGCCTTCTGCTCATCGTGGTCCTGATGCTGGTGGGGCGGTCCTTCGCGGCCTTGCGTGATTTCGTCGGTGCGCCGCTGCGCCACGTGCTGCCGCCGCGTCTCGCCGTGCTGATTGCCGTCGTCGCAGCCTCATGGGTTTTCTGGTCGATCGGCAACGGCTTCCTGCTCGATGCGTTGCTGCGCGGGCTCGACTCGTCCTATCGCAGGGTTGATGCATTGATTCCTCCCGAGGAGGCGCAACCCACCGATCCGGTGAAGGCTGGCAGCGCCGCCTCTCTCGTGAAGTGGGAAGACCTTGGCCGCCAGGGCCGCCTGCGCGTGCTCTCGCTACCCACCGCCGCGGAGATCACCTCCATCACCGGGCGCGATGCCAAGGACCCGCTGCAGATCTATGTGGGACTCAATTCGGCGGAGACGCCGCAGGAGCGCGCCGACCTCGCACTTGCCGAACTGAAGCGCACCAACGCCTTCAGCCGAAAGTTCCTCGTCATCGCCACGCCGACGGGAACGGGCTGGGTCGATCCTGCCGCGATGCTTCCGCTGGAAGTTCTGACGGCTGGGGACGTCGCGTCCGTGTCGGTGCAGTACTCCTATCTGCCGAGCTGGCTCACGCTGTTCGTCGATCCGATCTATGGCGAGGAGACGGCGGAAGCGGTGTTCGACACTGTCTACGGCCATTGGCGCTCGCTGCCGCGTGACCAGCGGCCACGGCTTTTCATGTTCGGACTCAGCCTCGGTTCCCTCAATTCCGATCTTGCGACCGATGCCTATGCGCTGCTGGGCGATCCCTTCGAGGGTGCGCTGTGGGCCGGCCCACCCTTTGCCAGCCGCACCTGGAACCAGGTGACGACGACGCGGGAGAAGGGGTCTCCGGCCTGGCTGCCGCAGGCGCGAACTCCCGCGGTGTTCCGCTTCTTCAACGCGGGCGACCGCAGCGAACTCGCCGCACCCGGCTGGGGGCCGGTGAAGATCGCCTATCTGCAGTATCCCTCCGATGCCATCACCTTCTTCGAGACGGACATGTGGCGGAGAGAGCCCGACTGGATGAAGGCGCCGCGCGGGGCCGGCGTGTCGCCCGCCCTCACCTGGTATCCGGGCATCACCTTCATCCAGCTCGCCTTCGACATGATGACCGCAACAACCGTGCCCAAGGGCCGCGGCCATGTCTATGCCGCGCGGGATTATGCGGCGGGGTGGAAGGCACTCATCCAGCCGGAGTATTTCGGCGATGCCGAGATGCAGAAGCTGGACCAGTGGATGGAAGGAAAGGGGCTCTAGCGTCAGCCCATCCCTGCCGCCGCCGTCACGCCAGTGAAAGCTGGCACCCAGCTTTCTTGACGCGCCCGTACACCTTCATGGATTGATTTGTAACGATTGCTTTTGGTCGTTTGGATGGGCCCCTAGCCCCCTAGCTCGACGACCCAGAAAGGCTCTCAGAGGCCCCTGAAAGCCTCTGGAGACCCGGAGAAGCCTGGCCCCAGCTCTGTTGGGGGGCGAGCATCTATGAGACCGCGTTGGCATAATAGAAGGCGATGGCCTGCGAGCGGTTGTTGAGGCCGAGCTTTTCATAGAGGTTCCGCAGGTGGAACTTCACCGTGTTGATGGAGATGTCGAACTCGGCCGCGAGCTCGGTGTTGGTGCGGCCCTTGGCGAGGGCGGCGAGCATGGTCTTTTCGCGTTCCGTCAGGCTGTCGCGCGGGTCGCGCTTCAGCCCGCGCACATCCATGTAGGGGAACACCATGCGGCCCGCGGCCACCGTGGCGGCCACATCCAGCAACTGCTGCTCCGGCGCATCGCGTGAGAGAAACGCCGCGGCACCCGCCGCCATGGCGCGGCGCGGAACATCCGGGTCGGGGGACCCCGAATAGACGATGATTCGCGGCGCATCAGGCCGGTCGCGCAGGATTCCGAGCAGCCGCTCGGCGCCGAGCTGCGGAATGGTCCAGTCGACGACGCCGATGTCCACCGGCACGCGCAGGCAGGATTCGAGGAAGCCCTCGGCCGTCTTCGATGTTGCAACCAGGCTGAAGCGCTTGTCCCTCTCGAACAACTCCGAGAGGGCCTGCAGCATGATGGTGTTCGGGTCGGCGACGATGACACTGCGGATATCTGTCATAAACCCACCCTATTGGATGGGTGTAACCCCTGACAAGTGGAATTTACAGCCGGAACAGATGGTAAAAATCCCACCCCAACGGATGCCGAAAGGCTGGTTTTCCGGGTGTTTTCAATTTGCCTCCTCCCGCCCATGGTGAGCACAACACAACAAAACACAAGGGAGAAACTCGATGCCAGGACACCGCGGCCTCTTCATTCCGGGCCCGACCAACGTTCCGCAGGCGGTCCGCCTCGCGATGGACATTTCGATGGAAGACCAGCGCGCGCCGGACCTTCCCGCCTTCACCCTGCCGCTCTTCGCCGACGTGAAGAAGGTGTTCAAGACCGACAAGGCGCAGGTCTTCCTGTTCCCGGCATCGGGCACCGGCGGCTGGGAAGCCGCCATGACCAACACCCTGTCGCCCGGCGACAAGGTGCTGATCGCCCGCTTCGGCCAATTCTCGCTGCTGTGGGCCGACATGTGCACCCGCATGGGCCTCGAGGTCGACGTCGTTGACGTGCCGTGGGGCGAGGGCGTCCCCGTCGAGATCTTCGCGGAGAAGCTCAAGGCCGACAAGGCGCATGCTTACAAGGCCGTGCTCGTCACCCACAATGAAACCGCCACGGGCGTGACCAGCGACGTCGCCGGCGTGCGCAAGGCGATGGACGATGCGCATCACCCCGCACTCCTGTTCGTTGATGCGGTGAGCTCGCTCGCCTCCATCGACTTCCGCATGGACGAGTGGAACGTCGACATCTGCGTGTCGGGTTCGCAGAAGGGCTTCATGATGCCCGCCGGCCTCGCCATCCTCGCTGTCTCCGAAAAGGCGCTCGCCGCCCGCAAGGCCGCCTCCATGCGCCGCTGCTACTTCGACTTCGAAGACATGATGAAGACCAACAAGGACGGCTTCTTCCCCTATACCCCGCCGCTCCACATGCTCCGTGCACTGAGGGCCGCAACCGACCTGCTGCTCACCGAGGGCCTGGACAATGTCTTTGCCCGTCACTTCCGCCTCGCCGAGGGCGTCCGCCAGGCCGTTTCCGCCTGGGGCCTCAGGCTCTGCGCCGCAGCGCCGAAGTGGCACTCCGACACGGTCAGCGCCATCATGCTGCCCGAAGGCTTCGACAGTGCCGCCCTCGTGCGCCACGCCTTCACCAAGTACAACATGTCGCTCGGCATGGGCCTCAACAAGGTGGCGGGCAAGGTGTTCCGCATCGGTCACCTCGGTGACCTCAACGAGATCATGTGTCTGCAGGCCATCGCCGGTTCGGAAATGGCGATGCGAGACCTCGGCGTGCCGGTGACGGCGGGCTCGGGCGTTGGTGCGGCCATCGAATATTACCGCGGCGCCACGGCGGCCGCTTCGCTCAAGAACGCGGCCTGAGGAGACAGACATGGACATTCATGAGTATCAGGCCAAGGAAATCCTGGCCCGCTTCGGTGTTGCCACCCCCAAGGGTGCGCTCGCCTACAGCCCCGAACAGGCGGCCTACCGCGCGCG